>NZ_CP012898.1:1966500-2294250 GCF_001310225.1 Pseudalgibacter alginicilyticus | reverse complement strand
ATTTAGAAAAGGAAATGCCACAAAACCCAAAATTCTAAAATTAACAGCCCTTTTATAGTTAAATATAAAAGGGCTTTAAATATCACATTAAAATGAAAAAAAGTATCTTTTTACTCATTTCTCTCCTAGCAACCGTTTTTAGTTGTAAAGAGCTGCAAACGGAGGTTTATAATAACAGTCTTTTGGAACAATTCCCTCATCATATTAAACTTACATGGAAAACTTCTCCAGAGAATAGTCAGGCGATTTCTTGGAGGACAAGGAGTTATGTTTCAGAAAGTTATATTGAATTCACTGAGGCTACGGCGTCACCATTTTTTGAAAAAAGTATTCAGAATATGAAAGCCAAAACAGATTCATTAACTTCTGAGGATGGACTGTGGTATTATCATACAATTAATCTAGAAAATTTAAAACCTAATACCATGTATTCTTATAGGGTAGGAAATATGGATTTATGGTCTGAATGGTCTGAATTTAAAACAGCTACAGGTCAAAATGAGCCTTTTAAGTTTTTATATTTTGGAGATGTTCAACGTTATATTCATTCTTTAGGTAGTAGAACCTTAAGGCAGGCTGTATTGGCCAATCCGGACTCTAAGTTTATGTTGTTTGCAGGAGATTTAATCCATAGAGGGGGATTGAATAAAGAAAATTGGAATGAATTTTTTCCTGCTGGTGGATGGGCTTTTCAAAATATACCCACCATTGCCACACCAGGAAACCACGAACATAAATGGGTCGCTAAAGAAACCAAGGAAATTGCGCCGCTTTGGCATCTTAATTTTTCTTTTCCAGAAAATGGACCAATTGGACAAGAGGGACAAACATATTTTGTAGATTATAATAATATTAGAGTTATTTCCATAGATACTTCTGCAAAAATAACATCTGAACAGCGCGAAGAAACCTATGCTTGGCTAGAAAAAGTATTAAAAGAATTTGAAGGGGATTGGGTATTTGTAACGTTCCATCATGCCATGGCTGGATTGGCAAGAAATCGTCCACCTAATATTCGCTTTCCAGAAATAAAAGCACTGTTGGAAAAATATAATGTTCCTTTGGTATTTACTGGTCATGAACATTTATATGCTAGAGGAAGAATGGGGGCAGATTTCCCAGTTTATGCGGTGTCTGTTGCTGGGCCTTATCAGAATGCCATCCAGTTTAGCGATTGGATAGAGCGGGCAGGATCTTCAATACAATTGTATCAAGAAATACATGTCTCACAAAGTCAGTTAAAATATGTATCAAAAACAGTTTTAGGAGATGTTTATGATTCATTTACAATTACTAAAAATGACATTGGTAAGATGGAATTTATGGAAGCTGAAAACCTTCCTGTTGAATCGCTTATCCCAACCAAAGACTTCGAAACTCGCTATGATAAAGAAGAAGTTGAAACGTATGAAGCTGACAAGACTAAATACCTTAAAAGAATAAAAAATAAACTATGAAAAAAATATTGATAATTGCATTAACTATTATTTCGCTGCATATCAGTGCTCAAAATAAAGCATCAGCCAATTCAAGTAAAATAACTTCTCAGGATTTTTCTTTTGTTTTTATAACAGATGTCCACCTTCAGCCAGAACGCGGTGCACAAGAAGCTTTTCAAAAAGTAATTGATTCTGTAAATAAATTAAATGTTGATTTTGTGGTGACTGGAGGAGATTTGGTATATGATGTGCTTAGAGGCAATTTTAATCGGTCTGATTCATTATTTCAATATTATAGTAATAGCATTAAAAAAATTAATGTGCCCGTTTATAACACCATAGGAAATCATGAGCTGTTTGGAATCTATAAAGAAAGTGATGTTGATAAAAACCATCCAGATTATAAATATGGTATGTACGAACGTTATTTTGGAAAAAGATACTATTCTTTTGACCATAAGGGGTGGCATTTTATTTCATTATGCTCAATTGAAGAAAAAGATCAACGCTATATTGGATTAATTGATGAAGAACAAAAAGAATGGTTAAAAAAGGATTTAGCTCAATTAGATGCCAATACCCCAATAGTTATAACTACGCATATTCCTTTTATTTCAGCATATAATCAACGGTATCCAAAAAAGGAAAAAATTAAAGTGGTGCCAAATAATCTTTGGATATATAATAGGGATGAAATATTAAAAATGTTCAATAATTTAAATCTTAAATTGGTGCTGCAAGGGCACTTGCATTGGCTTGAAGATATTAATGTTCAAAATAAAACGCGTTTTATTACGGGAGGATCAACAGCAGGAAGGCCAAGTTGGAGAAGGAAAGATGATAGAGGAGATGATGTGCATTATGATGAAGAAGGCTTTATGGTTATAGATGTGAAAAATGAAGATATTACTTGGAAATACATAGATATCCAATGGGAAAGTCAATTAAATCTAGATGAGAAATAAGTAAAATTTTAATAAAAAATCCGTAAACAATTATGTTACGGATTTTATCTGTACTCAAGGTGGGAATCGAACCCACACTCCAAAGGAACTGGATTTTGAATCCAGCGCGTCTACCAATTCCGCCACTTGAGCTTTTGGAGATGCAAAAATATATATTTTTTTGATATTAAACACAAAAATACTCTGCAATATCCTTTTTAGGTTCAAATAAATGTATAAATTTGCACCTCGTTAAAAATCACGTAGTGTTTGCGCGCTCTAAAACAACAAGTTAACTATGCCAATTGTTATTACCGAAGCCAAAATTTTTGCATGTACGCAAAGTAAAGAGCTTGGCGAAAAAATAGCTAAGTCATTCGGCGTTGAATTAGGTAATGTTATAACCTCCACATATAGTGATGGGGAATTTCAGCCGTCATATGAAGAATCTATCAGGGGTACACGTATTTTTATTATAGGTTCTACTAATCCAGGGCCAGAAAATTTAATGGAAATGTTGTTGATGATAGATGCTGCAAAACGTGCTTCAGCAAGACATATAACAGCTGTTTTACCTTATTTTGGCTGGGCAAGACAAGATAGAAAGGATAAGCCTCGTGTGCCAATAGCAGCAAAATTAGTTGCAAAAATGTTGGAGGCTGCTGGAGCAACTCGAATTATTACTATGGATTTGCACGCTGACCAAATACAAGGTTTTTTTGAGAAACCTGTGGATCATTTATTTGCGTCAACAATTTTTCTACCCTATTTGCAAAGCTTAAATTTAGATAATTTAACGATTGCTTCGCCTGATATGGGGGGGTCTAAAAGAGCTTACGCTTATTCAAAGGCTTTAGGGTCTGATGTTGTAATATGTTACAAACAACGCGCTAAAGCTAATATCATTTCTCATATGGAACTTATTGGAGATGTAACTGGTAAAAATGTAGTTTTGGTAGATGATATGGTAGATACGGCAGGAACGTTAACAAAAGCAGCAGACTTGATGATGGAACGTGGTGCATTAAGTGTAAGAGCCATTTGTACACATCCTGTATTGTCTGGAAAAGCTTATGATAATTTAAATAATTCTAAATTAGAAGAACTTATTGTAACCGATTCTATACCAGTAAAAACGTTAAGTAATAAAATAAAGGTTTTGAGTTGTGCCAATTTATTTGCTGAAGTTATGGAAAAAGTTCACAACAATAAATCTATTAGTTCAAAATTTGTAATGTAGTTTAACTTGAACAAATCTGAAAGAAAGATTTAACTACCAAGATTATGCCATTTTGGTAACTGTATAAATAATAATATTAATAAATAACTATAAATTTTAAAAATGAAATCAATTACAATCAACGGATCTCAAAGAGAAAGCGTGGGCAAAAAAGCAACAAAAGCCTTACGTAATGCTGGTCAGGTTCCTTGCGTATTATACGGAGGAGATAAGCCAGTTCATTTCACAGCAGAAGAATTAGCATTCTCTAAACTTGTATACACACCAAATGCGCATACAGTTGTGATTGCTTTAAAAAGTGGTGAAAAATTTAATGCTATCTTACAAGATATTCAATTTCACCCTGTAACAGACAGGATTTTACACGTAGATTTTTATCAGTTGTTCGAAGATAAAGAAATAACCATGGATATTCCTGTAGTATTTGTAGGTAATTCTCGTGGTGTTAAAAATGGTGGTGTTTTACGTAAAAACAGACGTAGCTTAAAAGTAAAAGCGTTACCAGCTAACTTACCAGATTTTATAGAGGCAGATATAACACCTCTTAAAATTGGTAGCAAACTTTATATAACTACTTTGCAAAATGATGCATATAAATTTATGCACCCAGATAACACCGTGGTATGTTTAGTAAGACGTTCTAGAACATCAATTGACGTTGATGATGAAGATGAAGAAGTAGCAGCAGAAGGAGCAGAGGCACCAGCAGCTCAAGAATAAATCTATTCTTAACAAATAAAATATTAAAAGCATTCTGTAAAGTTCAGGATGCTTTTTTATTTTTACATATATTATATGGAGTTTGCTTATGCATAAGTGATGGTCAACTTTTCACTGTATATTTTTGGTTTAAAAAAACTAAAGAATGCCGTTGCAAGCCTAAAGCAACGATTAATCATAATAAGTAAATTTCAAGCATTATGATACATTCATGGTTGTTAAAATTATTTAAAAAGAAAAATTATATAGAAGACGTAGTGGTTATGAAAAAATACTTAATAGTAGGCTTAGGAAATATTGGTGAAAAATATGAGAACACTAGGCATAACATTGGGTTTAAAATTTTAGATTATTTAGCATCTCAAGAATCTCTAATTTTTGAAACCCAAAAATTAGGAGATGTTGCCACTTATAAATTTAAAGGTAGAACATTTATATTATTAAAGCCTAGTACGTTTATGAACTTAAGTGGTAAATCTGTACAGTATTGGTTAACAAAAGAAAAAATTCCTTTGGAAAACTTGTTAGTTATCACGGATGATTTAAACTTACCATTTGGCAGTATTCGAGTAAAAGGAAAAGGTAGTGATGGGGGCCATAACGGATTAAAAGACATTCAGGATAAATTAAATACCACAGCTTACTGCCGTTTTAGGTTCGGAATTAGTGATGCTTTTAGTAAAGGTAGACAAGTAGATTATGTTTTAGGAGAATGGACCGATGAAGAATCGGAACAACTAAAAGAACGCTACAAAGTTTCAACTGAACTAATAAAGTCATTTGGTTTGGCTGGGTTGAACAGAACTATGAATAGTTTTAACGGCAAATAAAAACATCTTAAGTATCTTGATTTGTAAGAGTGCTAAGCTGTACTTCAAACCTATTGATTATAAAAATATTTAAACTGCGTATAAGCGTTGATTGCTATTTTTTTTTAAATTTATTCTACAATAATCTTTTGGGTAGATTTTTTTTCGCCATCACTAATGTTTAGAATATAAATTCCAGATTGTACATGATTAAGGGTTACTTTTTCATTAAAGTTTCCTGTGTTATTATATTCTTTTTTAAAGATATTCCGCCCACTTATATCAAAAAGTTCCATACTAATTTTAGTATTTATGGTATTGTTTAAAGATACAGTGAATTCTCCCTTATTTGGATTAGGAAATATTTTTAAATCGGTAAATTCCAAAGATTCAGGATTGTTTAAAGTTATAGTTGCAGTACAAAATTCTATATACCAATCGTTAAGAATACCTGGGTCGCCAGTTTCAGTATCAAGCAATGTAAGCTTCCAGTCACCAGCTGTTTCTAAACCATTAAAAACATTTAAAGGATTTTCAGGGATGTAATTACCTGTGGTTGGACTAGAACAAACAATGGTGTTGGAATTGTCTTCAAAAGTGATGTCAAAGTTTGAATGTCCATTCCTATCAAAGCAATTTTTATTCCAAATAATAACATTAGTGCTGTTGTTAGGATGTGTAAGTGTTATGGTTAAATCACTTATGTATTCATGTGTAACATCTACATTTACCTTTAGGTTTTCAATTGTGCTATTTGTGGGAACATTAATAATACTTGATGCCTCTTGATAATCTAAAAGATTAAGATTTAAATTTGTATTGGAGCTGAAACGCTCATTACAGGTAGTTGCAATAGTATAGCCTATGGAAAAACTAGCTGGGTTTATAGCGAAAAAAATATTGTCAACTGCCTCAACCATAATTCTACAATACGGAGCTGTAATCCCTGAAGGAAAGGTTATATTCTCTGAACCATCATTTGCCGTATTTTCTAATAACAGAGTAGGGTAGGTTAGGCCACCATCAGTAGATAAATAGATGTTTACCAAACTTGTGTTTATAGGACTTAAATTGGTGTTAGCAACATCCCAAGTTATCGTTTGAGAACTATTGCTAGGATAGCTAACATAGCTATCTTGAGAGGTTACTACAAATGGTCCTGCACCAGCATATGTGGTAACAATCATATGATCAGTAGCTGTTTGTCCTCCTCTGGTGTCATTATCTCTTACCGTTAATTGAAAATTAATTGGTCTGCTGACTGACGCTAATTTTTCCCAAGGTGTAGAGCCAGTAGAAGTATATCGTAAATCGGTCAATTGAGGAATGTATCTTGTAGGATTATTTGTGCCTTCAAAAGAGCGTACAAGTGGTCCTGTAGTATTTGTTTCTAATGGAAGCCCTCTAGTTTCCATAGTTCCAAGGTCATATTGTTCCCAAGTAAAGGTATGCGATGCTGTGGTTTCTGTATCTGTTGAAGAGCCCGTAAGTTTGTAGGGTGTTGAAATAGGAATGGTGTAAGATGCACCTGCTTCTGCGGTTGGAGCCGTATTTCCTGATAAAGTTTCTGTTCCACATGTGCTATTCCCTGTTGTGATATTAGCCCAAATCATTTGTATGCTTTTTTGGTGAAAATATGCATCGGCTTTAGCCTGTACATTTTGGGGTGAGCAAATACCAGCATAAGCCATTATGGTACTGCCACTTCCAGGTTCATAGGCATTTGTTGAAGTCCAATCGTTTGTTACGCAGTTTCCTGTGTTGCCATTCCACGTGTGTGGTGCCCCAAATTGATGCCCCATTTCATGTGCTACAAAATCAACATCATAAGCATCTCCAACTGGGGAAGGTTGACCTGTAACACCTCTAGCTTTAGAGCCATTATTACATGCGGAAGCTAATTCTGCAATACCTCCAGCACCCGTACTAAACGTATGCCCAATATCATAATTTGATGTGCCAATAGCCCCGTTAATAATCGTTTGGCTTTCGTTTATTAAGGCGCTGGCACTATGGTTTGTAAAACCATCGTTTTCTGCAAGGAAAATAATGGCATCATTGTCTACTAAGGTCATTTGTATTGATAAATCTCTTTTAAAAATACCATTTACACGATTCATGGTAATTACCATAGCAGCTAATACGGCATCTTTTTTCACTTCCTCAGTGCTACCGCTAACACCCGCTGCATTTATTTGGAATGTAGCATATTCAACGGTGCTGGCTAAGGCTAATCTATAGGTTCGTAATTTACCATCATTGGCATTAAGCAATGATTTTGAATTACTGGTTTTGTTTTCTAATTCTGTATAGTCATTAGGAGTATAACAATTCAAAGCATCTTTTAATTCGGGCAGATCTTTTTTGTGATAAACAATGTAAGTTTTAGAGTCTGATGTGTAAGGGTCTATAAATTGTGCTCCGTTTTTAGCGGAAAGCGTCATAGTATGTAGCCCTTTTGGTGTAATGCTAAAATAAATTGTGGTTTCTGGATTGTCAATACTTTGTCCAATATAAGTTCTAATATTATTATGTTTTGCTTGAAAATTGGGTTCTAAAATAGAAGATTCTTCAACACGATATGTTTCTAATGTGCCATCAGGGTTGGGAAAAGAAACTAAAGTGCCCGATGCTGTTAAATTGGTTGATGATTTTGAAGCTGTTTGTAGCTTGGATTTTAATTGATCCACATCTAATTCATAGAAAATACTTTTATTAGGAAGTGTTTTTCTTATAGTTTGATGTTTTTTTATGGTGTGTTCTTTTGTAGATTTAGTCCATAATTGATCTTGATTTTGAGCAAAACCATTCAAAGAAACTAATGAAATTATTAATAATGGCAGTATAATTTTAAAGTCAAGTTGTTTCATGCAATTAGCTATTTGGGAAAATAAATGTACCTTGATAATTTATGAATAACAAAATTTTTTTAATCATTTCAAATATGACGCCTAATTCATGAAGTACTTATGGCCTATTTTAATCCTAATCTTAACACTTTTCAGCAAATTTAAACAATCTATTTTGATTAAAAACGAGCCTGTTTATATTTCAAATAATTGTCATGAAAGTGGTAATTGTAATTTTGAAACATTTCATAACAAAAGCCTCAAGTTTTTGTAGAGGATAGATATGGTATTATCAAATTTGTAATGGTTATTTGTCAATAAAAAATGTAAAAGGAAATACATGTCAACTAAGTTTTAATTTTAAAATAGATGAAGTGCCTCAGATTATAACTTCTTTCTCAGAAATATTTTCTTTAAAATAAAAGATACTTTCTTTTTATAGTTTCAGAATTCCTAATTTTGCATTAAAACTAAGCAGATTGAAAATTTTAAATGACCTTGATTCCTTTTCTAAAACAGATACGGTAGTTACTATTGGTACGTTTGATGGCGTTCATATTGGCCATCAAAAAATAATAAAACGCTTAATTAACACAGCTAAAGAGAATCAACTAAACTCTGTGATTCTTACGTTTTTTCCCCATCCGCGTATGGTTTTACAAAAAGATGCTAATATTAAATTAATAAATACCATTGATGAGCGAAGCCAGATTTTAGAAGCTTTAGGGTTAGATTGTTTATATATTAAAGAATTTACACATGAGTTTTCAAGATTGTCTTCACATGATTTTGTAAAACAGATTTTGATAGATAGACTGCATGCTAAAAAAGTTATTATTGGTTATGACCATAGGTTTGGTAGAAATAGAAATGCCGATATTAACGATTTACGAAATTTTGGAAAACAACTTCATTTTAAAGTAGAAGAAATATCTTCAGAAGACGTTGATGATGTATCAGTTAGTTCTACAAAAATAAGAAGTGCACTGTTGGATGGTAATATTAAAAAAGCTAACAAATATTTAGGTTATAATTTTATGATTACAGGAACAGTAGTTAAAGGAAAAGAATTGGGTAGGCAAATTGATTTTCCAACGGCTAATATTACTGTTGAAGAAGATTATAAGTTAATTCCTAAACAAGGGTCTTATGTGGTAAGTGCCGTGATTGAAAATCAACTCGTGTATGGCATGATGAACATTGGTACAAATCCTACTGTTGATGGTAAGAAGGAAACCATTGAAGTTCATTTTTTTAACTTAAATAAAAATTTATATCATCAAAAAATTCAAGTTAGACTATTGCATCGTATCCGAGATGAACAAAAATTTGAATCGGTTGAAGCTTTAAAGTTGCAATTAGCAAAAGACGAAGCAGCATCTCTTCAATATATAACGTCACAAAATGAGTAATCAATGGGTCTTTAAACATATTGATAATTCTGCTTTAATTGTTTTTCGAATCTTTTTTGGGTTGCTTTGTTTTTTAGAATCTGTTGGTGCTATTTTTACAGGTTGGGTAAAACGAACTTTAATAGATCCACAATTTACATTTTCATTTATAGGATTTGAATGGTTACAGCCGTTACCTGGAAATGGCATGTATGTTTATTACCTCATTATGGGGATTTTTGGTTTGTTTGTTATGCTTGGTTATAAATACCGGTTTAGCATGATTACTTTCACACTTATGTGGTCTGCTACTTACTTTATGCAAAAAGCATCTTACAACAATCATTATTATTTGTTAATGTTGTTAAGTGGTATCATGGTGTTTCAGCCAGCAAACACATACTTTTCTTTGGATGCTAAGCATCATCCCAAAATAACACAAAACAGTATGCCTCAATGGTGTAAATGGGTGTTTGTTCTTCAACTTTTAATAGTTTATACGTATGCCTCAGTTGCAAAAATATATCCTGATTGGTTGGATACTACGGTTATAGAATTATTAATGAGAGGCAAAAGTCATTATTTGTTAATAGGTGATTTGCTCCAACAAAAATGGTTACATTATTGTTTAGCCTATGGAGGTATTTTATTTGATGGTTTAGTCATCCCTCTTTTGCTTTACAAACCAACAAGAAAATTTGCATTTATAGTATCTATTTTCTTTCATTTGTTTAATTCCATAGTGTTTCAAGTGGGAATTTTTCCTTTTTTGGCTTTAGCATTTAGTTTGTTCTTTTTTCAGCCTAAAACCATTCAAAAATTGTTTTTAAAGAAAAAAAGATTCTATAATCAGAATGAGGTAATTATTCCAAAGTTTAAAAAACCATTTATTGTTTTGTTTTCGGTTTATTTTGCAATACAAGTAGTTTTACCATTACGCCATCATTTTATAAAAGATGATGTGCTTTGGACAGAAGAAGGGCACAGACTTTCGTGGCGTATGATGCTTAGGTCTAAGAGTGGAATAACCACTTATACGGTAGTTGATAATTCAACCAATAAAAAAACGCAAATTAATTTAGATTTTTATTTAACACGAAAACAAAAGCGCAATGCAACTAGTAAACCAGATGTTATGTGGCAGTTTTCACAGTATTTGAAACAACGTTATAAAGACCAAGGACAAGATGTTTCTGTTTATATTAACAGTAAATTGAGTGTTAATGGAAAGCCATATAAAACTTTTATTAATCCAGACATTGATATAGCAAATGTGCCATGGCAAACCTTTAAACATAGTGAATGGATTTTAGATTCAAAACAAGACTGAATATCTCAGTAATTCATTAAATTTGCCACTTAAATTTTAAAACAGATGTTACAAGTTCCTTTTATTAGAGAAAACAAAGATTTGGTTATTGAGCGATTAGCAAAGAGAAATATTGATGCTACGCAAATGATTCAACACGTTATTGCTTTTGATGAAGATAGAAAACGTATACAAACAGAGTTGGATAAAACTTTAGCTGAATCCAATACTTTGTCCAAAGAAATTGGAAACTTGTATAAATCTGGAAAGGCTCAAGAAGCCAATCTTTTAAAAGAAAGAACCAGTCAATTGAAAGAAGTTTCAAAAGAACTTAATGAGGCTCTTAATAATAAAACGGCTGAGTTAAATGAGTTGTTATATAAAATTCCGAATGTTCCAAATAGTACGGTGCCATCTGGAAATTCTGAGGATGATAATGAAGAAATATTTAAAGAGGGTAATATTCCTGTATTACATAAAAATGCGTTACCACACTGGGAATTAGCAAAAAAATATGATATTATAGATTTTGAACTTGGTAATAAAATAACAGGAGCAGGATTTCCTGTTTATAAAGGTAAAGGAGCTAGGTTACAACGTGCATTAATTGCCTATTTTCTTGATAAAAATACGGCTGCTGGTTATACCGAATATCAGTTACCACATTTGGTAAATGAAACTTCAGGTTTTGGAACAGGTCAGCTTCCAGACAAAGAAGGACAAATGTATCATGTTACTGAAGACAATTTGTATTTAATACCAACAGCAGAAGTGCCAGGAACAAATATATTTAGGGATGTGGTTTTGAATGAAAGTGAATTACCAATAGGTATTACAGGTTACACACCGTGTTTTCGTAGGGAAGCAGGAAGTTATGGGGCTCATGTAAGAGGTTTAAATAGGTTGCATCAATTTGATAAAGTTGAAATTTTACGTGTTGAGCATCCAAGTAAATCTTACGAAGCTTTAGATAGTATGGTTAATCATGTAAAAAGTATTTTGCAAGAACTTAAATTGCCCTATAGAATATTAAGACTTTGCGGTGGCGATTTAGGATTTACATCAGCTTTAACCTATGATTTTGAAGTGTTTTCTACTGCACAGGACAGGTGGTTGGAAATTTCGTCAGTATCTAACTTTGAAACTTTTCAGGCCAATCGCTTAAAGTTAAGGTTTAAGAATAGTGAAGGAAAAAATGAATTAGCACATACTTTAAACGGAAGCTCTTTGGCTTTACCTAGAGTTTTGGCTGGAATTTTAGAAAATTGTCAAACAGAAAAAGGTATTGAAATTCCTGAAGTGCTACAATCTTATACAGGTTTTGGTTTAATAGATTAGTAAATAAAACAATAATTTTTTAAGTTAAATCTTACAAATTTTACGATTTATTGTTTTTTTATCGATAAAGTGTTTAAAAATTAGGTTTTTAAACGATTAAGGCTGGTTTTTCTTGGTGTTTAATAATATATTTATGATGTTAGCATACCAAACCTATCAAAACCTACCTATTATGAAAAACTTTAAACGTATTGTACTGCTTATCGCATTAGTTGTAGTTGCTAGTAAAGTTTTATTTTCAGACTTTGAAATTGTAAAATCTGAACATAAAACCGCGGCAATTGTAAATAAATAACAATTTATTTCGTTAAAGTTATTGTCCCCAATCTTATTAAAAACTGTTTTTAATTTAACGCAAGTTAATAGAACATTTATTTTTGGTTGGTAATGCCCGAATTTTATTCGGGCATTTTTTGGTGAAATAATCTTTTAAAAAGTTTACAAAATGCGTTTAAAATTTTAGTTAACTATTTTCAAAAGATATTTTCCCTCCTTTTAAAGAAAACAGCATTCCAATTTTTTATAAAAATATTTATACTAAGTGCTTGATGCATTTGTTATATTTACTCCATGAGATTTTTTATTGCTATATTTCTGTTGTTTTCAATAAGTTTATTTTCTCAAGAAGATATACTGGCTCAAGAATATTTTAAAAATGGCGAATTTGAAAAAGCATTGCATGAGTACAAAAAACTTTACGCTAATAATGCATCAAATCCCAATTACATTAGTCAATTACTTGCTACTTATCAACAGCTAGAACAGTATGATGAAGCCGAAACGTTTTTATTAAAATTAATGGAACGGATAAGACTGCCTCATTTTTATGTAGAATTGGGTTATAATTATCAATTAAAAAACGATTTGGATAAAGCTAATAGCTATTACCAAAAGGCAATTAATAGTGTAGATGATAATGTGAACAGTGTTTTTTCTGTGGCAAGAAGTTTTCAAAACCATTCTCTTTTAGATAAAGTAATTATTGTTTATGAAAAAGCAATGGCTATAAAGCCACAACTCAATTTTAATTTGCAATTGGCACAAATTTATGGCGAACAAGGTAACATTGAAAAAATGTTTAATAGTTACATTACTTTTATTGATACTAATCCATTTGTAGGAAGCGATTCGGGAGCATTAAATACTATTAAACGTACCATTAGTGATTTTATAAGTGAAGATAGCAGTCAAGAAAACAATATTTTATTTCGAAAAATTTTGCTGAAAAAAATGCAGCAAGAGCCTAATGTTTTATGGAATGGTTTGTTAAGTTGGTTGTTTATTCAGCAGAAAGAGTATAATAAATCCTTTATTCAGGAAAAAGCCATATTCAATAGGCAGCCCGAAAGTTTATATCGTATTGTAGAATTGGCAAGTATTGCTGTTAGTGAAAATGAATTGGATGTTGCTAAAGATATTTATGAGTTTTTAATAGAAACGGCTCAAGATATTGATACAAAAATTGATGCACATAATCAGTTGCTTAAAATTGAATCAAAAGAAAGTACTAAAGAAAACTATGAAACTGTCCTTTCAAAATATCAAGCTTTCTTTGAAGAGTTTGGCATGTTTTCATCAACTTTAGAGGTTCAAATTGGATATGCTCATTTTTTGGCTTTTAAAATGAATGATACTCATAAAGCTATTTCATTTTTAGAAGAGTCTTTAAAATTACCATTAGCAGAATTACAAAAAGCTCAAATAAAATTAGAGTTAGGCGATATTTTATTGCTGCAAGAAAAGTTTAATGATGCTCTAATTTATTACACTCAAATTCAACGTAATTTAAAAAATAGTACTGTTTCGCAGGAAGCCCGTTTTAGAGTAGCAAAGGCCAGTTATTACAAAGGTGATTTTAAATGGGCAGAATCGCAGCTTAAAATATTAAAAGCCTCTACTTCGCAACTAATTGCCAATGATGCTTTGGAACTAAAATTATTGATATCTGATAATAAATATGAAGATTCTCTTCAAACGGCTTTAAAATTATATTCAAAAGCCGATTTGTTTGCTTTTCAAGATAGAAATGATGAGGCTATTTCACTTTTAAGTAAAATACTAAAGGAACATAAAACAGAGCCTATTATTGCACAAGCACTTTTCAAACAGGCACAATTATTTGAAGCTAAAAAACAATTTGAAAATGCGGAACAGAATTATAAAAATATTTTACTAAATTATAAAGATGGTATTTTAGCTGATAATGCCTGCTATGCTTTGGCAGAAATTTATGCCAACCAATTAGCACAACCCGAAAAGGCAAAATCACTTTACCAACAAATTATTTTTGAGTATGCTGATAGTATTTACTTCGTGGAAGCTCGAAAAAAATTCCGAGCGTTACGCGGCGACGCTATTGAATAGATGTTGTAAAATCATGCCTTTTGTGTTCAAATTAAGAGTTATCTCAGTAAAAAGAAGCTAAATATAACAACGTGACACTAATGACGTAAAAATGACATACCAAAGACGTTAGCGAAAACAGACTTATAAAATACTTTTGCTTCATATAAAAATCATAAAAAAATGAGCCATTTGAATTTATCTGTGCGCATAAAAGAATTAAGAAGCAGAAAAGGAATATCACAAGAGTTATTGGCTGATGAGTCTGGGTTGAGTTTAAGAACTATTCAGCGAATTGAAAATAATGAAACCGTCCCAAGAGGAGATACCCTCAAACGCTTAGCTATTGCTTTAAATACTTCGCCAGACAATATTGTAGATTGGAAAGTGCAAGAGGATCAAAATTATCTGACAGTTATGAGTTTGTCGGCACTTGGTTTTTTGTTTTTTCCTTTACTTGGTATCATCATCCCTTTAACGATGTGGATATTTAAAAAGGATAAAATAATGAACGTAAACGATTTGGGTAAGGCAATATTAAACTTTCAAATAACTTGGACACTTTTACTTTTTTTATATTACATTTTCATGATTACACGTATGTTTGGAGGTGTTTTTAGAGGAATACTTCCTAACGGTATAAGTCTGTTTGGAATTATTGGGCCAATAATAATCCTTTATGGGTATAATATTATTATAACTATAATTAATACGATACGAGTTTATCATAAAAAATCATTCAAATATATGCCTGCTTTAAGAATTTTAAGGTAAAACCTTTTGATGCTGGCAAAGCAATACGGTTATTTGCAAAAAAAATTGTTTATGATTATATACAATGAAACAGTCAATATAGATGAGTCCATTCATCAAGAATGGCTAACATGGATTAAAGAACACATCCCACGCGTTTTGGCAACAGGGAAATTTGAAAAAGCAACTTTCACTAAAGTTTTGGTAGAAGAAGATATGGGGGGTATTACATACTCTATTCAATATCGTTCGTATTCACGTGAAGCTTTAGATATATTTTACAGGGATGATGCACCTAAGTTTAGAGACGAAGCATTGAAAAAATTTGCTGATAAAATGCTGACATTCAGAACGGAACTTCAAATTATTGATGAGTGTACGGTAAATTTTACTTAAGAGAAGCAGTCAAAATAAAGGTTTAAAGCTATAAAGTTTTAATGGTTACTTTATTATGAAGCTATGTGATTGCTCGGAAATAATTTTTATACCTTTCAATATTTCGAGAATTAGTTTCATATCTTCGTATGTATCTAAAAACAAATTCGTATTCTACTTTATAAGTACGGAATTCAAATTTCTATCAATTAAATACTTACGTTTAATGACAGTAAAAGCAAAAAAACATTTAGGTCAGCATTTTTTAAAAGATGAAAGTGTCGCTAAAAAAATAGCCGATACCTTAATCTCAAAAAACTACAAAAACGTTTTGGAGATTGGGCCTGGTATGGGGGTACTTACCAAGTATTTATTAGAAAAAGATATTACTACTTATGTTATTGAAATAGATACTGAATCGGTGGAGTTTTTACAAGCTAATTATTTGAATTTAGCGTCGAGAATTATTGAAAAAGATTTTTTGCAATTTGATTTAAATACGGTTTTTAAAGGACAGCAATTTGCGATTATAGGAAATTTTCCATACAATATTTCAACCCAAATAGTTTTTAAAACCTTAGAAATGCGCGATCAGATTCCAGAGTTTTCGGGAATGTTTCAAAAAGAAGTGGCAGAACGAATATGTTCCAAAGAAGGTAGTAAAGTATATGGTATTTTATCGGTTTTAACTCAAGCATTTTATGATGCTGAATATTTATTTACAGTGTTGCCATCGGTTTTTAATCCACCACCAAAAGTAGAATCTGGTGTTTTAAGGTTAACTCGAAAAAAGGATTACAGTTTACCTTGTGATGAAAAAATGCTCTTTAAAGTTGTAAAAGCAGCTTTTCAACAGCGTCGGAAAACACTTCGTAACAGTTTAAAAACATTCCATTTAAGTGATGTTTTAAGAGAAGATAGTATCTTTGGCAAGCGTCCTGAGCAATTAAGTGTCCAACAGTTTATTGATCTAACGATACGAATTCAAAACGACCTTTAAAAATTGAAAATTTGGCTGAAGAAACAGAAAATATACAATTTGAGCTAACCGATGATTTAATAAAGCAGGTTGAAAATTTTATTGAAGTTAATGATAATAAGGGGCTTCAAAAACTTTTAAAAGATTTTCATTATGCAGATATAGCTGAAATTTTAGATGAATTAAATCTAGAAGAGGCTATGTATGTTATTAAACTTTTAGATTCTGAAACCACTTCAGATATTTTAATGGAACTCGATGAAGATAATCGAGAAAAGGTTTTAAAAAATCTGTCCTCAAAGGAAATAGCAGAAGAAATTGAAGAGTTAGATACCGATGATGCTGCTGATATTATTTCAGAACTTTCTGAAGAACGTCAACAAGAAGTTATTTCTCATATTGAAGATGAAGAACACAAAGCAGAAATCAAGGAATTATTAGCCTATGACGAAGATTCCGCTGGTGGATTGATGGCAAAAGAATTAGTAAAGGTGTATGAAACCTGGACCGTTGCTGGATGCTTGCGACGCATAAGAGCCCAGGCTAAAGAAGTAACTCGTGTGCACTCCATTTATGTGGTTAATAAACAAAATAAGCTAATTGGGCGATTATCTTTAAAAGACCTTATTGTAGCAAAAAGTGAACAGAAAATTGCAGATATATATATTACTAGTGTTGATAGTGTTAATGTGCATGATGGTGCAGAAGACGTTGCTAGAGTTATGGCAAAATATGATTTAGAAGCTATTCCTGTAGTAGACGATAACCAAATTTTATTGGGAAGAATTACTATAGATGACATCGTAGATGTTATGAAAGAAGAAGCTGAAAAAGATTATCAATTAGCAGCAGGTATTACCAGTGATGTAGAGGCTGATGATAGTATTTTTGAGCATACCAAAGCTCGTTTGCCATGGCTATTAATTGGTATGCTTGGAGGTATTGGAGCCGCAAGTATCATTGAAAAATTTACAGGATCAATGGGAGATTTTATTGTGCTTTTAAGTTTTGTGCCATTAATTCAGGCTACGGCAGGTAATGTTGGTGTACAGTCTTCTGCTATTGTGGTACAAGGCCTGGCCAATGACAGTATTGATGGAAGTATCATAAAACGGTTGTTTAAAGAACTTTTACTTGGTTTGGTCAATGGTCTTGCTATTGCCATAATAGCTATAATTATTAGTCACTTTTTATTTGATACTCCTTATAATGTATCCATAACTATAGGAATCGCCTTAATAGCAGTTATTGTTATGGCGGCTTTAATAGGAACGTTTGTGCCTATTTTTTTAGACAAACGAGGAATAGACCCTGCAGTAGCTACAGGCCCTTTTATTACTACTAGTAATGATGTGTTTGGTATTTTAATTTATTTTCTAATAGCTAAACTTATTTTAGGATTTTAGAATTTGGACGTTACTCGAAATAGGGTCGTGCTATACACTACAATCTTTTTAAAAAACGATATTACTTAAGTTGGGAGGAGAAACAACCTTTATTGTGTAGCACTAATTAAAACACGATTTGAATACAAGCGAAAGTAAAAATTAATCAAACAAGCAATATTAATTTGCAACAAAAGCCCATAGTTGTCAAATTTTTATCTTATTCCCATACAAATAAAATAGAAACCTATAAATCAAAAAAAGCTTAGCAATGACGTTATTACTAAGCTTTAATTATCAATTTTATATCTTAAAATAATCTGTATCGGTTTTTATACGAGACAAATTTAAATTGATTGTGTAATTACATTACAATTGTTTTTCCTGGTGTTGGCACTGGATAATTCCCAAATTGATCCATCAGAATTGGAGGGGCACTATTTAAGCTTGTTTCATTGGTGTAATCAAATAATGAAACTTTCGATTGCGTACCTTCTTCCCAACTTAACTCATCTCCAGACCAAGCAGACATTCTTCCTAAAATGCCAGTCATTGATGCTTCTGCAGCATATACAGCTTCGTTAAAATATTCTTTATTATTGTAAATACTATCCATTAAATGATCTTGAACCTTATTAAACATACCGTGGAAATTACCATAATCTTTACTAGTTGCTTTAAAAATTTCTTTACCATCATTATCATAAATAGTTGCATCTCTACCAATTACAACTTTTCCTTTAGTTCCATAAAAATATTCTCCATTTTTATTTTTACAATTAGGAATATTTCGACTGTAACTATGCATTGAAACGCCATTTTTATATTTAAAATTTGAAACAATACTATCAAATCCACCTAAAGAACCAGAAAAATTCATGTCTGGAGATTTTCCACCCATTGACAATACAGAAACTGGATTTTGTTGATTTAGTGCCCAATTTATAATATCTAAATTGTGGATATGAAATTCAATAATATTTCCACCACTTGCCCAAGCAAATGATCTCCAATGTCTATTTTGAAATTCCATTTCTGTCCAATTCTCTTTTCTAGGACGTGTTAAATCTCCAATTGGGCCACCCATCCAATAGCATTCTGCTGAGTGAATATCTCCAATTGCACCGCTATGGATTTCATTTATAATGGCTTGATATCCTGGTGAATATCTTCTTTGTAAACCAGCAGCAACGTATAGTTTCTTTTGTTTTGCAATAGCTGCAGCTTCTAGTATTTTATGAAACCCTATTGAGTCAACACACACAGGTTTTTCAAGAAACACGTGTTTTCCTTGTCTAATAGCTTCTTCAAAAATAACCGGTTTAAATGCC
The DNA here is from genome assembly GCF_001310225.1 of Pseudalgibacter alginicilyticus. Classification (GTDB taxonomy): domain Bacteria; phylum Bacteroidota; class Bacteroidia; order Flavobacteriales; family Flavobacteriaceae; genus Pseudalgibacter; species Pseudalgibacter alginicilyticus. Next base: position 2,275,045 of record NZ_CP012898.1, on the reverse strand, counting down.
GCAGGAGTTCCAATAAAAACAACATCAGCTAAAGCAATTGCTTCTTTATAACCTTGGAAGCCTACAAATTTAGTTTCTTCAGTTACTTTAATATTCTTTTTGTCTCCATTATTTTTTAAAAGTACATTTAATTGCGAATCTATTTTATCTTTAAATAAATCTGCCATTGCCACTAATTCTGAAGGAATAGGGCCTTTTAACGCTGCATTTATTGCTCCAGTACCTCTTCCTCCACAACCAATTAGTGCTAACTTTAATTTCCCTGCTTTACTTCCACTAAACCCCAAACTACTTGCAAGTGCTCCAGTTGAAGTCAAAATTCCAGCACTAGCAAGCGCTGAATTTTTAATAAAATTTCTTCTTTCCATTATATTTAATTTTATGTTGTTTATTCTAACATTGAAGAAAAGAATAATTCTATTTCTTCTTTACTTGGTTGTACGAGTGGTCGTACTAATCGAAATCCAACAAATTCCGAATCGGTATTCCACCAAAAGCTTTGTGGTAATTGCGGATCTCTTGCTTTCCATTCATCTGTAGATGTTACTCTACTTGAGCTTCTACAATCTTTTGCGGCATCTAAAAAAGACCCGCCGCGCACAGAACGAGGATTCAATGCGTCTGGCATTCCCCAAGCATCTTTTTCGCCATCTTTTAACGTTGCATAAAAATCAGCATAATACTGATCTAAACACCATTCAGCTACATTTCCATAAATATCATATAAACCATTTGGATTGGGTTCTTTTTGACCTACTTCATGCAAACGGTCTTCACCATTTGCATCAAACCATGCATATTTTTCTAATTCAGCAGGATCTTTTCCAAAGAAATAAGGTGTAGTTGTGCCTGCTCTTGCCGCAAATTCCCATTCTAATTCGGTAGGAATTCGGTAGAAAATTCCTGTTCTTTTATACAGCCATCTGCAATACGAAAGCGCACTATATTGAGTCAACCCAACAGTTGGTTTCATATCTTCGCCTCCCAAGCCTTTTGAAGGATCTTCATATGGACTTGACGGCCTTGAAATAACCTCTGGATTCACGTTTCCATCTCCCAAAATATCTCGAGTAGCATCGGTAAATAATAAAAATTCTTTATGTGTAACTTCAAAAGCTCCCATCCAAAACGAAGAAACTTCAACCTTTTTATTTGGCAATTCATCGTCGTTTTTATTCATATCTCCTTCTGAAGCTCCAACTACATATGTACCTCCCTCAATAGGTACCATGCTGAAAGTAACATCAGTTCCTTCAATAGCTTGTGTATAGGGTTTAAATTCAGTTTGCGCCATCCCTTTTATAGAAAAAAGACAAGCTAATACAATAGTTGTGTTTAGTAATTTCATATGATAAGCTTATGTTTTATTTTTTATTAGCATGTATTTTAAAGGACACTTTTAGCGCGTCCATAGTTTGTAATTTTCCAAAAAATGCCGTTGGTTTTTCAATTTGGAACATAGACATTGTTAAGTTTTGCTCCCCTTCCATAACTAGTGTTTGCCGTTTTTTATCGTAAGTACAATTTAGATTTACCTCCATAGGTTTTTTGACACCTGCAACTTCAACTATTCCTATGGATGTTAGAATAAAAGATGAATCATTGATAGCAATTATTTTATTTTCAGAAGAATTATAAATCACATTTGGGTGTTCATCGCTTTTTAATGCGGATTTAATTTTATTATTCATAATTGGGCCACGACCACTTTCCATTTTTTCAACAGGAAAGCTTAATGTTAATGTTGCATATAAACTTCCAGCTTCTTTGGGCTTAAAACCTTTTAGTAAAACTAAATCTCCTTTTATATCGGAAGCATTTACGGTCCAATCGCTTACAGTAGATGTGCCGTCTATTTTCAGTTCGGATGTTGTTTGGAAAATTAATTTGTGTTGCGCTTGTGTCATGGTAGTAATTACCATTAAGAAAACTAATGCTATTAATAGTTTATTTTTCATTGTTTATATTTTGTTGGTTTAAAAATAATTCGGAAGCAAAAACTATTTCTTTTTCATTAAACAGAATTAACGCTGTAAATGGGTAATTTTCTAAAACTTCGTTAACTTCATGTTTGTTAGTAATTATATTAAATGCGGATGCCAAATAATCTGCCGTAGTGGCATTATTTGAAATTACCGAAGTCGTATTGGAATGCGTAATTGGGCCTAAACTTTTAGGATTAAGAATATGTGAATAGTTGATGCCTTCAATTGTGTAAAATCGATAAGTTTTTCCTGAAGTTGCAATAGCCTCACCAGATTTTAATTGAACGATTTCCTGCGTTTTATTTGTGGACGAAAGGCCAACGACCCAATTATCTTTATATTCTGGTTTGCCATAAACCCGAATATCTCCAGCTGCCTCTATTAAAAATGATGTGAGTTGATGTTGTTTTAAATAAGCATACACCTGATCAATAATATATCCTTTTGCGATACCTCCCAACTCCAAAGAACCTTTTCGTTTTAAAATAATTGTATTATTATTTCTGATTTTTAATACTTTCGATAAGCCTATTTTTTTACTTAACTTATCCAATTCTTTTTGACTTGGTACTGTTCCATTTGAAGCAGAAGCACTCCAAAGTAACATTAATGGTTGGATTGAAATATCAAAATACCCATTAGTTAACTTATAAGCATCTTGTGAGGCTTTTAAAACATTTAATAAATGATGTGAAGGTGCTTTTGATTTCTTAGTCGAATTTAATAATGAAATTTCACTAAACGAATCGTAATTACTTAAAATAATATTTAATGAATCTACCAAAACATAAGCATTATTGACCACTTGGTTTACCCGATCTTCACTTAAACTTGAATATACTATAATTTGAAAGTTTCCACCCAACTTATTTTTGTCAAAAACGTAACATTTAGCATCAACTGAGTAACTTACAATTAACATTAAAAGTAACAAAACAACTTGATATTTTCTATTAAAAAAACACATTTGATGGGCTTCTTTTTTAAGTCTTTCAAAGATATTTTAATTAATACATTTTTTATATTAATTAATTATCTTTTTTTTGTAAAATATAACCAATATCAAAATAAAGCACCAACATATTAATTAGTTAACTGTTGTTAAAAAGAATAATATATCCATTTATGAAATCTGTAAATTTATTAAATACACCTATTTGTTCGGTTCAATCTCTTCAAGAATTTTTTGAATCAACCAATAATGGTTTTTTTGCAAAGGATATAGACGGGAAAATCATAAGTTTAAACACTTTTATGTTATCAATATATGGTGTTGATAATAAATTGAAAGTTTTAGGAAAAACCGATGCGGATTTTTTTCCTTCTCATATTACTAAGTCTATAATAAATGATGATATTTTAGTGTTGAATGAAGGAAAAACAATATTGGATAAAGTTGAGATGGTTCCTTTTATAGATTTTAAAACGTATTGGTTGAAAACGTCAAAGTATCCAATTTTAAACGATGCTCAGAAAGTTATTGGTTTAATAGGCATTACATCAAAATTAAAAGAGTCAGGGATGTATGCTTTTAAAAATAAAAAATTAGTGCGTGTTTTAAATTATATGGAAGAAAATATTGATAAAAAAATATCATTAGATGAATTATGCGAGATCACATCTATGTCGAAAACGTCTTTATTGAGAAATTTCAAAGAAGATTTCCATATATCACCTATGGCATATTTAAAAAAAGTACGTTTACATTTAGCTTGTAAAATGTTGCTAAATTCTGATAAAGATTTACTATCCATCGCTTGTGCTTGTGGTTATTATGATCAGAGTCATTTTAACAAAGATTTTAAATCAATGTTAGATATAACACCCAAAAAATATAAATTAAGTTTTGGAAAATAAATTAACAAGACTGTTATAAGGTTAAAATTAGATAAGTATATTTATAGCCGTTATGCATTTTGATTTAAATGTTAGACTAAATCACAGACAAAACACTATAGTGTCAATTTTAAAATTGAAAATAGGGTTCATAACAATTTTAATTCTAAGTTTACGATGATTTTATAAATCACCAATAAACACAATCAATTGTTTTAAAAAAAACAGTAAGAAATATGGCTTGTCTAAGTAGGAGTGATAAAAAAACAAATGTCAATTGTTAGAGTTTTAAAACAATTAAATTAAAAAGGAGCCGTATTAAAAAAAGGTTTTTTAAATTTATAGCTATTACTAATTCAATTAGAAAATATTCCTCCATTCGCAGGAAATTATTATGAAAATCCTCCATTTAGACACTAACCACGAACTTTTAATAAAGCAATTAACAGAATTAGGGTTTACGAATCACGAAGATTACACATCTTCAAAAGAAAAAATCGAATCTAAAATCCAAAATTATGATGGAATTGTATTAAGAAGTCGTTTTTCTATCGACAAACAATTTTTAGATGCTGCCAAAAAACTAAAGTTTATAGGTAGAGTAGGAGCGGGTTTGGAAAATATTGATTGTGAGTATGCCCAAGCAAAAGGTATTATGCTTATAGCTGCTCCTGAAGGTAATCGTAATGCCGTTGGTGAGCACGCCTTAGGTATGCTTTTGTCTTTATTCAATAAACTTAATAAAGCAGATGCTGAGGTACGGGCAGGTAAATGGTTGCGAGAAGATAACCGAGGTATTGAATTAGACGGAAGGACTGTAGGTCTTATTGGTTATGGTAATATGGGAAAAGCATTTGCAAAAAAGTTACGAGGTTTTGATGTGAATGTTTTGTGTTATGACATTAAAGCAGGTGTAGGCAATGAAAATGCTAAACAAGTATCACTTCAGGAATTTCAACAAGAAGTAGATGTAGTTAGCTTACACACTCCACAAACTCCACAAACTTTAAATATGATAAATTCTGAATTTATTAAGGCTTTTAAAAAGTCATTTTGGTTTATTAATACGGCTCGTGGTAAAAGTGTAGTAACAACCGATTTAGTTTCAGCTTTAAAATCTGGAAAAGTGTTAGGTGCAGGAATTGATGTTTTAGAATATGAAAAGACCTCGTTTGAAAATTTATTTTCTTCAGAAATGCCCGAAGCTTTTCAGTATTTGATCCAATCTCAAAATGTCTTATTATCCCCTCATGTAGCTGGTTGGACAGTGGAGAGTAAAGAGAAATTAGCACAAACCATTGTTGACAAAATAAAATCTAAATTTTGTTAATTTAATTAAGGAATTGAAACCGTTTTTGAGCCTTCAAGTAAGATTGAACAGAGAAACTTTGTTCAATTAAAAATAACTTTTAAATATAAACTATTGTCTTATTTCGAAATACTCCAATCTTATAATTTATCAATATTACAATGGATAGCTATTGGTTTAGCTGTTTTTTTACTCGGATTTTCCAAATCTGGAATTAAAGGAATTGGGATTATTATTGTTGTTATTTTAGCTTTTGTTTTTGGAGAAAAAGCATCTACAGGTTTTTTGTTACCCTTACTTATTGCTGCAGATATTTTAGCGGTTGTTTATTATAATAGGCATACACAGTGGAAATATGTTTTTAAGCTCTTGCCGTTAATGGTTGTTGGTGTGGTAGTTGGTGCTTGGCTTGGAAATAGCATCTCTGAAATTGTTTTTAAACGTCTTATGGCTGTCATTATTATTGTGTCTGTTGTACTCATGATTTATAATGAAAACAGAAAAACGGATACAATACCCAATAGTCGTTTATTTTCGGGTACTATGGGGTTCTTATCTGGCTTTACAAGTATGGTAGGTAATTTAGCAGGGCCCATTTCTAATATTTATTTTTTAGCAATACGGCTTCCAAAAAATGAATTTATAGGCACCGCTGCTTGGTTATTTTTTATTATCAATCTTTTCAAATTACCCTTTCATATTTTTGTATGGAAAACGGTTTCTAAAGAAACCCTTATTTTAAATTCCGTAATGTTACCAATCGTTATTGTTGGTTTCTGTATAGGAGTTGCAATTGTAAAGATAATTTCTAATGTGAATTATAGGCGTTTTATTTTGATTGTTACCGCTTTAGGAGGTGCTATTATGTTGTTTAGATAGTTTTGTTTCTTGAAATATACATGTGATTTATTATAAATTAATAAGTATAATCAGAAATGAAATCAATTTTTTAGTAACTTTGATTATCTAACCAATAAATAATAAAAATGTCTGACGATAAAAATTTAAATGAGAAGCTAGATGCTGCTGCAAAAGGAGCTAAAGAATCTGCTAATGAATTTGCTAATAGTGCTAAAGAAACATTTGACAGTGTTTCCGGGGAAAACAAAAAAATATTAGCTGGAGTTTTAGGAATCCTTTTTGGAGGTTTTGGTGTTCACAAATTTGTTTTAGGATACACTAAAGAAGGGATTATTCAATTAATTGCAACGATAGTAACTTGTGGTTTTGCGAGTATTATTGGCTTAATAGAAGGGATTATATATTTAACTAAATCGGATGCTGAGTTTTATGCTACGTATCAAGTTGGTAAAAAACCTTGGTTTTAAAACATATATAAATTTGTAAACAAAAAAAGGTAATCATTTTTAAATGATTACCTTTTTTTGTTTGAGTATTGTTGTAAAAGTTTATTCTAAACCTATTTGGTCTATTTCTTCAGTAGCTGTTTTGGGGTTTGGGCCCCATTTGTTGGTGCCTGCTTCGCTATCTGTACATGCTAATATTAAGTTGTAAATTGGAATTAATAAAAACCACCCGCTTTTACCAACATCATGCATTCTTCTAACACCAACAGCAAGTCCTGGAATTAAAACTACTAAAGAATAAATAGAACTTAATATAGACAAAGAAGGTATATCTATCCCTATGGACAAAAATATAATACCATAAGAAATAATAATGTTAAATAGGAAAAACATCCAATACTCTTTACGTCTAGCTCTTCCTTTAAAATCTGCGTATTGTTTTAATACTTTTAAATACCAATTCATAATAAGTTAAATTTTGGGTTAATATATTCAAATATAACTTTTAATTCTATCAATAGGTATAGAGGTGAAAAAAATAACCTGATTATATTCCTATTAATAGCTTATAAAAATATTGTTAAAAAAAAGGATGTTATCCTTCATTATTCTCTAAAAATTTACGCTCTAATTCTGCTTGAAATTCTTCCATAACGGGGCGCACGGTACTTTCCGGTAGGTCAGCAATTTTAATATACATTAGGCCATCCACAGAGTTGTTGAATAATGGATCTACATTAAATGCTACTAAGCGGGCATTTTGTTTGATATACTTTTTTAGAAGTACAGGGAGACGCAATGCGCCGGGTTCTACTTCATCAATAATTTTATCGAATTTGTTTAAATCGGCTTCTGTCTCGTCAAAAACAAAATCTTTATCGGCGTCTTTTAATTTTACTTTAAATTCTTTTTTAGGGTGCACATATTGAGCAATATAGGGGTCGTAGTAGTGAGACTTCATAAATTCAATCATCAATGATTTTGAGAAATTTGAAAATTGATTACTAATACTTACACCACCAATCAAATAATTGTGCTCAGGATAGCGAAGTGTTATATGTACAATACCTTTCCAAAGCAAAAATAGAGGCATGGGTTTTTGTTGGTATTCTTTAATGATAAAAGCACGCCCCATTTCAATAGATTCGCTCATCATTTTATGAAGCTCTGGTTCAAATCTAAATAAGTCTTGTAAATAAAATCCATTGATACCAAAGCGTTTAAATATTTGGGAGCCTAACCCCATTCTATAAGCGCCTGCAAGCAGCTTCTTTTCATTATCCCATAAAAACATATGATGATAATATTGATCAAAAGTATCTAAGTCAATGGATTCATTGGTGCCTTCACCAACTTCCCTAAATGTAATTTCACGCAAACGACCAATTTCACGAAGTATGTTGGGTATTTTCTCGGCTTGCGCTAAAAATACTTCGTAATTTTTACTTTCCAAAAGTCTGGCATTTTCCTTTCTAAGTGCTTCAACCTCTTTGGCCATTAATTCTGGACTTACAGGTGTAACAATTCGTTTAGGGTTTTTAGGAGTTTTTAAAGAAGATGATATATTATTTAATATTTTTGATTTGTCTTCAAAAGCATTGGAAAGCATATAGGTTTTTCTTCTTAAAAATTCTGAAAACTCTTCAATGCTACCATGTTCTTTTTGATCGGCTACAGATATAGGTCTGCCAATTCTAACTTTTATAGTACGTCGCTTTTGCGTAAGTACTTCTGATGGAAGTTTAGCTGTTCTAAATGTGTCACTTATTTTTGAGAGCTTGTAAAATAACTGACTGTTTTTAGCATGAAAATAAATAGGAACTACAGGCACTTCAGCCTTTTTTACTAATTTCATTGCGGCCAATTCCCATGGCCTGTCTACTACCAATTTACCATCACGATAGGTTGATACTTCACCCGCAGGAAATATACCTAATGGGTGTCCTTTTCTTAAATGCAGAATGGAATTTTTAAAACCAGTTAAGCTGGACTTTACATCTTTTCTGTTTTCAAAAGGATTAACCGGCATGATGTATGGCTTTAAAGGAGCAATTCTATGTAATAAAAAGTTAGCTATAATTTTAAAATCTTTGCGCTGTTCTAGCATTAATTTTAAAAGTAAAATACCGTCAATCCCGCCAAGTGGATGATTGGAAATAGTTATATACGCACCATCTTTTGGTAAACGTTTTAAGTCTTCTTCCGGAATTTCAAATTTGATTTGAAAATCGTCTAAAAGACTGTTTAAAAAAGATAAATCGGAAAGGTGTTTATTGCGGTTATATACTTTGTTAAGGGTAGATATTTTGAGAACTTTCATTAAAATCCAGCCTACAAAAGTGCCTACAAAGCCATATTTTGCAAGCTGTATAGCTTTAGCTACTTCTTTGGCTGTTACCAGTCCAGTATTTTTATGCTTGCTCATGGTGGTAAAGGTAGTAAATAGTTTATTTAATTGGTGCAGTTACTAACTGAACGGTTTCTTTAGTTAATTGTTTTAATAACACGGTTTTACCTATTTCTATTTGATCTATGACATTTTGATTGTAGTGTCTAATCGTATAAAGTGAAACATTTTCTTGACAATTTACCTTAAATTTTGCTTTTAAGTGATGGAGTAATTTTTCAACATTATTGTAAATATTGTCCACACACACTGAAAAGCTTATCGCAGAGTTTTGAATAACATTTACTTTCATTTTATAAATATGGAGTAAATTAAAAATGGTACTAATGTTTTCTTCCACTATGTATGAAAAATCTAATGAAGATAAAGAAATTAATACCTGATCTTTTTTTACAATAAAGCACGGAATAAGAGGTTCCAAGGCAATGTTTTTGCTAATTTTTGTGCCAGCACATTCAGGATGTAAAAATGATTTTACATAAAGAGGTATTTCTTTACCTTGTAAAGGTTGTAGGGTATTAGGGTGAATGACTGAGGCTCCGTAAAAAGCTAATTCTATAGCTTCACGATATGATATTTTATTGAGTAATTGAGCATTTTCAAAATAACGTGGATCTGCGTTTAAAACTCCAGGAACATCTTTCCAAATGGTTACACTTTGTGCATTTAAACAATACCCATAAATGGCGGCTGTATAGTCGCTACCTTCTCTTCCAAGTGTGGTTGTAAAATTATTAGAATCGCTGCCTAAAAAGCCTTGAGTAATGTTTAAGTTAGTTCTATTTATTTTTGATGTAATTAATGATTGTGTAGCGTCCCAATCCACATTAGCTTTTCTGTAATAAGGGTCTGTTTTTATTTGTTCGCGCACATCCATCCAAATGTTTTTTATTCCAATATAATTTAGATATTCACTTATAATTGTTGTAGAAATTAATTCACCATAACCAATTACTTGATCATAAACAAAGTTGTAATCTGGTGATTTATTCCTTTTGAAAAACACATCCAATTCATTGAAAAAAAAATTTGTTTTTTTAAAGGCTTCATGACTTTCATCACTGAATAAATCCCATAATATGTCATTATGGTAGTTTTTAACTTTTTGGATGGCACTTTGTAATTGCGGTTTATTTTCAAAATAATTCTTAATTACAATTTCTAATGCATTTGTTGTTTTACCCATGGCAGATACTACAACTAACGTGTTTTTATATCCAACTTTTTGTAGCACAGTAGCCACATTTTTTATGCCTGTGGCATCTTTTATTGAAGCACCTCCAAATTTAAATATTTTCATCTAATAATTTTGAAATATAATCTTTTATACCCTGATTCGTTAGATGAACAACGCGCCAATCTTCCATAATATTGGCTCCCTTTTGTTTATATAAATTGATAGCAGGTTTGTTCCATTCAAGTACTTCCCAATTAATGCGTTTTACACCTAATTCATGTCCATATTTTATAACTTCATCAAGAAGGGCAGTACCTATGCCTAATCCCCTCATAGATTGATTAACAATTAAATCTTCTAAATGCAAGATCTTTCCTTTCCATGTAGAATATCGGTTAAATCCTAAGGCTATACCTTCCACTTTTGTGTTTACTTCGGCCACAAAACAAAAAAAAGCTGGATGTTTTCCAAAGCCATCTTTTTTTAAGTCTTCAACAGAAATAATTACTGCATTTGGTTCATTTTCAAAGTCTGCCAACTGTTTAATTAGTTTGAAGACTTCTTCCATATCCTCAATTTTAGCTTTTCTAATTATGAATTTCATATTTAAAAACAAATAATTTCAAATATAGTTTAAACTTTGTTATGTATAAGACTTAACTTCTACGAAAACGTTGTAGTTTCTTAAAATTTATTGATATTTGTATAAACTAAAACAAACCAACTTATGGCTCATAAAAAACAAACTTTAGGCGAGTTTATTATAGAAAATCAATCGTCGTTTCAATATTCTTCAGGTGAATTATCAAGTCTTTTAAACTCTCTTCGTTTAGCAGCAAAAATAGTAAATCATGAAGTAAATAAAGCTGGATTAGTGGATATAATAGGTGCCGCTGGCGATACTAATATCCAAGGTGAAGACCAGCAGAAATTGGATGTATATGCTAATGATAAGTTTATTCAAACACTTACCAAACGAAATATAGTTTGCGGAATTGCTAGTGAAGAAGAGGATGATTTTATTACTATTAATAGTCAAGATGAAAATCATCAAAATAAGTATGTAGTTTTAATTGACCCGTTAGATGGTTCATCAAACATAGATGTAAATGTGTCTGTAGGCACTATTTTTTCAATTTATAGACGTGTAACTCCAGTCGGCACTCCAGTAATGTTAGAAGATTTTATGCAAAAAGGAAGCGCTCAAGTAGCGGCTGGATACATAGTTTATGGAACGTCCACCATGTTGGTTTATACCACAGGCGATGGTGTTAATGGATTTACTTTAAATCCAGCAATTGGGTCCTTTTACTTATCACACCCTAATATGGAATTTCCAGAAAGTGGTACTATATATTCTGTTAATGAAGGTAATTATATTCATTTTCCACAGGGTATAAAAAATTATATTAAGTATTGCCAACAGGAAGAAGATGATAGACCGTATACAAGTAGATATATTGGTTCTTTGGTATCCGATTTTCACAGAAACATGATTAAAGGAGGAATTTATTTATATCCGCAGAGCTCTAAAAACCCTAATGGAAAATTACGTCTGTTATATGAATGTAATCCTATTGCATTTTTAGCAGAACAAGCTAATGGTCTTGCTAGTGATGGATTTACCAGAATTATGGATATCCAACCTACAGAATTGCATGAACGTGTGCCTTTTATTTGTGGTAGTAGGTTAATGGTTGAAAAGGCAGAGGAGTTTATGCGTGACGCACAATAAAATTAGAATAGGTGTTCAGTATAGTGTTAATCCTTTAAATAGTACTATAAATAAAATAAAGCCGCTTTTCTAAATTTATAAAAGCGGCTTTATTATTTTAATAATATCCCAATTATTCTTCTTCAGAAATACCTTGAACGGTTGCTGGTTTTACCGAGCTATCATGTGCATTATGGTATTCTTCTAAAAGATTCATTACAGCCATTAATAAATCTTTAGTTTCTAATAAAATTCCAAAATATAGTGTTGTATTCTTAGGACTTGATTCTTCATTTCTAGTACGCTCCACTTGTTTTTGAATTTTATCACTAACCATGGCTACTATTTCTTGCTTTCTTCCTAATATTACTCCAATTTCTTCAAAAGATCTAGATTCAAACGCATTTTTGGTATTATTAAACAATATTTCAAAGCGTTCATCAACTTCTTTTAATTCTTTAATTTGACTGAATTTTAATTTTTTATGGTTGTTATTTACGTGTTTATGACTCACCTTAGTTATGTACTCTAAAGATTGTACGATGTCTTGTAAATAGCCTAATATGTTAATGTAAAAATTACTGGCACCAACACTTGATTCATCTAAATTTTTAATGAAGTAGAATATATTGTCTCTTAAATCTTCAACTTCATCAGACAATTTTATAATTTGTTTTTTGTTCTTTTTAAGGGATGCTAAATCTTGTTTAGCAAGTCCGTTAATAGCATTGGTGTAAATTTTATTACCACGTTTAACAACATTAGCAATATTGCCAGCACTTTCTTGAATAACTCCCTGCACAGAACTACTCTCTGCTTTGTTTAAGGAGTCTTCAGCTCGTACTTCTTTTGTTTTTTTTCTATGAGAAATGAAATTTCTAACCAAAAGTAAGGTTGCTAATAACAATAAAACTGGCACCATAACATGGACGTTCCAATTTAATAAGTACGCAATAATAGCAGCAGCTACAAAAGCTATGATAGCAGTAAAAAACCAACCACCAATAACATTTAAAACTCCTGCAACTCTATATACAGCACTTTCAGCTCCCCAAGCTCTATCTGCTAAAGAAGTACCCATGGCAACCATAAATGTTACGTATGTTGTTGATAATGGTAGTTTCATAGATGTTGCTATTGATATAAGTATAGCTGCAACCATAAGGTTTACTGCTGCTCTTACCATATCAAACGCAGGAAGTTCATGTGTTTTGGACTTAGATATATTTATAACAGGTTTTTCAAACTGTTCTTCAATTTTGTCCTGCCAAGATTTAGGTAGGATGTAAGAGGTCATTTCTGAAGCCCCTACTGCTATTCTAACAAATCCACGAGATAAAAAGTTAGGTTGAAAACGCTCTTTGGTTGCTTCTTGGCTTGATAGATCTAACGAGGTTTTTACAACTGTTTGAGCCTTACTTGAAAACCATAAGGTAACTACCATTATGATACCTGCTAAAACCAATAAAAGCGTAGGAGTAGGGACCTTATCCGCAAGAAATTCCATACTGAAGGCTTCAGGCGAAACACCAGATGCTAACCAAGCTTCGTATGATTGCCAACCAGCTATTGGAACTCCAATAAAGTTAACTAAATCATTTCCAGCAAAAGCTAACGCCAAAGCAAAGGTACCCGCTATAATAATTAATCTATAGATGTTTAATTTCGCTACTGCAATTAATATATAAGATAACAAAGACCAAAACACCAAGTTTATGACTAAAATTAAAAGTACTTGAGTTTCTAAAAACTCTTTAATAGTTAATCCTTTAGTAAATTCATAACTTTGTTTAGCAAAATTAGTTCCCCCAATACCTTTCATGAAAATAAAATAAGTAATAGAGGTAATAGCAAAACCACCAAACAAAGCACCTACCCAATTTGCTTTCTTTTCAAAATCATAGGATAATAGAAGTCTTGCTACCCATTGTACTAAAGCTCCAATGGAAAATGCTACGACAACTGAGAGGAGAATTCCAAAAATAATTTGTCCAGCCTGACTTGTATTTATATAGTTAACCAAATCAACAAATGAACCTCCGTCATGACCAATTTTAATAAGAGCCATAGCTACTGAAGCACCTAATAATTCAAATACTATAGAAACTGTTGTTGATGTAGGCATGCCTATGGTATTAAAAAAATCTAATAACAAGATATCAGTTAACATAACTGCCATAAATACAATCATAATTTCATTGAACATGAATTCATGAGGATTAAAAATACCTTTTCTTGCAACTTCCATCATTCCGCTAGAAAATACAGCTCCAATTGCCACACCTAATCCAGCTACAATCATTATGGTTCTAAAAGAAATAACCTTAGATCCAATAGCTGAGTTTAAAAAATTTACTGCATCGTTACTAACACCAATTACCAAATCGGCTATAGCTAACACGGCAAGGGCAACAATCATTAATAAGTAAATATTATCCATAATTTATTTTAAAATAATTTGCAAATATCTTTGTTAACTTAGTATTCTAAGTTACGTAATTGTTATGTTTTTTTACTACAATTTGATTTGTAAAATTAAAATGATTTTAAGTTGAAATTAAAAATCACGATAAAAGTAAATTTTCTATTTAACATTGAAGAATTTACTTGTAAAAGATTGTATTAGTGTGTATTATTTTATCAATTTTTTAACCTTATTTTACGATATTAAATTAAAGCTGTTTTTTTGAGTTTATACACATCATGTTATACTTGAAAATTGTTTCGCTATTTCCTTAGTGGATGTCTTTGATGTTGTTCAAGTGATTGATTTTTAGTGTAATAAAGACTGCCTTGGCCTAAGGCAGTCTTATTAGAAATCATGATAATGTAGTCGACAAAAACTAATAGATTATATGAAATACTAATTGATTTGTCTTAAGACAATGCAAATGTCATGTGTTTAGGTAATTTTAATGTAATCCCTATATTAATTAATTATTAATATTTTAATGTTAAATCTTTTATTGTATTTAGTTGATAATCATATTGTTATTGTTTTAATGTTAATTTAATGTTACGTAATAGTTGCTTAAATGTTATCTTTTGTGTATATTTGATATATAATGTTAAAACCCCCATAATTATGAAGAAATTAATTTTATTAACTTTTACCTTTTTAATTACTGTGGTATCTTTTGGTCAAGATCAAAAGAGAGAATTAAAACTTAACAAAGAAACCAATTTAATTGATGTTGTTTATTATCATGACAATGGTGCTGTAAGTCAAACTGGGTCTTACACAGCAGATGGTAAATTACAAGGAGAGTGGTTAAGCTTTAACACAGAAGGTAAAAAAACTGTTTCTGCAAATTATGATAATGGTAAAAAAGTCGGCAAGTGGTTCTATTGGACAAATGGAACTGTTAAAGAAGTAGATTACAGCTCAAATGTAATTGCTGGTTTAAAAGAGTCTCCTGTTAAAGGGAATGATGATATTTAATTACTAAATACTACTTGAAAATACTTAAAATTTAAGACTGTCATCTTTAAGATGGCAGTCTTTTTTGTTTTATTTTTTAACATTATCAACATTATAATACCCACCTTTGTTTTCGGTTCTATCTAAAGATTGCCGTACAATTAAATGAGCAATGTTAACCATGTTTCTTAATTCACAAAGCGATGTTGTTATTTTAGATTCTTTGTATAATTCTTCAACCTCGTCGTGAATTAAATCTAAATGTTTTATGGCTCTTTTTAATCGTTTGTTACTTCTTACAATACCTACATAATCTCGCATTAAAGCTTGTAGGCGTTTTAGGTTGTGCTGGATTAAAATATGCTCTTTAGCAATAACAGTACCTTCATCATTCCATTCAGGTATGTCTACTTCTAAATATTTATATTCGTATTTAGTATGATATTTAAAAATATTATGAGCATAAACCAAAGCTTCCAACAAAGAATTAGAAGCTAATCTGTTTGCTCCGTGTAAACCTGTTCTAGTGCACTCTCCACAGGCAAATAAATTATCAATAGTGGTTTTTCCTTTTTTGTTTACTTTTATTCCTCCGCATAAATAATGTGATGCTGGAATCACAGGAATCCAGTCAGTTTTTATATCAATATGATGCTGTAAACATTTATTATAAATATTAGGAAAATGGTTTTTAAAAGCATTCATGTCTAAATGCGTACAATCTAAATAAACATGAGCATCACCAGATTTTTTCAATTCACTGTCAATACTTTGAGAAACAATATCACGTGATGCTAATTCTGCGCGTTTATCATAATCTGGCATAAATCTATAGCCTTTTTTGTTACGAAGATAAGCGCCAAAACCCCTAACAGCTTCAGAAATTAAAAATGACGATTCGCCTTCTACCTCATATAAAGCGGTAGGATGAAACTGTACAAACTCCATGTCTTTTATGCGAGCTTTAGCTCTGTATGCCATTGCAATACCATCCCCTGTTGCTATGATAGGATTTGTTGTATGCCCATAAACGCAGCCAATGCCACCAGAGGCTAATAAAGTACTATTTGCTTTTACTGTAAAAATTTCACCAGATTTTTGATTAAAAACATATGCACCATAGCATACTAATTCATCTTGGTTTGAATTTTTTATATGATGGTTGGTTACTAAATCAATAGCAAAATGATGAGGTAAAATAGAGATGTTAGGCAACTGGTGTACTCTTTTTAATAAAGCACGTTCAATTTCATAGCCCGTAATGTCTTTATGATGCACAACTCTGTATTCTGAATGTCCACCTTCTTTTCCTAAATCTAAATTGCCACTTTTATCTAAATCAAAATTAGCTCCCCAAGCCATAAGTTCTTCAAGGCGCTTGGGGCCTTCTTTAATTACCATTTTAACAACCTCTTCGTTACATAATCCATCACCAGCAACTAAGGTGTCTTTAATGTGTTTTTTAAAAGAATCTTTTTCATCATCTAAAACCACAGCTACGCCACCTTGGGCATATTTGGTGTTAGATTCTTCTTCATTCGATTTGGTAATAATAACAACGTTTCGGTCAGGGAATTGTTCTGCAATTTTCACCGAAAAGGTTAAACCTGCAATTCCTGAACCAATCACTAAATAATTTGCAGTAATCATAATTATTTGGATAATTCTAACATGCGTTCAATGGGTAACAATGCTCTTTTTCTTATTTTTTCTGGAACATCGATTTGCGGTGATTCATTTAACATGCAATCGTATAATTTTTGAAGCGTGTTCATTTTCATAAAATGGCATTCACTACAAGCACAAGTATTGTCTTCTTTAGCTGGTGCAGGTATCATTTCTGTATTAGGTACCTCTTGTTGCATTTTATGCAGAATTCCAGCTTCGGTAGCTACAATAAACTTTTCTTTAGGATGCGCTTTTACAAAGTTTATCATTCCAGAGGTAGAACCAATATAAGCGGCTGTATCTAAAATATGAGTTTCAGATTCAGGATGCGCAATAATTTTATAGTCTGGATATTTTTTATGTAAAGCAATTAGTTTGTCAATTGAAAATGCTTCATGAACAATGCAGCTACCATCCCAAAGCAACATATCTCTACCTGTTTGACTGATAATATATTTACCTAAATTTTTGTCAGGTGCAAATATAATTGGTGTTTCCTTTGGTACGGAATTTACAATTTTTAGTGCATTGGAAGAAGTGCAAACAATATCACTTAATGCTTTAATTTCGGCAGAACAGTTAACATAAGTAATAACTACATGGTCTGGGTGAGCTTTCGTAAATTTTTCAAATGCTTCAGGCGGACAAGAATCTGCCAAAGAGCAACCCGCTTTTAATTCAGGTAACACAACCGTTTTATCTGGACTCAAAATTTTAGCAGTTTCTGCCATAAAATGAACGCCTGCAAACACAATCATGTCTGCATCTGTTTCTGCAGCTTGTTGTGATAATTGTAAACTATCTCCAACATAATCTGCAATGTCTTGTATTTCTGCAACTTGGTAATAATGCGCTAAAATAACTGCATTTTTCTCCTTCTTAAGCCGATTTATTTCTTTTACTAAATCCATTATAATCAAAATTAGCGCATTCTATAAAATCAGAATGACACATTTTTATGGTGCAAATATCGTGCAAAAATCACAAATAATTATTTCTGATGAATTTTTTTTGAAGACAAAGGAATATTTACAGCCATAATGATATAACAAAACTTGTTGCTATTTATACAATAAGTTTTGTTATATGTTTATTAAAGATGTGTTTTGTTTAATGTAAAGCGATACACTTTTTTAAATTAAAACAGTGGCTCTTTCTTTTGATAACTTTTCAATTTCAAAACTTATCTGTTTTAATATTGTTTCACCAGATTCTAATTCGTTTAAAATAACTTGTTTTACTTCATTAAAAGCATTTTTAGCATTGTAAAATAAATGTTGATAATAAGCAACACCTGCTTTCATATTGTTAGTAAAATTAGTTAAATATTTTTCTTCTTTTTTGTTGAAATTAGCTTTTGATTCTTCAAGTTTATTTTTTAAATAATCAATATAAATAAATAACTCCTTGATAAATAAATTAGGACGGTCTGTTCGTGCAATAACATTATCTCGATTATAAATATGATCTACCAGATTCTCTAAACTCATTACTTTAGAGTAATATGCCATATTTGGTCCTGGACATATAGATACGCCAGGGCCTTCTTTTTTTGTTCCCAAACCATAGGCCAATAGAGCCGAAGTTCCTAAGCCAACACAAGTACATGACTTTTCAGTAATTTTATTAAGCTTAATATTATACTCGTCTAATGGTAATTTTAGGTTGTCTAATTCTTTTATTTTTAGATGTTGATATTCTCTAGATGCTGTACAGAGACCTTTTTCCTTAAACTCCTTGTTTAAGGATACAAACTTTTTAGGACATGAACTGCCTGGTCTACCTTTATTGATTAATACTTCTTTTTCAATATCTTTTGTGTTATTTTTTAGATTATTAAAGGGTACCCCTAAAGGAGAAATATCGCTTAAATACAAATCTTTCTCGGTTGCTTTGCTTAATTTTTGAAGCGTAGCGTCATCCACTGTTGTTGCTTCAGGAACTAATAAAAATGGTGATCCCCAGCCTACAGAGTCCAAATTATACTCATCGATTAAAAAATCATGTTCTTCAGCAGTGCCAACACCACCTTGAGCAGTTATATCTATGTTTAGTTGCGCTTTAGGAAGTATACGTTTTTGATTTGTTAACTCTTGATGTATTAACTTTTGAATAGAAGTTCGTAATTCTTCTTTGTTCTCCTTAAATTCTGCCAATACAGGGCCTAGAAGATAGCCGTCTGTAGCAAAGGCATGACCACCGCAGTTAAGACCAGATTCAATTCTGTATTCTGAAACCCATAATCCTTTTTTAGCTAAAAATTTTCCTTGAATTAATGCGGATCTATAATCACTAACTTTTAAAATAATTTTTTTCTTAAAAACACCATTTTCATCTGGATAAAAATCATCAAACTGCGACATATAAGCATACAATCTTGGATTCATTCCAGCAGAAAGCACGACTGAAGAGTTTAGTTTACTATTTGCAAAGCCTCTAAGTGCTGCATGGGCATCATTATATTCGTTAGCTAATTTTTTGTTTTTTATATAATTGTCCTTATCAACTTTGGTCATAATATTAACGTCAATATTACCCATTTTTAAATTGTTGTTGGCCCATTTTTTAATTTCAGATGCATTAAATCCCTTTTCTGTTAATTTAAAAAAGTCGGCTTTTAATGCAGAATTATTAGGGAGCATTTGGATGTAAGCTAAAAGTTCATCACTTTTTTCTATGGTGATGTTTTTTAACAATTCGAATTTTTCATGTGCAATATCGCTTACTAAATTCAAATAAGATGTGATTCTTTTTGCTCTAAAATCATCTATTTTGTCAGTAATTTCAGTATAAGGTTTTTCGAACTTTTCACTGTACATCTTTCTTAACTTCTCAATCAAAATATCATCAACCAAAGAAATAACAGAATCCATACCGTATTGAGCTACTTTTAAAGGTGTATCGATTGTAAAACCTATCCCCATTACTGGAATGTGAAACGAATGTATTTTTTTCATACTTGTAAATTTAATCAGCAAAGGTACAATTGGTTAGAAATACAAAATATGACATATATCATGGTTTGTAGTTGTCCATTATTGTATTGGTAAAAGAAAAGATAGGAATAGGTGCTGTTTTTTTAATTATTCACAATTAGAATTAGTAAAAACAAAAAAAATTTAAAAAAATTAAGAAACTCTCTATTCTTAGCGTATGCTTTACTATTTTTACGTCTAATTTCACTTCATATTACTATGTCAGTAGGACCAAAAATTACCAGATTTAAACAAAATGTACTGTCTAAATACAATATATACAATAGTATATTTATGACTTTGCCTTTTGATGCTATAACAAAAACAGGAGTATTACTTCCTTTATTTCATGAAACTTGTAAAAAGGGTTTTGCAAATGGAGATGATCCCACTACTATTGTGGATACTTTTTTTAAAAAATATCAAGGGAGACGTTCTAAAAGCAGTCAGATTAATTTACTGTTTAAGTTTATTCAATATATAGAACGGCAGGTAGTGTTGTTTGATGCTGCTGAAGATGCTGCTTTTCCTATTGTAAATAATATGGAAGGCATTGGTTCCATTAGAAATTTAAAAGAATCTGCTGTTTCTGAGAATAGATTAGAAGAATTAAGAAATTATTTGGAGGAGTTTAAAGTGCGAATCGTGCTAACGGCTCACCCAACTCAGTTTTACCCTGGTTCAGTTTTAGGTATTATTACAGATTTAACTAAGGCTATTAAAGATACAAACTTAGATGAAATAAATAATCTGTTAGGTCAGCTTGGAAAAACACCATTTTTCAAACATGAAAAACCAACGCCTTATGATGAGGCTGTAAGTTTGGTTTGGTATTTAGAAAATGTATTTTATGAGTCATTTGGTGAGATTTACGATTATATTCAGCAAAATATATATGATGATAACCAAAACCATAATGAAATTATTAATATTGGTTTTTGGCCAGGAGGTGATCGTGATGGGAATCCATTTGTAAAACCAGATACAACTTTAAAAGTTGCCAAAAAATTAAAACAAACCATTTTAGGTAAATATTATAAGGATGTAAAAAGCCTTAGAAGAAGACTTACCTTTAGAGGGGTTGAACATAGGGTTATAGCTTTAGAGTCCAAGTTATATGAGTGTAGTATAACAGGAAATACTGAAGGGATTATAGAATTGGATGAATTAATTAATGAACTGACTGATATTAAAAACATTGTAATTAATGAGCATCAGTCATTATACATGCCAGAAATAAGAACGCTATTAAATAAAATTCATTTATTTAAGTTTAATTTCGCTTCATTAGATATTAGACAGGATAGTAGAATTCATCACGGTGTATTTACTACAGTAATTGATGCTTTAATAAAACAAGGCAATTCATCATTTCCAAATAATTATCATGAGCTTTCAGAGGATGAGCAAATAAAAATTCTCTCTAAAGCTACTGATTATGTTGATATTAATAGCTTTGAAGATGAAATGGTTTTCAATACCTTAAAAACCATTCAAGCCATTAAAGAGATTCAAAAAAGTAATGGGGAGTTAGGGGCCAATCGTTACATAATTAGTAATAACCAAACGGCATTAAATGTTATGCAATTATTTGCTATGCTAAAAATGGTGGCATTTAAAGACGAATTAACTGTTGATATAGGGCCGCTTTTTGAAACTATTACTGATTTAGAAAATGCTCCAGATGTTATGGAGCAACTCTATACAAACCCTGCTTATAGAGCACATTTGGAAAAAAGAGGAAATAGGCAAACCATTATGTTAGGATTTTCTGATGGTACAAAAGATGGTGGTTATTTAATGGCAAACTGGGGAATATATAAAGCAAAAGAATTGTTAACTGAAATGTCAAGAAAATATGGTATTACCGCTATATTCTTTGATGGACGTGGAGGACCTCCAGCAAGAGGTGGTGGAAAAACACATCAATTTTACTCATCTTTAGGCCCTAAAATAGAGGATAAGGAGGTTCAACTTACCATTCAAGGACAAACGATTAGCTCTAATTTTGGAACTTTAGATTCGTCTCAATATAATTTAGAGCAATTGATAAGTTCTGGTATTTCTAATAGAATTGCTAAAGAAAAAAATCAAATGTCTGAGTCTGATAGAGCGGTTATGAATGATTTGGCAGAAACAAGTTATCAGGCTTATAAAGATTTTAAAAGTCATGCCATGTTTATTCCGTATTTGGAACGCATGAGTACATTAAAATATTATGCAAAAACAAATATTGGAAGCCGACCATCAAAAAGAGGAACTTCTGATAAACTTATATTTTCAGATTTAAGAGCCATTCCTTTTGTGGGTTCTTGGAGTCAATTAAAACAAAATGTTCCTGGTTTTTTCGGGGTTGGTACGGCTTTGAAAAAATATGAGGATAACGGTGAATTTGACAAAGTAGAACAACTCTATAACAACTCTAAATTTTTTAAAACATTGTTAGAGAATAGTATGATGTCATTAACAAAATCGTTTTTTGATTTAACAAAATACATGTCCAAAGATAAAGAGTTTGGGGAGTTTTGGAATATTATTTACAATGAATACATTACAACCAAAACATTACTTTTAAAACTAACCGGATATAAAGAGCTTATGGAAAATGAGCCATCCGGTAAGGCTTCTATTGAAGTTAGAGAATCTATTGTTTTGCCATTATTGACCATACAGCAATATGCGCTTAAAAAGATTCAAGAGTTAGAAAAAGCAGATGTAAGAGATGAAGAACAAATTAAAATTTATGAAAAAATAGTCACACGTTCTTTATTTGGAAATATTAATGCGAGTAGAAATTCTGCTTAAAATAAAAGTTAAGTTTTAAGTATAAATAAACGCCTAATCTCAAATTTTAAGATTAGGCGTTTTCATTTATTTAGAGTGTTGCTTCTAAAATAATTTAATTTAAGGTGCTACTGCCTTTTTCTCCTGTTCTGATTCTATAAGCTTCTTCTATATTTGAAACAAAAATTTTACCATCGCCTACTTTACCTGTTCCTGCAGCATTGATAATGGCATTAAGGGTAGTATCTAAAAAATCATCATTAACAACAATGGAAAGGTATCTACGTTGAATATCACTAGTGCTGTATGACACGCCACGATACACATGGCCTTCTTTTTCATTTCCTAATCCAGTAACATCCCAATAGGAAAAAAAGTTTACACCTACGTCATGCAAGGCGTCTTTCACTACATTGTATTTAGATTTTCTAATAATAGCTTCTATTTTCTTCATGATATTTTTTATATGTTCGTTTATATCAAAAATATAAAATAATAGCTTCACTTTAATACTAAAAAAAAGGAAGTCTATTGTAGACTTCCTTTTTTTTAATCTAATTATATATCTTAATGTTCATTTAATCTGAAATCAGGATATGCATCCATTCCATGTTCATGAGCATCTAAACCTTCTATTTCTTCTTTTTCAGAAACTCTGATTCCAACAGTTTTCTTCAATACAAATAAAATCAAGAAAGATGAAACTATGCAGATAGCTGCATAGGAAACAATACCAACTAATTGACTTACTAATTGGTCTCCTCCAGCCAAAGAACCAAATATTCCAACGGCTAAAGTTCCCCACATACCGCAAGCTAAATGTACCGCAATAGCTCCAACAGGATCGTCTAATTTTAATTTATCAATAAATGCAACAGCAAACACAATAATTATACCAGCAATAGCTCCTATTAAAATAGCATCTGTTGGTCCCATTAAGTCTGCACCTGCGGTAATTCCTACTAAACCACCTAAAATACCATTTAAAAACATGGTTAAATCAAGATTTTTGTACATAATTGTAGAGGTAATTGCTGCTACTACGCCACCAGCTGCTGCTGCTAAGCAAGTAGTTACTAATGTTAATGACGTTAATGCAGGGTCAGCAGATAGTACAGAGCCACCGTTGAAACCAAACCATCCTAACCAAAGGATTATTACACCAGCTGTAGCTAATGGTATGTTGTGACCAGGAATAGCTTGAGGTTTCCCGTCTTTGAATTTACCAATACGTGACCCTAACAGCCAAACAGCAACTAAGGCAGCCCAACCTCCAACAGAGTGTACTAATGTTGATCCAGCAAAGTCATAAAAAGGAGTTTCTCTCATGTCTAAAAAACCGCCTCCCCACTTCCATGAACCTGCAAGTGGATAGATAATCCCTACGTATAGTACGGTAAAAATCATAAAAGGTCCAATTTTGATACGTTCAGCAACTGCTCCAGAAACAATTGTTGCGGCAGTGGCAGCAAACATACCTTGAAATAAGAAATCTGTCCAGTAAGTATAACCTTCGCTATAAGTTAAATCGGTTGCCGCTACTGCGTCAAGACCAAATCCTGCAAATCCAAATATTCCAGCTGAACCTTCTTCAAAACCAGGGTACATTAAATTAAAGCCTACAAGGCAGTATAGTAGTAATCCTACAGTAATAATAAAAATGTTCTTAAAAAGAATGTTTAAAGTATTCTTTTGTCTTGTTAAGCCTATTTCTAAAAAAGCAAAGCCTAAGTGCATGAAGAAAACCAATGCTGTACAGATCATCATCCATACATTATTTATTGTTAATAATTCCATAATTTTTTTGTTTGTTTTTTAATTTATTTGTTTAGCGTGTCCCCACCATTATTTCCTGTTCGTATTCTGTAAGCATCTATGACATCTGATACAAATACTTTACCATCTCCAACTTCTCCAGTTCCTGCAGAGCTAATTATTGCTTGTATAGTAGCTTCTGCAAAACTATCGTTCACTACTATTGAAAGGTATCGTCTTTGAATATCACTGGTACTATAAGAAACACCTCTATATACATGGCCTTCTTTTTCATTTCCAATTCCTGTTACATCCCAATAAGAGAAAAAGTTTACCCCAACTTCATGTAAGGCTTCTTTTACCACACGATACTTGGATTTTCTAATAATTGCTTCAATTTTTTTCATAATGTTATTTAATTTTAATAGTTAGATTTTAAAATATTTAGGGTAATATTTAGGGTAATATTTAGGGTTTTATTGGGGTTTTATTGGGGTTTCTGTTTGTTTAAAAATAATAATAAAAAAGGACGCCCTACTAATAAGGCATCCTTTTTTATGTTAACACTTTAATAAACTAAATATTTCAATGTTTTTAATTCTAAAATCTGAATACTTTATAATTAATTTTTCTTGTTAGAAAAATTAATTAATCTTCAATTTCTCTTTGTCTTTTACCAGGGTAAGCTAAACTGCCATGTTCAGAGATATCAAGACCTGCTATTTCTTCTGCTTCAGTAACTCTTAAACCACCACAAGATTTCTTGATAATAAATAAGAATATAAAAGACATAACAAGTGCCCATACAGCATAAGCTATAACTCCAATGGCTTGAGCTCCTAATTGTGCAGCTCCACCACCGTTAAAGATACCAATTCCTGCATCACCATCAATACCCCAAAGTCCGATAACTAAAGTTCCCCATACACCAGCAACTCCGTGTACGGAAATAGCACCAACTGCATCATCAATTTTTAAAGTTTTTTCTATAAACCCAATTGATAAAACCACTAAAATACCACCAATTAAACCAGCTAATACTGCACCGCCTTCGCTCATATTACCACATCCAGCAGTAATACTAACAAGACCAGCAAGAGCTCCATTTAAAGTCATTGCTAAATTAGGTTTTCCATTTTTAAACCAAGTGAATAATAAAGCACTTAAAGTACCTGCGGCAGCAGCTAAGTTAGTAACTAAAACGACTTGTGAAGCCGCAGTGGCATCATCACCACCCCAAGCTAATTGAGAACCACCGTTAAAACCAAACCATCCTAACCATAAGATGAAAACACCTAAAGTAGCATACATTTGGTTATGACCATGCATTTCAACTGGTTTTCCATTTAAGAATTTTCCAATTCTAGGACCTACCATCCATGCAGCAACAAGTGCAGCCCATCCACCTACAGAGTGAACAATGGATGATCCAGCAAAATCGATAAACTCAGCAGGCATCCATTCAGCATTTAACCAACCGCCATTCCATTCCCATCCACCAGAGATAGGATATATAAAAGCAGTTAATACAATGCTAAAAATGGCATAGGTTGTGTATTTGGTTCTTCCTGCAATAGCTCCCGATACAATGGTTGCAGCAGTAGCGGCAAATACTGTTTGAAAGAATAAATCGGCAGCACCTTGAGAAAATATAAACCCACCCCAGTGGAAGAAACCACCTCCAGAGGCATCAGCGCCATACATTAAAGAATATCCCACGAACCAGAAAGCCAAAGAGCCAACTGCTATGTCCAAGAAATTTTTCATTGCTATGTTTACAGCATTTTTCGAATCTGTCATTCCAGACTCTACTAAGAAAAATCCTGCTTGCATGAAGAATACTAAGATACCAGAGATAAGCATCCACAGCATTCCCATGTCGCCTTCTATTGCGGCGGTGTCTTGAATAATAAGGGGCATATTTAATATAGACATATTTATAAATTTAAGGGTTAGTTAATATTAGATAGAATAAAGCAAGTTTCATAGTTAGAGAACTTGCTTCATTCTCTGATTTTTAATTGTACATTCTAAAATTAGAATGAGTAAATAGCTGCTAAAGTAAATGCTGCAAGATTGTCAGATGCTGCACCGTCGCTATCAACGTATGGCATGTTATCACTCCAAGAGTCTAATCTAATCTCTGGCTTAATGATTAAATTGTTATCTACAACTAAACTTCCTGTTAAAGTAAGTGCTAAAACACTTTCTTCTGCTGGATTAGCATCACCGTGAAGACCGTAAAATTCCCCTCTTAAACCTAAAGAGAATGCATCAGAAGTGGCATATTGTGGATATAACGCTGCACCGTAGAAACCAGAACCATCATTATCATTATATGCTGCATTAATTCCCATAAAGAAGCTATCTGAAAGGTCAAAACCACCTGTATAATCTACTTCAAAACCTAAACCGCCATTGTTTCCGCTATCGTAGTAGAAGTTAAGAAATTGACCTGAGTAACCTAATTGTGCGCCAAGTGAATATTCGCCAGTTGTAGAAATATCATTAGTATCCCAAGGATTCATAATAGCTAACATTAAGCTAAAATCATCAGATAAAGCAAAATCTGCTTTTAATCCAACATGAGAGAAAGGTCCGCTAGAAAACAAATAAGATGTGCTATAGTTAAAATTTGCTGCTGGAGCTATAACTTCATATCCTAAAAAAGTATTAAATCTACCCATTGTTAGTGTTGTACTTTCAGATACATTCCAGTAAACATATGCTTGATTTAAAATACCATCTTGAATATCAGAACTAAAAGTGGCACTAGCTCCTCTTGCGCCTGTTACTAAATCAAGTACTACTCCTGTTTTTGCTCCTTCATAACTAATAATTACATTGCCCATACCAGTAGCAAATCCAGTTTGTCCAGCAAATGCAGTTCCAAAAGCTGTACCAGCATCATCTGGAGCTGTTAAATATGTTTGGTAGTAAGCGTCTACGCTACCGCTAATTGATAGTTTTGATGTTTCTTCCTGAGCAAATATTGCTGTTGCTGCAAAAAGCATTGAAAGTGTAATTAGTTTTTTCATAATTGATTGTTTTTAAGTTCTTGTTTTTAAATTATTAATTTCCTTAAGACAACGTAAAACTATATCAAAAAGAATTAACACCCTTAAAAAAGAGGGGTATCTTTATAATTTTTATTGATATTTTATTTTTTAACCCTATTTTTTTAAGGGTATGTTGTAAAATATTTGTTTTTTTGATTTATCAACAATCAATGCTTTTGAATTATTGTCAGTTTTTAAGTAATTTTTATGCTATTATTTCTGCAAAAACAAGTATTCATTAGTATTAATTAGTATATATTTATTTAATGTTGTTGATTCTTGTATTGAGTATTTATTAATAATTGCTCCTATTATTATTATATATACAGTTTTGTCCTATTAATTCGCTTAATAACAAAATAATGTTTTAAGCATTGTTTAATTTTAAAATCAATCCATATCTTTGTTTTTCGACGCTATTTTTAAACCAAAATTTGTTGATTAAGATGAAGAAACAAGGATTGTATTTACCTGAATTTGAACATGAAAATTGTGGTGCTGGTTTTATCTGTAATTTAAAAGGAGAAAAAACCAATCAAATCATTCACGATGCATTAGAAATTCTGGTAAAGTTGGAGCACCGAGGAGGTGTAAGTGCTGATGGAAAAACAGGGGATGGTGCTGGATTATTAATTGACATCCCTCACGATTATTTTAAAAGAGTTTGTAATTTCGATATACCTGCACAAAGAGAGTATGCTGTAGGTATGGTTTTTTTGCCTAAAAACAGAAATCAATATAAATTCTGTAAAGAGGTTTTTGAAAAAGAAATTAAAGTGCAGGGACTTGATATTTTAGGATGGAGAAATGTGCCTGTTGATTCTTCACAATTAGGACCTATTGCATTAGCTTCAGAGCCTAATATTGAGCAAATTTTTATTGGTAAAATTAACGATATGTCTGAAGAGACATTTAAAGCTAAATTATATGCAGCTCGTAAAATTACTGAACATACCATTGCTAATTCAAAAATGCATGAAAGTTCTTATTTTTACCTACCAAGTTTATCAAATACTACTATCATATATAAAGGGATTATCATGCCGGAAGACATTGGACCCTATTATACAGATTTGCAGCAAACAGATTTGGTTACACGTTTAGCATTAGTACATCAACGTTTTTCTACCAATACTATGCCTACGTGGGAGTTAGCACAGCCATTTAGGTATATGTGTCAAAATGGTGAAATTAACACCTTACGTGGTAATGTAAGTAGAATGCGTGTTCGTGAAGAAATCATGAAAAGTGATGTTTTTGGTCCACAAATTGAAAAATTATTCCCAATTATATTACCTGGAAAATCAGATTCTGCTTCCATGGATATGGTTGTTGAATTATTAACACATACAGGACGTTCATTACCTGAAATTATGATGATGATGATTCCTGAAGCATGGGAAAAACACAAAACCATGTCTGAAGAACGCAAAGCATTTTATGAATACAATGCTTGTATCATGGAACCATGGGATGGTCCAGCTTCTGTGCCTTTTACTGACGGAGATTATATTGGAGCTTTATTAGACAGAAATGGACTTAGACCTTCAAGATATACTGTAACTAAAAGTGGCAAACTTATTATGGCTTCTGAAATTGGAGTTGTAGATATTCCTTCAGAAGATGTAAAGAGTCATGGTAGGTTAGAGCCAGGAAAAATGTTCTTAGTAGATATGAATGAAGGTCGTATCATTAATGACGAAGAGATTAAAAATAAAATTGTTTCTGAAAGACCTTACAAAGAGTGGTTGGATAAAACCAGATTGCACTTAAGAGATATTCCTTATAATAATGAAACTTGTCCTATTGAAACGATAGATATTAAAACAAGACAGCGTTTATTTAATTATACTTTTGAAGATATTCAGGAAGTTATTACACCAATGGCACAGACTGCTAAGGAAGCTTTAGGCTCCATGGGAATAGATACGCCGTTAGCTGTTTTGTCTGATAGACCACAACTTATTTCAAACTACTTCAAGCAATTGTTTGCTCAAGTAACTAATCCGCCTTTAGATGGTATTCGTGAAGAAATTGTTACAGATATTAGTTTGAATCTTGGAAAAGATCGTAATATTTTTAGCATTTCAGAAAGACAGTGTAGAAAGCTTCGCATTCAAAATCCTGTGATTTCTAATGCGGATTTAGAAAAAGTAAGAAGTATTAGTGTTGAAGGGTTTAAAGCAGAGACTGTTGAAATTCTTTATCCTAAATCACAAGGTCTTAATGGCTTAGAAGATGCTTTAGAAGATATCATCAAACAAATAGAAAAAGCTTTAGATAGAAAAACAAATATTATCATTCTTTCTGATAGGGGTGTTAATAAGGAGTTTGCTCCTATTCCATGTTTGTTAGCTTGTTCTTATGTAAATCATCAACTAAATCGTTTACGCAAACGTTCTTATTTTGATATCATTATTGAATCTGCTGAACCTCGCGAACCACATCATTTTGCTACTTTATTTGGTTATGGTGCTAGTGCAATTAATCCATATATGGTAAACGAAATTATCAGAATGCAGGTTAAAGAAGGGTTCATAACAGGAATGGATGAGCAAAAAGCGGTTGATAATTTCAATAAGGCTATAGGAAAAGGAATTTTAAAAGTGATGAATAAAATTGGAATTTCTACATTGCATTCTTATAGAGGGTCTCAGATTTTTGAAATTGTTGGTTTTAATTCTCAATTTGTTGAAAAATATTTCCCTTATACAGCTTCAAGAATAGAAGGTATTGGTTTGTATGAAATAGAAAAAGAAATCAATGAGCGCTATAAATACGCGTATCCTGATAAATATATAGATAAACGTTTAGGTTTAAATATTGGTGGTGATTACAGATGGCGACGTAATGGAGAGCGACACATGTTTAATCCAACTACGGTTGCAAAATTACAACAAGCAGTTCGATTAAGTGACCAAGCAAGTTATGATGTTTATGCTAAAGCTATTAATGAACAATCTAAAAATTTAATGACCATTCGTGGTTTATTTGAGTTTGATAATTTGGATCCTATACCTTTAGAAGATGTAGAGCCATGGACAGAAATTGTAAAGCGCTTTAAAACAGGGGCGATGTCTTACGGCTCTATATCTAGAGAGGCACATGAAAATTTAGCCATTGCTATGAACCGTATTGGCGGTAAATCTAATTCCGGTGAAGGAGGAGAAGATAGGAAACGTTTTCAGCCAGATATTAATGGAGATAGTAGGAACTCTGCAATTAAGCAAGTTGCATCAGGGCGTTTTGGTGTTACATCACACTATTTAACAAACGCACGAGAGATTCAAATAAAAATGGCTCAAGGTGCAAAACCTGGGGAAGGGGGTCAATTGCCTGGTGAAAAAGTATTGCCATGGATTGCGGCTGCCAGAAACTCAACACCTTTTGTAGGATTAATTTCACCACCACCTCATCATGATATTTATTCAATTGAAGATTTAGCACAATTAATTTTTGATTTAAAAAATGCCAATCGCGATGCAAGAATCAATGTTAAATTAGTATCTGAAGTAGGAGTTGGAACTATTGCTGCTGGTGTTGCTAAAGCAAAAGCTGATGTGGTATTGATAGCGGGTTATGATGGAGGAACAGGAGCTTCGCCTTTAACGTCTTTAAAACACGCGGGGTTACCATGGGAACTTGGTTTATCTGAAGCGCAACAAACGTTGGTGTTAAATAATTTAAGAAGTAGAATTGTTGTTGAATGTGATGGTCAGTTAAAAACAGGTCGTGATGTTGCTATAGCTTGTTTATTAGGTGCTGAAGAATTTGGTTTTGCAACCGCGCCTTTAGTAGCTTCAGGTTGTATTATGATGCGTAAATGTCACTTGAATACTTGTCCTGTTGGTATAGCTACTCAAGATAAAGAATTGCGTAAAAACTTTAAAGGTACGCCAGAGCACGTTATTAACTTTTTCTATTATATAGCTGAAGAGTTAAGAGGTATTATGGCACAATTAGGATTTAGAACTATGGATGAAATGATTGGTCAAACACACAAAATAAATGCCAATCAAGCCATAAAGCATTATAAAGCTAAAGGTTTGGATTTGTCATCCATTTTGTATAGACCAGCAGCTTACGATACGTTAATTAAAAAGAATACAGAAAACCAAGATCATAATTTAGAAAATGTATTGGATTTTGAAATTTTAAAAGATTCGCATAGAGCTTTATATAGAAAAGAACAAACTAATTTAGAATACCCTATTAATAATACCAACCGTTCTGTTGGTGCAATAGTAAGTAACGAAATTTCTAAAATTTATGGTTATTTAGGACTTCCAGAAGACACTTTGAATATTAAATTCACGGGATCAGCAGGGCAAACTTTTGGAGCTTTTGGAGCGCATGGTTTAACTTTTACAGTAGAAGGGAATACCAATGATTATGTTGGTAAAGGATTGTCTGGAGCTAAATTAATTGTTAAAAAACCTGCGGATGCAGATTTCTTAGCAGAAAATAACATAATTGTTGGAAATGTATGTTTATTTGGTGCTGTTCAAGGTGAGGCCTATTTTAATGGTATTGCTGGAGAGCGTTTTGCAGTGCGTAACTCTGGTGCTATTACTGTTGTAGAAGGTGTTGGAGATCATTGTTGTGAATATATGACAGGAGGAAAAGTAATCGTGTTAGGAAATACAGGAAGAAATTTTGCTGCAGGAATGAGTGGTGGTATTGCCTATGTTTATGATCCAGAAAACAAATTTACAAATGGACTGTGTAATACAGAAACCATTGAGTTTGAGGATATGACTGACGTGGATATTGCTGATTTGAAAAAGTATATTCAAAAACATGTATTATACACAAATAGTAATAGAGGAAAAGAAATTATTAAAGATTGGGATAATAGCTTAAGTCATTTTGTAAAAGTAATGCCTATTGAATACAAAAAAGCATTAAAGCGATTAGAAACCGAAGAACAAATGGTAGAAGAATTAACAATAGCATAGTTTCATGGGAAAAATAACAGGATTTAAAGAATTTGAAAGACAAGATGAAAGTTACACGCCTGTAGTAGACCGTGTAAAACATTATAATGAATTTACAGTACCTTTAAAAGAGGAGGAAATTACAAAGCAAGGGTCTCGTTGTATGGATTGTGGTATTCCTTTTTGTCATAGTGGATGTCCTCTTGGAAATTTAATTCCAGATTTTAATCACATGGTACATCAAGGTGAATGGCAAAAAGCTTCTTGGTTACTACATTCAACGAATAATTTTCCTGAATTTACTGGGAGATTGTGTCCAGCGCCATGCGAAAAATCATGTGTTTTAGGTATTATTGAGGATCCTGTTTCTATTGAAAACATAGAAAAGATGATTGTAGAACGGGCTTTTAAAGAAGGCTGGATTAAACCTCAGCCGCCAAAGGTTAGAACAGGAAAAACGATTGCTATTGTAGGTTCTGGACCTGCTGGCTTGGCTGCTGCTCAACAATTGAATAGAGCAGGACATACTGTTACAGTTTTTGAAAGGGACAACGCTATTGGTGGACTATTGCGTTACGGGATTCCTAATTTCAAAATGGAAAAAGGCGTGATTGACCGTCGTATAGCTATTTTAGAAGCTGAAGGGATTACTTTTAAAGTAAATGTAAATGTTGGTGAAAATTATCCTGTAGAAAAATTAAAAGATTTTGATGCTGTTGTTCTATGTGGTGGAGCTACGGTAAGAAGAAGTTTGCCAACACCTGGGATAGATGCAGATGGTGTGGTTCAAGCTATGGATTTTTTAACACAACAGACCAAAGTTGTATTTGGAGAAACTATAGAAAACCAAGTTTTAGCTACAGATAAACATGTTATAGTTATTGGAGGTGGGGATACTGGTTCAGATTGTGTTGGAACTTCCAATCGTCAAGGGGCTAAATCTGTGGTAAATTTTGAAATTATGCCCAAACCTCCAGGACACCGTTCTCCCACAACACCATGGCCTTTTTGGCCATTACAGTTGAAAACATCTTCTTCACATGAAGAAGGCGTTGAAAGAAATTGGTTAATCAATACCAAAGAATTTATAACGGATGAAAATGGAAAGCTAACAGCATTGAAAACCGTTAATGTAGAATGGAAAATGGTTCCAGGTGAACGTCCGCAATTAATTGAAATTGAAGGTACAGAAAAAACATGGCCTTGTGATTTAGCATTGCTGGCATTAGGCTTTACGGGGCCTGAAAGCACCATTGCAGACCAATTAGGCTTAGAAAAAGATGCCCGTTCAAACTATAAAGCTGAATACGGTAAATATCAAACCAATGTGCCAAATATTTTTACTGCTGGTGATATGCGTCGTGGACAGTCCTTAATTGTTTGGGCTATTTCTGAAGGTAGAGAGGCTGCGCGCCAAGTAGATATTTATTTGATGGGTAAATCAGATTTACCTACTAAAGATGAAGCAGGTGATTTGGTTGCTTTGTAAGTAAGGAATCAAGAAGTTATAAAAAAAACAGCTGTAAATCTCTTTTACAGCTGTTTTTTTATAATATTATATTTTATGGTTTATCAATCTGTTGAGAATCTTTTTCTAATTTTTTATTCATTTGAAGATTTAGATTAGAAAAGGATACCAAAAATTCTTTGATGGTTTGATTTAATTCTTCTTCAGTTGTAGTTGATAAATTAGCAAAGCTTTCTAATTTCCATGTCTTGGTTTCTAATACTAAAATCCTTGAAGAAATAGCAGGAGTGTTTATTGTATCCGGAATAGCCTTTTTTAAGGCTATAAAAAAGTTTCTAATGATATTTGCTCTGTCGTTGTCATGAAAATAAGATAAATCACCTTGCTTAACATTTTTAACAACAGCATCAATTTCTTGGTATTTTACCCAATCTTCAATAGCAATTTCTGTTTTGGAATCTAATACGTAATCGGTATAATTAATTTTGGAAATATCGTTTTCAGAAATTTTTTGAGAAATAGGTTCTTCTGGAGTTTCTGCTGCATTGGTTTCTGATGTTTCCTTGCAAGAAAATAATAATAGACCTAATCCTAAAATGCTTAAAAATCGTATTGTCATTTTATAGTTGATTTTATATTTAGATATGCAAATATATGCTAATAGCTTATTTGTTTTTGTTTTCATAGTAGAATAAATTACAAAGTACACCGTTAAAAGAATCTGATAAATTGTATATTTGAACCAAGTCCAAAACCCCCATTAATTATGCTTGAAAATTTTTGGTTTAACGTAGAATATGGTGTCAATCATGTGCTTGATATCAATGCTTATGATCATGTGCTTTTTTTAATAGTTCTTACCATTCCGTATATGTTTAAGGATTGGAAACGTGTTCTATTATTAGTAACAATGTTTACTTTTGGTCATACACTATCTTTAGTTTTAGCTGCCTATGGAGTAGTAAATGTTGATGGGAGTTTAGTTGAGTTTTTAATTCCTGTAACCATTATGATTGTAGCACTATTTAATGTGTTTACATCAGGTAAAGGGGCTCAAAAAGAGCGTGTTGGTGTCTTGTTTTTTTCAACACTTTTTTTTGGATTGATTCACGGCTTAGGCTTTGCTCGTGAATTTCAAATGTTAGTTGGGAAATCAGATAATAAATTGTTAGTATTGTTAGAGTTTGCTTTAGGCATAGAATTAGCTCAAATTATCATTGTATTTATGGTATTATTTTTAGCCTATATTGTACAGACAATTTTTAGATTTTCTAAGCGTGATTGGATTATGGTTATATCATCTGTAGTGGTTGGGCTGGTAATTCCTATGATTATAGAAAGTGATTTCTTATCTTAAAATATCAAATGAATCAAGTGAATTTTTTAGATTGTATTTGAAATACCAATCAAATAGTTTAGCTATATGTTTTCAGTGATTGTAGTGATAATTTTTCAATCAACAATACAAAACAATATTTATGTCAGATAAAAAACAATTAAAATATGATAAGGCCTACTTAAGAATTGCCGAAGAATGGGGGAAACTTTCTTTTTGTAAGCGTAAACAAGTAGGAGCATTAATTGTAAAAGACAGAATGATTATTTCAGATGGCTATAACGGGACGCCTACAGGATTTGAAAATTTTTGTGAAGATGAAGAGGGGTATACAAAATGGTATGTTTTACATGCTGAAGCCAATGCTATTTTGAAAGTGGCCGCTTCTACACAATCTTGTAAAGGGGCAACATTATATATTACGTTGTCTCCTTGTAAAGAATGTAGTAAGTTGATACATCAAGCTGGCATTGTAAAAGTGGTGTATCACAAAGCTTACAAAGATGATTCTGGACTAAAATTTTTAGAAAAAGCTGGTATTGAATTAAAATTAATAGAAGATTTAAAACCCTAATGCAAAATCAAAAAAAATATTTGCCTCTTATTTTAGGTATTGCTGTTGCTATTGGTATTTTTATTGGTGGTAAATTGAATTTTGCAGATTCCTCAGATAAATTATTTTCTAAAAACAGTAATAAGGATAAGCTTAATAAACTTATTGATTATATAGATTATGAGTACGTTGATGATGTGAATACGGATAGCATTGTGGATGTAACTGTAAATGGTATTCTGGATAATTTAGATCCGCATTCGGTATATATTCCACAAAAGGATATGGCTCGAGTTGCTGAAAATATGAAAGGTGATTTTGTGGGTATTGGTATCAGTTTTTATACCTATAAAGATACCATTGCTGTTATTAGGGCCATTGAAAATGGTCCTAGTCAAAAAGCAGGTATAAAAGGTGGTGACCGTATTCTTATGGCTAATGGCGATTCGCTTTTTGGTAAAAATATAGAAGATGAACAGATTATTGATAAGTTAAAAGGGCCAATTAATACTAAAGTTGATCTTAAAGTCTATAGAAAAGGAGAGCCAGAACTTTTAGATTTTACTGTAGAGCGTGCTCATATTCCCATTACAAGTGTAGATGCTGTGTATATGCTTACTGAAAAATTGGGATATATAAAGATTAATCGTTTTGCTGAAACTACATACAAAGAGTTTAAAAAAGGATTGGATCAATTGATTGATTTAGGAGCGACTGAAATTGCTTTGGATTTGCGGGATAACCCAGGTGGTTTTCTTTCCATAGCAGAGCAAATTGTGGATGAATTTTTAGAAGACGACACGCTTATTCTATTCACAAAAAACAAAAGAGGAAGTATTGAAAAAAGTTTTGCTACCAATTCAGGGGATTTTGAAGAAGGAAAAGTATTTGTGTTGATTAATGAGAATTCAGCATCTGCAAGTGAGATTGTAGCAGGAGCACTTCAGGATAATGATAAAGGTACTATTATTGGAAGAAGATCTTATGGGAAAGGGCTTGTGCAACGTGAAATGGAATTAGGTGATGGTAGTGCGGTACGGTTAACGGTGTCTCGTTATTATACTCCTACGGGACGTTCCATTCAACGGCCTTATGACCATGGTAATAAAGATTATTATGATGATTATTATCACAGATTAGAAAGTGGGGAACTTATAGATCCAGAAAAAATTGAAGTAGCAGATTCATTAAAATTTATCACACCTAAAGGAAAGGTAGTTTTTGGTGGAGGAGGTATTATTCCAGATGTTTTTGTGCCAATTGATAGTAGTATGCAAAACGAAACGTTAACGTATTTACAAAGACGAGGTTTTATTGGAAATTTTGTATTTCAAATTTTGGAAAGAGATAGAACGGCTTATGAAGGTTTTTTAAAACAAGATTTTATTGATAATTTTAAGGTAAGTGATGATTTAGTTATTGATTTTCAAGATTTTTTAAATATTAGAGCTGATTCCAATGTTACGTTTGTTGCTTATCATGATGAAGTAAAACAATACATTAAAGCTACACTAGCAGACCAGCTTTTTGGTAATGGTTCTTTTGAAGAAATTCTAAACCAACGCGATATTATGATTGATGAGGTTATTGAGTTGAGTAAAGGTGATTAGTTTTAGTCTCATTTTCAGTTGCTTAGTAAAATTTAATTTAGCTGGTGTTAAAAATAAAAGTAAGTTTGTAAGAGAACCCTAATGCTTTACATAAGCTTATAGATGTCATTGATAAAAATTAAATTAAACTTAAATATGAAAAAAATTTTAACAGCTGTTTTTGTGGTGTAAAATACCATGGATATATGAATAGTACATTGATGAATCAGTTAAAATTGGGCATGACAACCGAGCAGGTTACAGAAATTCTAGGAAATTCATATACAATTTCTCAAAATAAGATTGAAGATAAAAAAGAGATTAAAATATTATCATATAGAAATTCTGATGAATTTTATCTTTTTAAATTTGAAAATAATAGCTTAAAAAGCTGGAATAGAGAATTGTTATTACCGACTATAGAAACTAAGCAGAATTAAAAGCAGATGATTCTTGTTTTTAAATTATTAATAACAGAATTTTTTATCTGATTAACCAATCTTATCATGCACTTTAACATCTTTACCGTTATTCCAAAGTGTTAAAATATCGGTTGCTACGTGTGCACCACTTCCAGAAGCCATGGCAAATTGACTCCGCCAACCAGCTAATGTTCCAGCAACATATAGGTTTTCTTTAATTAAGTGGTTGGTGTTTTTAAGCCAAATACGATCTTTTTCTATGGGAGATTTTGGATGTGGTTCTACATAGTTTTCTAAACCAACAATCGTCATTAAATTTGTATAACCAATAGCTATAACTGCTATTTTGGAGGTGTATGTGCTTTTGTTTGTTTTAACAACAAATCCATTTTTTGACTCTATTAGTTCTAAAACTTTTTCGTTATCTATTTGCTCTATATGTGGGTATAAATTAGCTAATTGTATTTTGCCATTTTCAAGAATAGATGCACCTGTGGTACCTGGTGTAAGTCCAAGTACATTGTTGAATAATGCTGTTTGTAAATGTGATGTTTTTTGATGAGTAATAATGCCAATCCGTTTATGTATGGCAAAGGGTTTGTTTTTTGCAGAGCCTAAAATCAAGGCGCAAGACAAACCTGCAGCACCTCCGCCAATAATTAAAGTATCAAACATTAGTTTTTGTTTTTGAATTTTTGTTCAATACGCTTCGAAGTTCTTAAAATCAGCATCATTAAAATAACGCAAAGTGATGCAACAATAGTAATTATGGCAATCATACTGTCACCTTTAAAAGGGGTGTCAAAATTTATTTCGGTGGCGTTGATTCCAATAAATATAATGGCAATAACAATAAGTGTTATGGAGGTAATTTTCATATGTTTTCCTTAAAAATAGTTATAAAAATAAATCTTTAATATTGTGTGTAAATAACTTAACAGCAATAGCCAATAAAACGACACCAAATACTTTCCTAATGATACTAATGCCATTTTGACCTAAGAAGCGCTCTATTCTTGAGGAGGTTTTTAGTACTATAAAAATAAGAGTTACGTTTAAAATAATAGCTACAATAATATTTTCAACCCGATATTCTGCTCGCAAGGCTAATAAGGTTGTTAAGCTACCGGGCCCAGCAATTAGGGGGAATGCTAAAGGAAAAATAGAAGCTGTATCTGCTGTATGCTCTTCTTGTTTGTAAAGTGTAATACCTAAAATCATTTCTAAAGCAATAAAAAATAAAATAAAAGCACCTGCTACGGCAAATGAATTTACATCAATACCGATTAGGTTTAAAATACTTTTTCCTAAAAATAGAAATAGAATTAAAATTACTCCGGAAATTATAGAGGCTTTTTCGCTGTGTATATGTCCAACTTTCTTGCGTAAGTCTATAATAATAGGAATGTTTCCAATAATATCAATTACAGCAAATAAGACCATAAAAACGGTGAATATTTCTTTAAAATTAAATTGCATGTTTAGGCTCTTTAAAATGTTTATGCAAAGTTCGGTATTAAAATTTATATATAATAACCTAAGCGGTTGAGTTTTTGTTTTCTGTATGGATATGGACTATTAAATATAAAGTTTAGTTA
Source organism: Pseudalgibacter alginicilyticus (assembly GCF_001310225.1). Classification (GTDB taxonomy): domain Bacteria; phylum Bacteroidota; class Bacteroidia; order Flavobacteriales; family Flavobacteriaceae; genus Pseudalgibacter; species Pseudalgibacter alginicilyticus. The sequence continues at coordinate 2,235,745 of NZ_CP012898.1, read as the reverse complement.
TTTTAGCAGTCTGTAATTTACAAGTATTATATGTTTCAAATAGGTAAAACCATTGTTTCTGAAGATATTATTGAAAAAGATTTTTTGTGCAACTTGTCTGCTTGCAAAGGAGCTTGTTGTGTGGATGGTGACGCAGGAGCACCACTCGATAAAGAAGAACTTGATATTTTAAAAACAATTTATCCAAAAGTAAAGCCGTTTTTAAGAAAAGAAGGTATTCAGGCAATAGAAGCACAAGGGATATATACAACCAATGAATTTGGTGATATGGAAACACCTTTAATAAATGGTGCTGATTGTGCTTTTGTTATTTTTGATGATAAAAAGACAGCGCTTTGTGGTATTGAAGAAGCATATAATCAAGGAGCGATTTCATGGAAGAAACCTGTGTCCTGTCATTTATACCCTATTAGAATTAGAGATTACACAGAATTTTCTGGTGTTAATTATGATAAATGGGAAATTTGTGATGACGCTTGTTCGCTTGGTAAAGAGCTTCAAATTCCTATCTATAAATTTGTAAAAGAAGCACTGATTAGAAAATTTGGAGAAGACTGGTACATGGAGTTAGAAAAAGTAGCAGAGAACTTCAATAACTCAAAATAAGCTCTTAAAACACCTTTAAAACAAGCTGTTTGAAAGTGAAAATCTATTTTTTTTCTGTAAACTTTTTAATTTTTAAAAAACACTAAATTATTTATTATCAATTGTTTAGTGTTTTTTATTTGTAAACTTCTCATTCTAAGTAGTTTTTGAAATTGTTAAAAACTTTTGAACAATGTTTATAACTATGACTTTCTTTTATGGCTACATTTTCCAATCTTTGTAGCTCTTAGAACGAATAAAATAATCGTCAAATTCTAAAAAAACCAAATTTAACATGTCAGAGACTATTGAGCCCATTTTACAAGAAAATAAAGATCGTTTTGTCATTTTTCCTATTCAACATCATGATATTTGGGAATGGTATAAAAAATCTGAGGCTAGTTTCTGGACGGCGGAAGAAATTGATTTACATCAAGATCTTACAGACTGGAAAAATAAATTAAATGACGATGAACGCTATTTTATAAAGCATATTTTAGCATTTTTTGCAGCAAGTGATGGTATCGTAAATGAAAATTTAGCTGAAAATTTTGTGAATGAAGTACAGTATAGTGAAGCGAAATTTTTCTATGGATTTCAAATCATGATGGAAAATATTCATAGTGAAACCTATTCGCTTTTAATAGATACTTATGTAAAAGACGAAAAGGAAAAAGACTTGTTATTTAATGCTATTGAAAACTTTCCGGCCATTAAAAAGAAAGCTGATTGGGCACTAAAATGGATTGAGTCTCCAAGTTTTGCTGAACGATTGATTGCTTTTGCAGCAGTTGAGGGAATTTTCTTCTCAGGGGCATTTTGTTCCATTTTCTGGTTAAAAAAGCGTGGTTTAATGCCTGGTTTAACATTTTCAAATGAACTGATTTCCCGTGATGAGGGAGTACATGCAGATTTTGCAGTGCATTTACACAATCAGCATTTAATTAATAAAGTGCCAAAAGATCGCATCAGAGAGATTTTAATTGATGCGCTCAATATTGAACGTGAGTTTATTACGGAGTCTTTACCTGCTAGTTTAATAGGGATGAATGCAAAATTAATGGCGCAGTATTTAGAGTTTGTTACAGATAGACTATTAACTGAGTTGAACTGTGAAAAAGAGTATAATACTGCTAATCCGTTTGATTTTATGGATATGATTTCATTACAAGGGAAAACAAATTTCTTTGAAAAACGGGTGTCTGAATATCAAAAAGCAGGAGTTCTTAATAAAGAAGAAGAAAAAGATAAATTTAGTTTTGATGCCGATTTTTAATTGGTTTTGAAACTATTAAAAGGTAATTTTTGAAGAAACTAAAGTGTGTTCTCATGCATCTGTCTTGAATTAACCTTCATTACGAAATGAGAAAAGCAATACCATTATTTATAAATAAAAAATCAGCTAAACTAACTGAATATCAGATAACTAACCATTATAATTGATGTTTGGAATAATTAACTAATCCTTTTTCTGAAGGTGTGTCAGAAAAAATTAAAACCCTGTAAAATAATGTATGTAGTAAAAAGAGACGGCAGAAAAGAACAAATCATGTTCGATAAAATCACAGCTAGAGTACGTAAACTGTGTTATGGATTAAATAAACTCGTAGATCCATTAAAAGTAACTATGCGAGTTATTGAAGGTTTATATGATGGTGTAACTACCAGTGAACTTGATAATCTTGCCGCAGAAATTGCCGCAACTATGACTACTGCACATCCTGATTACGCACGATTAGCTGCTAGAATTTCAGTTTCAAACTTGCACAAAAACACTAAAAAAACTTTTAGTGAAGTTATGCATGACCTATATACCTATATAAACCCAAGAACCGGTAAAAAAGCACCGCTTTTATCAGAGGAAGTTTATAAAGTTATTCAAGATAATAAAGACACCTTAGATTCTACAATTATTTATAACCGCGATTTTGGGTATGATTATTTTGGATTTAAAACTTTAGAACGTTCGTATCTTTTAAAATTAAATGGCGCTATTGCTGAACGTCCACAACATATGTTAATGCGTGTTGCAGTAGGGATTCATTTAGATGATTTGGAATCTGTTATTGAGACCTACGAATTGATGTCTAAAAAATATTTTACACACGCTACACCAACTTTATTTAATTCAGGGACTCCAAAACCTCAAATGTCGTCTTGTTTTTTATTGACTATGAAAGACGATAGTATTGATGGTATTTATGATACATTAAAGCAAACCGCTAAAATATCACAATCTGCAGGAGGTATTGGCTTGGCTATACACAATATCCGTGCTACAGGTAGTTACATTGCAGGTACAAATGGAACCAGTAATGGTATTGTGCCCATGTTAAAAGTTTTTAATGATACAGCACGTTATGTTGACCAAGGAGGCGGAAAACGAAAAGGAAGTTTTGCCATGTATATTGAAACTTGGCATGCTGATATTATGGATTTCCTTGATTTAAAGAAAAATCACGGAAAAGAAGAAATGCGTGCACGCGATTTATTTTATGCAATGTGGATTTCAGATTTATTTATGAAACGTGTTGAGGAAAATGGTCCATGGACATTAATGTGTCCTAATGAATGTCCTGGTATGGACGAAGTGCATAGCGAAGCATTTGAGTCTTTATATTTAAAATACGAAGCAGAAGGTAAAGGAAGAAAAACTATAAAAGCACGGGAACTTTGGGAAAAGATATTGGAATCGCAAATTGAAACAGGTACCCCATACATGTTATATAAAGATTCTGCAAACCGTAAATCAAACCAACAGAATTTAGGAACCATCCGTTCTTCAAATTTATGTACTGAAATTATGGAATATACATCGCCCGATGAAGTTGCTGTATGTAATTTAGCATCCATAGCATTACCAATGTTTGTTAAAAATGGTGAGTTTGATCATAAAGAATTGTTCCGTATTACTAAACGTGTTACTAAAAACTTAAATAAAGTAATAGATAGAAATTACTATCCAGTACCAGAAGCTAAAAATTCTAATATGCGTCACCGTCCTATTGGACTTGGAGTTCAGGGGTTAGCTGATACCTTTATTCAATTGCGTTTACCTTTCACAAGTGATGAGGCTAAACAATTAAATCAAGATATTTTTGAAACACTTTATTTTGCTGCAGTAACAGCAAGTATGGAAGTGGCCAAAGAAGAAGGCCCTTACCAAACTTATAAAGGCTCTCCAATTAGTAAAGGACAATTTCAGCATAACCTTTGGAACATCCAAGATGAATCATTAAGTGGTAATTGGGATTGGAATAAATTACGAAGTCAAGTGGTTAAACATGGTGTTCGTAACTCATTATTGGTGGCACCAATGCCAACTGCTTCTACGTCTCAAATTTTAGGAAATAATGAGTGTTTTGAACCTTATACATCCAATATTTATACACGACGCGTATTGTCTGGCGAATTTATTGTTGTAAATAAACATTTGTTAGAAGATTTAGTGGAATTAGGGTTGTGGAATGATGGATTGAAACAAGAAATTATGAGAGCTAATGGTTCTATTCAGCATATTGATATCATTCCTCAAAACATTAAAGATTTGTACAAAACTGTATGGGAGTTAAGTATGAAAGATATTATTGATATGTCTCGCCATAGAGGCTATTTTATTGACCAATCACAATCACTTAATTTGTTTATGGAAGGCGCTACCATGGCAAAATTAACATCCATGCATTTTTACGCTTGGAAAAGTGGTTTAAAAACAGGGATGTATTATTTACGTACCAAAAGTGCAGTAGATGCTATCAAATTTACATTGTCTACCACTCAAAAAGAAGAACCGGTTACAGAAAAAACAGAGACAGCAGCTGTAGAAGTAAAAGTAGCGTCTGATACTATTTTAGAAAAACAAAAACTACAAGCTTCTCACAATGCATCTAAGTTTGCTAAGAAGAGTACTGAAGTAGAAGTAGAACCTATGTCTGCTGAAGAAATGAAAGCATTAATAGCTCAGGCCAAAGATGGTCAAGGCGATGATTGCTTGATGTGTGGATCTTAAATCAGCCTGAATCTATAAATAGCGTTCTGTGTTTTTGATACAGAACTTGAATTTAAATAAAAAAACACTTGTAAGACCTTTTACAAGTGTTTTTTATTTACTTCAATTGTATGTTTAAACCAAAAAGTATACAACATTTGAAAATCTGTATAAGAAGCTAAGAGGCTTCATGAATACCTTTGTTTTATTAATTTGAAACATACCTAAGAAAAATGAAGGGAGATCAATTTGGTAAAAAAGGGTGGACACCTGATAGAATTGGAAATTTAAACGGAAAGACAATTGTTCTAACAGGTACAACTAGCGGAACTGGTTTTGAAGCAGTAAAAATATTGCTATCAAAAGGAGCAAAAGTGGTGATGCTGAATAGGAACACCAAAAAATCAGAAAAAACTATTACGGTTTTAAAACAACAACTCGGTAATCATATAGATGTATCATTCTTTCAAATGGATTTGGCAGTATTGGCTTCTGTAAAAAAAGCAGCGCAAGAGGTTCTAAAAACAGTTCCCAAAATTGATGTACTTATCTGTAATGCAGCCATTGCCCAAGTACCAAATCAAATACTTACCGTTGATGGTTTTGAAAGTCAGTTGGGTATAAACCACTATGGTAACTTTTTACTGCAAGGTTTGCTTTACCCTCGCATTGAAGCATCCAAAGGGCGCATTGTTGTGGTAGGTAGTATGGGCTATAATTTAGGGATTAAAACCATGCAATTTGACGATATGAATTGGGACAAAAACTACAGCCCTAATCCTGTTTATAGCCAAAGTAAGTTAGCACAAATTATGTGTGTTTACGAATTACAAGATAGACTTAAAAAAGCAGATAAAACCAATGTAAAAGTGTATGCTTGTCACCCAGGTGCTTCCAGAACTTCTTTAATTAAAACCAGTGGTAGCTTAATGACGCGCTTTGTTTGGCAATTGATGAAATTATCGCCATTAGTGCAATCGGCTGAAAAAGGTGCCTATCCACAATTGATGTGTGCCACAGAACCAAATCTGGACGAAAGTGGTTTTTATGGCCCTACAGGCAGACAGAATTGGACGGGGCCAGTTGGCGCACATACATTAGAGTCACATGCAAAAAATAAAGCGGTAGCCGAAAAATTATGGGAAGTGTCGGAAAAAGCGGTTGGTTTAAAGTGGAATTTTTAAATATCAAAATGATTTTAATCAAAAAAATAATGATTGTAACACTATTGATTATCGCCATACTTGGTATTGGCACTTACATTTTCTTAAATACAGAACGATTTGGGAAGCACCCTTCAGGAGAGCATTTAATGAGAATAGAACAATCGCCTAACTACAAAAACGGAAGCTTTCAAAATGTAAATGAAACGCCTATGTTAACTGAGGGTGTTGGATATACTAAAGTTCTATATGAATTTCTTTTTTCATCAAAACCGAAAGAACCAACCAGAGCCCTTCCTTCCATAAAAACGGACTTAAAAGCCTTAAAAGCTGATGAAAACGTACTGGTTTGGATGGGGCACTCAACATATTTTATGCAAATTGATGGCAAAAAAATATTGGTAGATCCGGTTTTAAGTGGTAACGCTTCACCTCTTTCATTTACCACCAAAGCCTATGAAGGAACAGATATTTATACAACAGACGATATCCCCGAAATAGATTTCTTATTCATTTCCCACGACCATTGGGACCATATGGATTATAAAACCCTGAAACAGCTAAACCCAAAAATTAAAAAAGTCATTACAGGGCTTGGTAATGGTGCCCATTTAGAGCATTGGGGGTTCAATCCAGAAAAAATATTTGAAGGTGATTGGTATGATGCATTTTCATTTGAAGATGGTTTTCAAGTCCACGTTACACCGGCAAGACACTTTTCTGGCAGAGGGTTAACACGAGGAAAAACACTTTGGGCTTCCTTTGTTTTAAAAACACCAAACGCAACTATTTATATTGGTGGCGATAGTGGTTATGACACCCATTTTAAGGAAATTGGAAAGAAATTTGGCCCCTTTGACTTGGCGATTCTTGAAAACGGCCAATATGATAAAAAATGGAAATACATCCACATGTTACCAGGAGAACCACTTAAGGCAGGTAACGATTTAAACACCAAAACCATTCTACCAGTGCATTCTGGGAAATTTAGGCTTGCCAACCACGATTGGGACGAACCCTTAACAAGTATAACGGAAGAAAAAAATCAAAAAAATATAAGAATCCTAACACCAATGATTGGCGAAAATGTTAATTTAAAGGATCCATTACAGCAATTTAAACCTTGGTGGAAATCCCTAAAAGACTAAAAAATGAAACACTATAAAACACTCGCCGCTTTTCTTGACTATATGCAACTGCCCCGTCCTGAGCATCCTATGCTAAGTGTTATGGTGGCAAAAGATAATGATTACCTCCCATGCCCCCGAGAAAGCTCTCCGCCCATTTCAACGGATTGTTATTCCATTAGCTTAAAAAAAATTATGCACGGTGAATTAAATTATGGACGAACCAAATATGATTTTACCAATGGCGCATTGATTTTTATTGCCCCCAGACAGGTTCTGCAATGGGATAGTAGCTTTATTTTTGATCAAAAAGGATTTTCAATTAATTTCCACGAAGATTTTTTAAAAGGAACAGATTTAGCCCAAAAGATAAAAAAATACAGCTTCTTCTCCTATGCTGCGAATGAGGCTTTGCACTTGTCGCCTAAAGAAGAAAAGCAAATAGAATCTATCGTTGAAAATATTGAAAGTGAATACCAAAACAACCAAGATGCCTTTAGTAAAGACATTATTATTTCGCAATTGGATACCTTGTTAAAATATGCCAATCGTTTTTATGAAAGGCAGTTTTTAAACAGAAAAGAATTATCTCATAGTTTGCTTGAGCAATTTAACCAAGAATTGAACAGGTATTTTGAATCTGGGCAACTACAGGAAAAAGGCATTCCAAGTATTGAGCAATTAGCCGAAAAAATGTTGGTTTCACAGCGTTACTTGAGTGATACACTTAAAAAAGAGACGGGAAAAACCACCACTGAGCATTTACAATTACGTCTAATTGATGAAGCAAAGAATGTTTTATTGCAACCCAATAAAAGCATTTCGGAAGTGGCCTACGAATTAGGCTTTGAATACCCACCCTATTTTTCCAGATTATTTAAAAAGAAAGCAGGCATTAGTCCTACAGAATATAGAGCGTTATATAAAATGAATTAGTATTATGGATATATTAAAAACAGCAACTGATTGGGCAAAAGCCGAACTTATTTCAATACCATTTTTTATGCTTTTCGGATTTGTATTTATAGTAGCAAGTATAGGATTTTGGCATTTAGGAAAAACAGATATAGCAAGAGCATACATTATACCAACTATGGTGGCAGGTCTCTTGCTTATGACGATTGGACTTGGGTTGTTTTATACCAATAAATCAAGAATAACCCGATTTGAAACAGCTTACAATATTGATGCTTCGGCATTTGTAGCGTCAGAAATTACTCGTTCGGAAAGCACATTAAAGGAATATCAAACGGTTGTTTTTAAAGTTATTCCCCTTATAATCATTGTAGCTGCTTTACTAATTATTTTTGTTAATAAGCCCATGTGGCGAGCTATCAGTATTACTACAATTGCCTTGCTAATTGTTATCTTATTAATAGATGGAACTGCTCATGCAAGAATTGAAACCTATAAAAATCAATTGGAATTAATAAATAACGGTTGATTTGAATTAAAAATGTAAATGTATAGTTGATAGAGAATTATTTTAATATTTTTTAAAATATTTGAATGGTTACTTTAAAATATCAGTGCCTAAATATTTATTGTTTTTGTTGTAATACCAAGCTCTGATTTTTGGCATTTTAATGCCATTTACAATTTTTATATCTGAGAGTAAAATATATTCACCACTATCAGGTTTTATTTTTCCAGCATTATCTGTTTTAAAAAATTGATATATTTCCATGGCATAATTTACTGGGTTGAAATAAAAAAACCAAATATCACTGCCAACAGAAGATTCATAACTTACTTGTAAAGTTAAGTAATCTTTGCCATTAAATGTTTTATGTTCAACCTTATCATTAATTATGGTTCCAGGATCTTTAAGTTTCATTGGTAAACCATAGAGATAGGTGTAGTAATTTTTAAATAATTCTGCCATTTCGCAGTGCGACCGTTTAGGTTTTTCAATTTGTTTAGAAATTCGCAATGAATCCTTTTTTGAAATAATACAAATTCCTTTTTTGAGGGTGTAAGTTACTGAGTCTTGTTTGGTAGTTAGAGTAAAATATTCATCTGTAAGGTTTATTTCAATATTACTATCGCGCTTAGTTTTATTTGAAGCTTCCATAGTAACATGCAATTTGCCATTAAATGTATTCCAAGCGCCATTAGGGTCATGATAGTTTATTGTTTTGTTTAATAATTCTATACTGCTTATATTTTGGCTAAAACAGGTTATACTAATTGAAAAAACAGAAAAAAGTAAGATATATGTTTTCATATCAAAAGGATATTTTACTAAAAAAACTGAATAAATGAGCTAAGCAAGATAGCTAATTAAAAAACCGAACCATTATTTTTGTTTTATTTAGCGCAATCTAAATACTAATAAATTTTATCATATGAGTTTATAGATTGCGACTAAATAACTTTAAAAATCCTTTTATTTATATTGGCATAAATAAGACGTTTGTCCAGAAACCTTTACTTGAAATTTTTCATTGGCTTCAATTTGATAAGCTTCACCAGCTTTATAAGTTACCCACTCAGAACTTCCAGGTAATAAAACTGTCATTTCACCTTCAATAACATTCATGGTTTCGTGTTTAGAAGTGGCAAATTCATACGTGCCTGCATTCATAACACCTAATGTAGATTGTCCTGTTTTACTTGTGTATCCTAAAGATTTAACGTTGCCATCAAAATATTCATTTGCTGAAATCATAATATTTAATTTTAAATTTCGACAAAAATAGGAAACTGAATTAGAGTTCAAGAATTTTTACTATCTAATCCTTGTTCTTTTTAAATAGCGTTAATTTGTAAAAAAGATATATTTTGAAAAACGTGATAAGAACTAATAATAAAATTTCGTCAATTGATGATATTAAAATAGCACCTTTTGATGTTAGCAAGCGTTACACAAGGCCACATAGGCACAATAAATATTTGGAAATTATTTTTTTTAGTAAGGGAGAAGGCTTTCATCATTTAGATTCTAAAAGTTATGTTATTAAACCTCCAATGATTTTTGTAGTAAAAAAAGAAGAAGTGCATAATTGGGAAATTAATAGCGTTCCAAAAGGCTATGTTATTATTATAAAAGAAACATTTCTTGAAAAAACATTAGATAAATATATTAATCTTCAATTGGTTAAATTACAAACCGTACCGAAAATTGAGTTGCATAAAAAGGATGCTACTATTATAAAATCATTATTTAAAGTACTCTGTAAAGAAAAACAGCAAGTACAGCCTCAAGCTGCATTTATTGAAGGCGTTTTAAAAGCCCTTTTAGGAAAAATAATAAGCAATTCTTATGCAGGTAGAGCTAAGGATAATATTGATAAGGCAAAAGAATTTATGGAGCTTTTAATTGATAAGCCTAGGAATAATGTTGCTTTTTATGCTGATAGACTCAATGTGACGTCTCAAAATTTAAATCAACTTTGTAAAAAACAATATGATAAAACACCCTCTGAAATTATTGCCATTGAAATAATTAAGGAGGTTAAAAGGTTGCTTAATTTTACAAATAAAACCATAAGCGAAATTGCATTTGAATTAGACTTTAAAGATGTTTCACATTTTGTGAAATATTTTAAACGTCATACAGGTCGTACACCTCTACAAATAAAAAAGGAATTATTAAATATACCTTAAACTTTTCAAAAAGACCATTCACTTACTTCTTTTAAAAATACATTTGCAACCAAATTAACATCAATTTACAAATAATATGAAGTTTAAAAAATTAATAGTTGTTGCAATCTTACTAATATCAAATACTGTAGTATCTCAAATAACAGGAATAATTCAAGATACATCAGATAATTATCCTTTAGAATATGCAACAGCAGCATTATACAATCAAGCTGATAAGTCTTTAGTTGCAGGTGTAATCACAAATATTGATGGGGTATTTGTAATTGATAATCTTAAAAATGGGCATTATTATTTAGAAGCGTCATTTGTTGGATATACAACTAAAACCATTCCAAATATTACTATTTCTAAAGGTAATAAACGCATAGATTTAGGGGTTATAAAATTAGTTTTAGGAAATGAGCTTAATGAAGTGGAAATTAGGGCAGAACGTTCTACAGTAATTAATAAAATAGACCGTCAGGTATTCGATTCCAAAAATTTTCAAAACAGCCAAGGAGGTAGTGCTACCGATGTTATTAAAAATTTGCCATCTGTTTCTGTAGATGGTTTAGGAGATATAAGTGTAAGAGGGAGTAAAGGTTTTGCAGTGTTGATTAATGGTAAGCCAACCCAAGGAGATGCCAGTTCTATTTTAGCACAGTTGCCAGCTAATGCTCTAGAAAAAATTGAAATCATTACAGCGCCTTCAGCAAAATATGACCCAGAAGGAAAGGGAGGTATTTTAAACATCATTACAAAAGAAGGGGCAACTAACGGAATTTTTGCGCAAGTAAATGTAAGAGGTGGTTTTCCTTCCATCGAACCTTATGACACACAAGTAGCAGCACATCGCTACGGGATAGATGCTACAATAAATTCAAAAACCGACAAATGGAATTTATCTTTCGGTACCAGTTACCAACGCAATGATAAAACAGGAAGAAGAGAAGGGGAGTTGTATATTGTCAATCAAGCCGAAGATAGGCAAACCTTTTTACCGTCGGATGGCGAACGTAGTTTTGATGACATTAGCTATAACGGACGTTTTACAGTAGGTTTTACTCCAAATAAAAAGGATGAGTTTTCATTGGGCTTTTTTGCAGGGAAACATACCAAAGATAGATTGGCGGATATTACTTATTACGATAATCACGCTATTTCTCCTATTGGAAGTGGAAGTAGAGACTATACGTTTTCATATTATAACCACAATTTAAGGACCAGAAAAGGCGATTTTGTTTTAGGTAGTTTTGATTATGGTCATACATTTGATAATACATCTAAACTATCAACCTCCTTTTTGTATGAATACACCTTTTTAGGAGGGCCAACTTATAATGATAATGTAGATACTCCTGCTTATGGTGTTGTTTATCAGCAAGAGTATAACACCAATGATAATCCGTTGAACGGAACACGTTTTAACTTAGATTATAAGTGGAAACCGTTTTCTTTTGGAACCTTAGAAACCGGGTATCAATTTAGAAATTTAAACCATGAGGGGGAATTTATTTACGAGCGTGACGATGTTGTCGTTCCTGAATTTTCAAGTAACATTGAGTTAAAAAGAACCATTCATTCTGGGTACGGACAATTAACAGGAACAAAAGATAAATGGGATTATGCCGCAGGCGTGCGTTTAGAGTCTATGGATAGAATCTATACAGAAGCTTTGGTGAGTGATACTGAGCCAAATGAATATGAATATGATTTTGTAAAGTTATTTCCTTCAGCATCTTTACAATATTCGGTAAATGATGATACTAAAATAAAAGCGGCCTATAGTAAAAGAGTTGAGAGAACAACTACCTTAAAAATGAATAGTTTTGCAGAAAGAGAGCACTCTGAAGTATTTGAGCAAGGAGATAATCGCTTATTGCCCGAGTTTATAGATTTGGTAGAGCTTGGCATTAACAAAAAATTCAATAATAATACATCTGGGTATGCTACAGCATATTATAGGCATGTAAACAATACCATCAATCGAGTTAATACTTTGGCTTATGAAAGCAATGGTGCTGTTATAGATAGTATATTAAACCGTGTGTATTCCAATGTTGGAAAAAGCAATGCTATAGGTTTAGAGTTTGGCGCACAGTTTAAGGCAGCTAAAAACTGGAGCAATTTTATTGGAGCCAATTTTTATAATTATGACATTGATGGTAAGTTTGTGTTTAGGCATCGTGATGGCATTATTAGAGATTATGATGTGAATAGTAGCAACACCATTTATTCATTAAATGTGAATTCTACGTATTCATTTTGGAAAAATGCAACCTTGCAATTTACCTTTAATTATCTGTCTGAAACCAATACGGCCCAAGGAGAAGATTCGCAGTTTTATTCTCCTAACTTAACCTTTAAAAAATCGTTTTTGGACAGTCGTTTGGTGGCAACCTTACAATGGCAAAACATCGATATGGGATTATTAAAGAGTAACGAGCAAAGTATTGCAACTTCTAGACCTGATGAATTTTATACCTATACAAATTATGTGTACGAAGTAGATATGGTAACCTTAAACTTATCTTATACCTTTAACAAGGTTAAAAATAAATCGAAGTTTATTGAGAGTGAATTTGGTAAAAAAGAGTTTTAAATATAAGAAAGATTCCTTTTGTGTTAGGACAATTGAAAAAAAAAGCCCTAAAAAAATCTGTATTGATTTTTTTAGGGCTTTTAAAATTTAGAAACTTTTACTTATTGTTTAGGCTGTGCAGCTTGTGCTTGCAGTACCTGTTTTTGTCTCAATAGTTCGTTTTTGGTTACTTGAATTAAATTAAAGTTTGGCGAGGCTTTTAAAGTTGCATCCAATATATCAACAGCTGCATCAATATTAGCTTTAGTATCTTTATTGTATACATTTAAAGCGTTCAAATACATAAAAGCAGATTTTAAAGGAACCTCATAAGGTTGTTGTTGTTCGTAAAAAGCTTTGGTCATACCATCTTTAGAATTGGCCAATCCAAAAATAATATGTTTCTCAGCTTCCGGAAGATTTTGAAGTTGTAAATTAAGTTCAGCTAATTCGTAAGCCACTAAAGGATCGGAACTTCTCTCAAAAAGGACTTCAAAATGTTCTAACGCTCGCTTTGGTTGTCTTAAGTTTTTTAAGCAAACAGCTTTAACTTGTACTGCAATATCAGAGTCGGTAGCTAATTTTTCAATACCTATAGTGTTTAAAGCTTCCATATTTCTTCCTTCACTCATGTAAATATAAGCTAAGGTATCTTTACGGGCTTGAGAAGGTTGTAATACATTTATATGAGTCAATCCATTAATAATGCCTTGTGTGTCTCCTTGCATTGTCATTTGCTTGTAGTAAGCTTCAAAGTGTTTTAATAATTCTGATTTGCTTTGTGCATTTAATTGAAAGCAGCTTACTAATAAAACCAGTACCAATAATTTTTTCATTTGTAATATGTTTAATAATTTTTTTGATTGTTAAAAGTAGTCAAATGTAACATTCATATAATCATATTTAACTTCTTTTTTTATAAGGGTTTAAAACTAAAAAAAATTAGCTTTTATAAGCTCAAAAAGAGCATTAAATTTTTTTATTTACAAAAAAATGCTATCTTTAGTAGTTCAGTATCATACCCAAGTGATAAAAATTGCGTTTATTCTACTTAAGTTATTTATCTTAAAAGGTGTTAAGCTTTTGTTAGAGTTTAGTCTTTTAAGACAATTTAGTAACCATCCAATTAACTAAATAATATAATATTAATTTAAAAAAAATAGATTATGGCTATAAAAAGTTTTCAAGGAGCACGAAGATTGCAGACAAATGCAGTAGATGACACGCCTTTAAAGGTTAGTGATTATATGTCTACTTCTTTAATAACATTTACGCCAGACCAATCCATAGAAGATGTTATGGAAACCCTTATTAATAATAGAATTTCTGGTGGCCCTGTGGTAAATGAAAATCATGAGTTGGTAGGAATTATTTCTGAAGGAGACTGTATTAAACAAATTAGTGAAAGTCGATATTACAATATGCCAATGCAAAGTGATACTATTGAAAATCATATGGCAAAAAATGTTGAAACCATTGATGGTAATATGAATATTTTTGATGCGGCCAATAAATTTTTGGAAGCTAAACATAGACGATTTCCTATTGTTGAAAATGGAAAATTAATCGGACTCATAAGTCAGAAAGATGTTCTTAAAGCTGCTATGCAGTTAAAAGGGCAAAATTGGAAATAGTGATTAACCTATTTTTCATGGAATAAAAACTTTTGATTAGATATTTTTTAATCAAAAGTTTTTTTTAAATATTAATTTTCTCTCCTTACTAAAGCATAATAATCGCCTTCTAAAGGTAAATACCCTTGATCATAAACAAAGTAATATATTGTACCAGCTTTGGTTGTATATATGCTAGTAAAGTAATTAAAATCAAAACCAGCTTCAATAAGTTTTGCTCTTGAAGTTTTGGTTTTTTGGCTCGGATTAAGCATTTCTAAAATCCTGTAATTCTTGCGAAGTCTGTTATTTGTATTTCGGATTAAGTTCTTACTGTCTTTGTTAATTTTATTATTATAGGCATTTCTACAGCCATCACTACAGAATTTTTTATCTATTCTGCCCACAATTTTATCTCCACATTCTAAACATTGAGTTGCCATAAGTATTTGATATGTATGTAAATATATGTAAAAAAATACTCGTTTACAAACGACTACAAATATTTACAAACGAATTTAAATAGTTAATAACCGAATAAAGTTTTAATGCAGTTACATCTTTGCAGTGTCGAAAGATAAGAATTCGATAGTATTAACTGTTTAACGATTAAAATTTAAAATTATGAACACACTTAGAAACAAAGTACAGTTGATTGGTAACTTAGGGAATGATCCAGAAATCATCAATCTTGAATCAGGAAAAACATTGGCTAAATTTAATATTGCAACCAATGAAAGCTACACCAATAATAAAGGTGAAAAAATAACTGATACCCAATGGCACAATGTGGTGGCTTGGGGAAAAACGGCTCAAATTATTGAAAAATATGTAACCAAAGGAAAAGAGGTAGCCATTGAAGGTAAATTAACTTCGCGTAGTTATGACGATAAGGAAGGAAACAAACGGTATGTAACTGAGGTTGTATGTAGTGAGTTGCTTATGCTTGGAAAATAACACCTTTTTTTGCCCATTAATTGCCTAATTAATTTAATGCAAAAAGCATCCCTGTGGGATGCTTTTTTATTTTGCTAAACTTTTAATATGTATTAAAAGTTTATACTATAACCTAATGAAAATGAAGTGCCTGGTTGTCTTAATGAAAAAGGAATTTTATCGGTACCAAATGATTCATATGCGCTTTCTTTTTCCTCGCCTAAAATATTATCAACTTTAAAAGTAATAGTTGAATTGTTTTCTTTACCTAAAGTTTTTGAAAAGTTTAAATTTAAGCTATTAAAAGGTTGTACGAATACATCTGGATTTTTACCAAAACCAACAATCTCCAAAGTTTTACCTTGTACATTGTAAAAAATTCCTGACTCAAAACCAGAATCTTCATTTTTATAATTAAGTCCTACATTTACTAAAAATGGCGACTGGCCTTGTAAAGTACGTGTATCATCTATTGTTTCTACATCTCTTGCAAATTGCTGTCTAGACTCATATTCTTCACCGGCTCCTTTAGCCATTTCAATTTCAGATTCAATAAGTGAAATGTTTACATTCAAACTTAAATCAGATAAAGATTCTGTTATGAAGTTGAAATTTTTACGCCCTTCAAATTCTACCCCATATACTTGTGCTTCGGGTGAATTTCTTGGCGTAAATTGATTTGGAGCTACAAATGAAAATGCTACTAATTCAATAGGGTCTTTAAACTTTTTGTAAAAACCACTGATGGCAAACATTTGAGCTTTTTCACCATAATACTCATATCTTACATCAAAGTTATTAATATATGAAGGTTGTAAATCAATATTGCCTAAGAAAGTAATTCCTGTTAATAAATCTGGAATCTGTACCACAGATAGTTCTCTAAAACTTGGTCTTGCTACGGTGCGGAAATATGATAAGCGGAAATTAGAATTATCATTTACTTCATAAATAAAGTTAGTAGAAGGGAATAAATCCAATTCTTCTATAGTTTGCTCATTATCGTAAATTATAGTTCCTGAATTGTTTTGTCCGCTAAATAGTGTTGTAAAATATTCGGCACGTAAACCCAGAATAGTTTTCAATTTATCGCTAATTTTAAACTCATTTGAAACATATAAAGCTCCTGTATTTTGAGTAGATTCATAGGAGTTAGCTGGTTCAAAATTTCCACGAATATAGGAACCAGAGTTGGTTTCTGGCGTCCATATATTTTCTGAGGCTAAAATAGCATCAGGGTCTCCGTTAAAATCAGAAGTGGTTACACTTCTAAATGCAACTTCGTATTTGTAGATATCATAATTACGTTGTTTGTAGCTAACTAATCCACCAAATTTCAGTACCGCTTTATTATTAAATAAGTTGTATTTTTTTGTGAAATCTAATTTACTTACTACGTTAAATTCTTCTAAGTCTCTCCATAATCTTTGTGGAAATCCTGCATCTGAACTAATTCCAGTTGTGCCATCAGTGTTTAAAACAAAAGTAGTTAATCTTATGTCTTTGTCGTAAACACGACTAAGGCTTGGTGACACTTTCCATTCAGTTATAAAATTACTGTCGCTACTGGTGTGTTTACCTCCAATCATTAAATTGGTAAGTGAGCGTTGGGTGTACTCTAAGTTATCTTTGTCTACATTAATAGAATTTGATATTTGTGTAGCCTGATTAAATAATGCAGCTCTACTTTCTCCGCTTTGAATTTGTAGAACATTAAAATTATATTTAGAATTGTCTGTTTTATAAGTTAGGCCTAATAAACCACTAAGTAAGGTATTATTTTCACCTAAATCGCCAGTTTGTCTTCTGTCAAATCTTAAATCGTAAACACTTCGGTCTTCATCTTTTTGATAAACACCATTTTCAAAACCTTCATAAAATAAGGTTTCATTTTTATAATTTATAGAAGCAATAAGTCCTAATTTATTGTCAGCTACATCAAATTGGTTTCCGTAATTAAAGCCTAAGCTTAAATTAGGCAAACTTGTTTTGCGTTCTGCTGCTAATGTGCTGTTAAATGATCGTGTAATACCTTCTAATGTAGAGTTATTTGCTGATGCAGGGTTTGGAATTGTAGATGTAGTAGAAATAGGTAAATCTCTATTGCCATTATCAAAACCTAAAAAGTCTGTGCCACTACCATCATAAGTTACGTAGT
Organism: Pseudalgibacter alginicilyticus; assembly: GCF_001310225.1. GTDB lineage: Bacteria > Bacteroidota > Bacteroidia > Flavobacteriales > Flavobacteriaceae > Pseudalgibacter > Pseudalgibacter alginicilyticus. The sequence goes on along the minus strand of NZ_CP012898.1, from coordinate 2,218,003 downwards.
TTGAGTTTAAATGCATATCAGGGTTATAGCTGCTTGAAACAGAAAAACTCATTGCTTTTTTAGATGGAAAATCTTTAGTTATTATATCTACAACACCTCCAGTAAAATCTGCAGGTAATTCAGCTGATCCAGATTTAACTACTATAATGTTTTCTAAAATATTAGTAGGAAATACATCCATTTGTACCGTGTTCTTGTCTGGGTCTAATCCCGGTATGTCCATACCATTTAAAATGGATTTTGTATAACGGTCACCTAGACCTCTCACATATACAAATTTGCTGTCTTGTACTGAAACACCAGGTATGCTTTTAATTGCCGAAGCAATATTACTAGCACCAGATTTTTTAATACTTTCTATAGAAAGACCATCTAATGAAACTGTTGAGTTTCGTTGAAAATTTAAAACAGATTCTTCAGTGTTTCTTCTTATAGAAGTTGTTATAACAATTTCGCTTAATGAAGCTGAGGTTGGGTTTATTGTTACATTTATTTCTGTAACGCCATTGGCCGTTACTTGAACGTCTGTAATAGCCTTAGTTTCATATCCAATAAATGAATAAACTAAAGTGTAAACACCTTCTTTTAATGTTAATGAATATACACCATCAAAATCTGATGTGGTACCTGTTTGGGTGTCTTTAACTAAAACGTTAGCAAAGGCTAAAACATCATTAAACTCACCATCAAGGATTTTTCCTGTAACCTCTCCAGTTTGAGCGGATACGATTGAAAAGGAAAAAAGAAGTGCAAAAAAAAGAATTACGGATTTAAGCATTTTTGGATTTTATTTTAAGAAATACAAAATGTCCGGAAATTATTTCCGGACATTTTAATAAATTATGTTTGTTGATTTAGAATGCGTTTTGTGCAGCTGCATAAGTCCATCCAAATACAGTTGTGTTTGCGCCTACTGTTGCTTCAGAAGAAGAAGTAATTGCTGTAACATTATTTGTAACTTTAGCTTCATTAACAACTTCTGTTATTCGATTAGGATCATCTGGGTCAACAGTAACACTTATAAGGTCAGAAACAGTTGCAACACCAGTAGGTAAAACAATTTCCCAACTTGTAAAAGTTAATCTATCATTAGCTAATTCAATAATTGATTGGTCATCATCAAAGTTTATTGTAGCTCCTGAACTAAAATTATATACTAATATATTTTCTAAACTAGCAAGTAAACCATCTCTTGCATCTACTATTTTGCTGTTGTTGGCAGAGTTTCCAATTAAAGTGATGTTTTTCATTGTATAAGAATCTTCAGTTGCCGCAGATCCTTCAGGACCGTCTAATTCGAAAGCACTACCTGATTCAGTTCCTTGAATTACTACCGCATTGTCTATATATCCAGACCAAGCTTGATCAGCATCTAAACCGTCATCACCATTAGCCCAAGTAATAAAGTTAGTACACTCTACAGTTCCTCCAAACCATTCGAAACCATCATCTTGGTTTGCTACTACTTCAATATGGTCCATAGTAGTACCTCTACCAACACCACCCATAGTAACACCATTGATTTCATTGTCAGCTCCAATAGTAATTCCACCATGTCTTACAGAAATGTATTTGTAAACACCTGAGTTATCATCTTCATCTGTTCCTCCGTATTGTCCATAAGGCTCTGTAGCAGGAATACCTTCAATTTGCGCGGTTTGTACATCACCACTTTCAGATATTGGTGCACGACCTAAAATGATTAAACCTCCCCAAAGACCAACATCTTCTTGATTTAAATTTGTTCCTGAAGTTTGACCAACAGCAATGTTATCTAATTCAGATGTCATAATAATTGGTTTAGCAGCTGTTCCATTTGCAATAATTTTACCACCTTGATCCACTACTAAAGCAGAAGCTAATGATTCTAAACCTTCAGCACCTTTAATAATAGTACCAGCTTCTATAGTTAAAATAACATCCTCATTTACTACTACTTTACCATCTAACAAATAAATATTATCAGCAGTCCAAGTTTCATTAGCAGTTAAAATTCCTGATTTAGTAATAACATTTTGGTTTTCATCATCATCAACATCATTGTCATCATCACTACTGCTACATCCTGTTGCAAGCCCTAAACATAGCATTGATATAAATAAATAATTTAATTTTTTCATTTTTTTTTTAATTTTAAATTTATTTGTTTGTTTTTTACTGCCACAAAGAAACTGCTACTATGTAAAGTTGAGGTTATCCAAAAGTTAAAGAAGCTTCAAAAAACGGTTACCGTAATGTTATGAGAAAAGATGTTTTTGTAAATATTAGAAACAATAAGTTAACATTAGATGTTGAATATTATTGGAGTTAAATCTTACTGTGCTGATAATTAGTGTTTTGTAGACATGTGGTGTGAGAGCGCTATCTAAAAAATATATATTTTATGGTTATAAAAAACTATTGCAATTTGTTTTAATTAAAAATTAGTTTATAATTGAAACCGTTTTATCTTGTTTTGTATCCTGAGGAGATATACCTAAAGCGGCAAAATCATTTAATGATAAAGTGCTTGCTTTTAAAGTTATATTTATTTCAGTAGGTTCTCCAGAGGTAATTTTAACTTTAGCTTCTTTTGATTCGTAACCAACAAAACTACAAACCAGCGTATAATCACCGTCTTTTAGATTTTCTAAAAGAAACAAGCCTGATAAATCTGAAGTAGTATTAGTAGAGGTGCCTTTTATAGATATATTAGCATCCATTAATGGGTTTCCATTCATTTCTCCATCTAAAACATTGCCAACAATTAGCCCACTATTTTGTGAAAAACTAAATGTAGAAAACAGTATTAAAAATAAAATGACTAAATGTTTCATTAAAATAAATATGATTATATAGATGTTACAAATTTCTATCATAAATAAAATAAAGGTGTTACGTTATTATTAAGCATAAATGATTAAAATGTTACCTTAATGTTAAGAGATGTTTTGTTGTTGGTATAACTTGTTGTTATATAGTGTAGTACCTTGTTGTTAAAGGGTTTTAAGAAATACTTAACATAAAATAATGAGAAACGTTTTTATATTTGCAATTCTTAAAAATATTAAGAAATACATGTTAAGAAACATAGTTTCAAATTTATTAACTATCATATTTTTGCTCTTTATAGCGGGGCCAACAATCCTTGTTATGGTTGATAATACTATTGATGTTTCTATTTATTACACAGCATCCTCTGCTGAAGAAGAAGAAAATAGTACCCCAAAAGTGAAAAAAGTTAATGATTTGTTTTCAGAAACAAACACAATTGAAACTGAGATGTTTTCTAATGAAGATGAAAATAACTTAGAGTATTTTTTTAAAAATTACCCAAAGCCACATTTAAATCTAATCTCTCCCCCACCAGATTTTCACATAATATAATTTAGGTTTTTAGGACTTTATAGGAGTCCATTTATTAAATTTTTTAACTGTTTTTTGGTTTTGTTTCAAAGCTGAAGGCAAAAACTTATTATTTTATGTTTAAAAATATTAAAAACGACTTTCCAGCAAGTTTAGTCGTGTTTTTTGTAGCATTACCATTATGTTTGGGTATTGCACTAGCCAGTGGAGCTCCTTTATTCTCAGGTGTTATTGCTGGAATTGTTGGAGGAATTGTAGTAGGAAGTCTTAGTGGCTCTAAGTTAGGTGTTAGTGGTCCGGCAGCAGGGCTTGCTGCAATTGTATTAACAGCTATAGGCAATTTAGGAGGTTATGAAAACTTTTTAGTAGCTGTAGTTTTAGCTGGTGTTATTCAGTTGATTTTTGGAGTTTTAAAAGCAGGAGTAATTGGGTATTATTTTCCTTCATCAGTTATTAAAGGGATGCTTACCGGTATTGGTATTATAATTATTTTAAAACAAATACCTAACTTTTTTGGTTATGATGAAGAGTCTGCTTGGGATCTTGAGTTTCTTGAGATTGATGGGGGTAATACATTTTCTGAGTTAATCAATATGTTGAGTAACATCCATATTGGAGCTGCTATCATAGGAATTGTAAGTTTGTTACTTATGATATTTTGGGAGCAAGTATTGAGTGAAAAATCTAAAATTTTTAAATTAATACAAGGGCCATTTGTTGTGGTAGTATTAGGTATTATTTTTTATATTGTAACTCAAGATAATGAATTACTATCTATTGGATCAAAGCACTTAGTAAGTGTGCCAATACCTGAAGATGCAGCTTCATTTATCAATCAATTTAGTTTTCCAAACTTTGCAGTTATAACAAATCATCATGTTTGGATAACCGCATTTACCTTGGCTTTAGTAGCAAGTTTAGAAACTTTATTAAGTGTGGAAGCATCTGATAAAATTGATCCAGACAAAAACGTAACACCAACTAATAGAGAGTTGTTAGCTCAAGGAACTGGTAACATTATTTCTGGTTTAATAGGTGGACTGCCAATTACCCAAGTAATAGTAAGAAGTTCAGCTAACATTCAGTCTGGAGGTAAAAGTAAAATGTCTACTATTATTCATGGATTCTTATTATTAATATCTGTTGTTTTAATTCCTAAGCTGTTAAACATGATTCCATTGTCTGTTTTAGCTGCTATATTATTGTTAGTTGGTTACAAATTAGCTAAACCGGCATTGTTCAAAAAAATGTACGACTTAGGTTGGAAGCAGTCTGTGCCGTTTTTTGCTACAATTATAGGTATCGTTTTTACCGATTTATTAGTTGGTATAGGTATAGGTTTATTAGTTGGAATTATAGTTATATTACTTAAAAGTTACCAGAATTCTCATTTTCTTAATATTGAAGATAAAAGCAATGGTAAGCATAAAATAAAAATGACATTAGCGGAAGAGGTTACGTTCTTTAATAAAGGGGCCATTCTTAAAGAATTGGATAACCTACCAAGAAATACCTATTTAGAGATTGATTTAATAAAAACAAGATATTTAGATTATGACATTATTGAGATATTAGAAGATTTTCTGTTTAAAGCAAAGGAGCGAGAGATTGACATTAAATTAGTATCAAAACGAGGTATTGTTGAAAATCCTGAAAGTTTTGTGAAGTTCTTTAAGGAAAGACCAAAATCAAAGTTAAGCTTAAGTTAAAAACAAAAACATAATGAAAAATAATATAACTTCTAAGCTGTGAAAAAGCCTAAAGCAACTTCTATAATAAGAAACGGATATTTACCAAGAAGACTAAAAAAATCTATTTCTAAAGAGAATGATATAAATATAAATTATATTTCAGCTTGCGGTAATTTTAAGGAATCAAGCCATTTAGATAATATTGAGCCTACTTTGGAAGTTTAATTTTAGTTATATTATTTAAAAAAAATATTAATATGAAAGCACATACAAAAGAAACACAAGCAACTATGACTCCTGAAAAGGCATTAGACTTTTTAAAAGAGGGAAATCAAAGGTTTCAAAATAATTTAAAAGCAAATAGAAATTTATTAGAACAAGTAAATGATACAAGTGAAGGACAGTTTCCTTTCGCAACTATATTAAGCTGTATAGATTCTAGAGTTTCTGCCGAATTGGTTTTTGATCAAGGTTTAGGTGATATATTTAGCGTTAGGATAGCCGGTAATTTTGTAAATGAAGATATATTAGGAAGTATGGAGTTTGCTTGCAAACTGGCAGGAACTAAATTAATTGTTGTTTTAGGACACACAAGTTGTGGAGCAATTAAAGGGGCTTGTGATCATGCAGAAATGGGAAACCTAACTAAGCTTATTGAAAAAATAACGCCTGCAGTTAATGCTGTTTCAGAACCTAAAGATGAAAGTTTAAGAACTTCTAAAAATTTAGAGTTTGTTGATAGTGTTTCGCAAAAAAATGTTGAATTAACAATTCAAAGAATTCATGAAGAGAGCCCAATTCTTTCAGAAATGGAGAAAAATGGTGAAATTATGATTATTGGAGCCATGTATGATATTAATACAGGGGAAGTCACTTTTGCATAACAATACCTATTGATGGGAAAAAAGAAAATGAAAAAGAAAATTAGTATGGCAGTATTAATGGTAACATTAATACTGCCCATATTATCTCAAAGTCAAGAAAGTGATTTCGGTAATTGGTTAATTTATATAGGAAATAAAAAACTTAATAATAACTGGAATATCCATAATGAAATTCAATATAGAAATTATAACGCCATTGGCGATTTAGAGCAATTGCTTTTAAGAACAGGATTGGGATATACATTTAATGATAGTAAAAACAATCTGTTATTGGGCTATGGTTACATATTGTCGAAAAATTATACAGAAGGAGCATCAGATGATAAAACATCGGTAAATGAGCACCGTATTTTTCAACAATTTACTTCTGGTCAGACAGTTGGTAGCGTAAAGTTAAACCACCGATATCGCTTTGAACAACGTTTTGTTGAAGATGATTTTAAAATGCGTTTTCGTTATTTTCTTGCGTTAAATGTTCCTTTCACCAATAAAGAGGATAATGCTTTTTATGCTTCTGCTTATAATGAGGTTTTTTTAAACACAGAAACATCTGTATTTGATAGAAATAGAGTCTATGCTGGAATAGGTTATAATTTAAATAGTAATATAAGACTGGAAGCAGGTTATATGAATCAGTTTTTTGAAACTAATGGTAGAGACCAATTTAATATTTTTACTTACGTAAATTTCTAATAGTAAATTCACGAGTTTTTGAAATAGCTTCTTTTGTTTTGGGTTTTTAAAAGTTAACCGCACAGATATTCTATCTAATTCAAATATAAAATGAAGAGAAAATAAGTATCTTGCTACCGCAAAAAAGATACTATGAACTGGGAACAATTACTATCATTAAAACGCTTTGGCGATACCAACAAACGTTTAAGAAAAGAACAAGATGAAACCCGATTAGGATTTGAAGTAGATTATGATAGAATTATCTTTTCTTCAGAATTTAGAAGCCTTCAAGATAAAACCCAAGTTATACCACTATCTAAAACTGATTTTGTACACACACGCTTAACGCATAGTTTAGAAGTTAGTGTGGTTGGTAGAAGTTTAGGAAGACGTGTAGGGCAAAAATTATTAGAAAAACACCCACATTTACATAACATTCATGGTTATCAAGCCAATGATTTTGGAGCTATTGTTGCATCAGCAGCTTTGGCTCATGATATTGGAAATCCGCCTTTTGGGCATTCTGGAGAAAAAGCTATTGGAGAGTTTTTTAAAACTGGAAATGGGAAACATTATAAAAATCAACTAACAGAAAAAGAATATCAAGATTTATGTGATTTTGAAGGTAATGCTAATGGTTTTAAAATTTTAACTGAGAGCAGAGCGGGACGCATAGGGGGGTTACGTTTAAGTTATGCTACACTTGGTGCTTTTACAAAATATCCTAAAGAATCTTTACCTAAAAAACCAACCAACCATATAGCAGACAAAAAGTATGGTTTTTTTCAGTCTGAAAAAAAAGAATTTTTAGATGTTGCTAACGAGTTGGGCTTGTTAAAACGAAGTGATGATCACTTAAGTTATTCACGTCATCCATTGGCATATTTAGTTGAAGCGGCCGATGATATTTGTTATACCATCATTGATTTTGAAGATGGAATTAATTTAGGTCTAATTCAAGAGGAATTTGCCTTAGAATACCTTTCCAAAATAATAAGAAGTAACATCCGTCCAGAAAATTATTATGCACTTTCTACCAAACAAGATCGTATTGGTTATTTGCGTGCACTTGCCATAGGAAACCTCATAAACGAAGCTGTAGAAATTTTTATGGAACATGAAAAAGCTATTTTAAACGGTGATTTTGATTGTGCATTACTTGATAAAAGTCAATATAACGCTCAAATAAAAGATATCATAAAAATAAGTGTTGAAAACATCTATCAATCTACCGAAGTTATTGATAAAGAAATTGCAGGGTATGGTGTTATAAATACCTTGTTGGATACTTATACACAAGCAGCTAATAATTGTTATAACAATACGGCATCCAATTATGATAAGCTTATTTTAAAAGGCTTGCCTAATAATATCAAAACGGATGATAGTAGTTTATACAATAGGCTTTCAAGTGTGTGTTATTATGTGTCGTTGCTTTCAGATAGCAAAGCTATTTTGGATTATAAAAAAATAAAAGGGATTGAATTTTAAATAACTTTCTTCAATCCCTAATAATATGCAGAGTTTCTGTGTTTAAAAATATTTGTAAATTAGGGGTTTGTAGACCATAAAGAAGCGTTTTTAAGCATCGCTCTTCTTGGAAGCTTTAATCCTGAAACTATCAATTCAGCAAAGTCTTCAGGTTGTAATACACTATCCTCGGTGCCTTCTTTTGCAATACCTAAGTCAATTGTCATATCAGATACAATAGTACTTGGTGTTAATGTGCAAACTCTAATATTGTTTTTACGTACCTCTTTCATTAAAGATTCGGACATACCAATAACTGCAAATTTAGATGCTGAATATGCCGATGTGGTTGCATTACCACTTAATCCTGCTGTAGACGATATATTAATTATATCGCCTTCATTTTGGTTTATCAAATAAGGTAAAACTTCTTTGGTTACATAATACATACCCATAACATTGGTTTGGATAATTTGGCTCCATTCGCTAACAGGCATATCATTAAATGTTCCAAAAGCAGCAATTCCAGCGTTATTTACTAAAATATCAACTGAGCCTAATTCTTTTATAATGGTAGCAATTCCTATTTTAACATCCTCATAATTACCAACATCAAAAACAGCATAGGTAGCCTTAATTCCAAAGTGTTCTAATTCAGAAACTGTTTGCTTTAAAACAGCTTCATTTCTACCTGTGATGGCAACGTCTATACCTTCTTTAGCAAAAGCTATTGCAGTTGCTTTTCCAAGTCCTCTACCACCACCAGTAATAATGGCTTTTTTATTTTTTAAATGATTCATATGAGTTTTAATAATGGGTGTTATAGAAATTATTATAATGAAATCGATTTTATTTTGAGTGAAAAATATTCGAATTCAAACAAATTTATAAGTTTTATCTAATAGTATAAAACATTTAGGAGATTCTTAACGGTAAAGTAAACTAAAACGTTTTTTTAAGTTTTCAGCATCTAACCCAACAGATTTTTGAAGTGTTCCAACATCACCATGCTCTATGAATACGTCAGGAATTCCTAAGATTTTTATAGTGTTTTTGTAATTATTTTCTGATGCAAATTCTGAAATAGCAGATCCAAAACCACCTTTAATACTATTATCTTCTATGGTAACAATGGTTTCATAGTTTTTAAAAATAGCATGTAGTAAAGTTTCATCTAAAGGTTTTACAAAGCGCAAGTCGTAATGTGATACTTGCAAATCAATAATGGCTTCTGTTACATTTTTTGAAATACTACCAATACTTAAAATAGCTAATTTATCCCCCTTTTTAAGTTGAGTACCTTTGCCTATTTCTATTTTAGTAAAAGCCTGCTTCCAATTCCTCGTTACACCTTGTCCTCGAGGATAACGAATAGCTATAGGGTGTTTTAAGCCCAATTGAGCTGTGTACATAATATTTCGTAATTCCACTTCATTCCGTGGAGCAAAAATAATAAGATTGGGTATGCTTCGTAGATATGATAAATCAAAAATACCATGGTGTGTGGGACCGTCTTCTCCAACTAATCCTGCGCGATCCAAACAGAAAATAACAGGTAAATTCTGTAAAGCTACGTCATGAATTATTTGATCGTAAGCTCGTTGTAAAAAGGTAGAATAGATGTTGCAGAATGGGATTAACCCTTGAGTTGCCATTCCTGCTGCCAATGTTACCGCATGTTGCTCTGCAATCCCCACATCAAAAGCACGATCAGGCATAATGTCCATCATATATTTTAACGAACTGCCTGTTGGCATTGCAGGTGTAATGCCAATAATTTTTTTGTTTAGTTTGGCAAGTTCTACTATAGTAAATCCAAAAACATCTTGATATTTAGGTGGTTGATTGAAACCAGATTTGACAATCAATTCACCTGTTTTAGCATCAAACAGCCCAGGGGCATGGTATTTTACTTGGTCTGTTTCAGCTTGTTTTAAACCTTTACCTTTAGTGGTAATGACATGTAAAAATTTAGGTCCTTTTACTTTTTTTAGGCGTTTTAATTCAGAAATGATGGTATTAATATTGTGTCCATCAATAGGGCCAGAGTAGTCAAAATTCAAGGCTTTAATAATATTATTTCGCTTTTGAGTACCTTTTTTTACATTGGTTAAATACATTTTAAGTGCGCCTACACTAGGGTCAATTCCAATAGCATTATCGTTTAAAATAACTAATAAGTTAGTATCTGTAACACCTGCGTGGTTCAAGCCTTCAAAGGCCATACCTCCTGCAATACTGGCGTCTCCAATTACGGCTATATGTTGTTTTTCAAATTCGCCTTTTAATTTGGAAGCAATTGCCATTCCTAATGCTGCCGAAATTGAGGTGGACGCATGACCAACTCCAAAAGTATCATAGTTACTTTCGTTTCTATTTGGAAAGCCACTGATGCCTCCAAGTTGTCTGTTGGTATGAAAATTATTTTTTCTACCTGTTAAAATTTTATGCCCATAGGCTTGATGCCCAACATCCCAAATAAGTTGATCGATTGGGGTGTTAAAAACATAATGCAAGGCAATGGTTAATTCTACAACGCCTAAACTAGCCCCTAAATGTCCTTCTTTAGTAGCAACTATGTTTATTATAAACTCACGTAATTCTTGTGCAAGTTGTGGTAAGTCTTTTTGATTTAAAAGACGAAGTTCTTTTGGGGTATGAATAGTATGTAATAGACTTTTTTGCACCAAGCAAAAGTACAAGAATGAATTCGTATTTTTGCTATTATGATAGAACCTTTTGATGATACCTATTTTATGAAACGCGCTCTTCAAGAAGCTGAGTTGGCTTATGAAAAAGGAGAAATACCTGTGGGAGCTGTGATTGTCATTGATAATAAAATTATTGCCCGAGGACATAATTTAACGGAAACTTTAACTGATGTAACAGCTCATGCTGAAATGCAAGCTATTACTGCAGCATCTAATTTTTTAGGAGGAAAATATCTTCTAAACTGTACACTGTATGTTACCTTGGAGCCCTGTCAAATGTGTGCAGGGGCCTTGTATTGGAGTCAAATTTCTAATATTGTTTATGGAGCGAGAGATGTAGAGCGGGGTTGTGTTAATTTAAAAACGAAGCTACATCCTAAAACCATCATCAGAGGTGGTGTTTTAGAAGATGAGGCGTCTGTACTTTTAAAGCGTTTTTTTATTGAAAAACGGAATTTAAATTGAATTGCTATTGTAAAGTAAGTACGATTCTGAGGAGAACCAAATTTTCTTTAAAAACTTAATATTTGCTTTCATCTTTTTGGTTTTCTCTCATTTTATCCAAATTTTCTTTGGTAAGCATATAGTCCTTTGGGTTTTTGTCTTTCCAACGGTGGTATGAAAATAGAGGGAAAACGATCAAAAATAAACCCATGACTCCAAAGCCAATTAGTTTTTGTGAGTAAGGCACATCTAATATAAGTCCTAAGAAGATGCTTGTAAAAACGAAGATGGTTAGTATGATGATGAGGTATTTCATAATTAATTTATTGTTTGAGTAAAATGATTAATAAGACTCATAGAATTTATTTAGTGAATTTGATAAGTTGTTGTCTGTAAGCCGTTAGTAATTTAGACTTTGAAATATACCCATAGTATTTTCCACTTTTAATGACAGGTAAATTCCATGCACCGCTATTTTTAAATTTATCCATAATACTGTTCATATTATCAGTATCATAATCAATAATGCCAGCATCGGCATGCATAAGGCTTGCTGCATCTATAGTGTTATATAAATTGGTATCAAACATCATATGTCGGATATCATCTAATCGAATAACGCCTAATAGTTCATGATTGTTGTCAACCACAGGGAAATGATTTCTAGAGGATTTAGCAACGGCTTTTTTTAAGATTTCTCCTAATGTCATTTCAGGTTTTAATATGATAAAATTTGTTTCTATGACCTTATCAATATCCAAAACCATGAGTACATTTTGGTCTTTGTCATGTGTCATGAGTTCGCCTCGTTCTGCAAGTTTCATGGTGTATATAGAATGAGAAACATAGTATTTTGTAATAGCAAATGATATGGCAGCCACAACCATTAGTGGAACAAATAATTCGTAGCCACCAGTAATTTCTGCAATAAGGAAGATAGCAGTGAGAGGAGCGTGGAGAACGCCTGCCATGAGTCCTGCCATACCAATTAAGGTGAAATTAGATTCTGATACATGAATGTTTAGTCCTAAATTATTAATTATTTTGGCACAAGCGTTCCCTAGAGCGCTTCCCATAACTAGCGTTGGGATAAAAATACCTCCTACGCCACCAGCACCAAAAGTAGTGGTCATGGCTATGGCTTTAAAAACAGAAATGCCAAGCAAAAGTGCAATAACAACCCAAATATTTGATAAATCAAAATTAAAAGGTGTTGACCCAATAGCAGCAAGATGATCTCCTTTTAACAAGTTGTTCATGATGCCATAACCTTCACCGTAAAGTGGTGGTATAAAATATAGCATGGTACCAATGGCTAAGCCGCCTATTAATAGACGTATTGCTCTGCTTTCAAATTGTTTAAAAAAATTGGTGATGGCAAAAAATACTTTTGAAAAATATACTGAAGCTAAAGCCGTTACAATTCCTAAAGGAATAAAAAAGAGAATGTGATCTACTTCAAATTTATCTACTAATTTAAAATGGAGCAATACATCGGTGCCTAAAAACATGTATGAAGTTAATACAGCTGATGCTGATGCCAATAACAAAGGAACTAAAGATGCAAATGCAATATCCAAACTGAAAATTTCTACAGCAAAAATAATGGCAGCAATTGGTGCTTTAAACATAGAAGCCATTGCGCCTGCAGATGCACAGCCCACTAAAAGTAAACGAGTTTTAGTACTCATGCGAAATAGCTGAGCTAAATTTGAGCCTAAAGCGGATCCAACGCTAACCGCAGGTCCTTGCAGTCCAACAGAGCCCCCAAATCCTGCGGTTAGTGGTGCTGTAATTAATGCTGCAAAAATATTGTACCGAGGGATGATACCATTTAATTTTGAGATGGCGTGTAATGTGGTTGAAATGCCATGTCCTATATGTTTTTTTAACCATGTTTGTTTGATGATGTAAACAAGTAGTAGCCCTATTATGGGGAGTATAAAATAAAGTGAGTTTTGATAGTTGCTAAAAAAATCTAATTCAAATATCTGACGAATATAATGAGTTAAGTTTTTAAGTACCACTGTACCCATACCTGCTAAAAAGCCAACTAAAATACTAAGAATATAAACAAATTGGCGTTCAGAAATATACTTGTATTTCCATATTAGAAATTTGCGTAATGGGTTTTTTAAGTTAGATGGCATTTGATAAAAGTACTAAAAAAAATATCTGTAGATAAAAGCAGTGGTAATATTTGTGACTTAAAGTTGTGAATTTGGAAAAAGGTGATTTGGTTCTAAATTTACTGCTTTCCTTGTAAGGTAATTAATTGTCGTCTGTAAGCTGTTAATAGTTTTGATTTTGATATGAACCCATAATATTTACCATCTTTTGTAACGGGTAAATTCCAAGCACTACTGTCTTGAAATTTTTTCATAATATCTGTCATTTTATCCTTGTCAAGGTTAATAATTTCTGGTGCTGGTTGCATAATATCTGTTGCAGTAACTTCAAGATATAACGATTGATCAAACATGATGGGTCTTAAATCATCTAATAAAATAACACCACGTAACGTGTCGTTTTTTTTATTGACCACAGGAAAGATATTTCTATTTGATTTTATAACAGCTTGTTGCACCATCTCTCCTAAATTCATTTTAGGATTAATAGCTATGAAATTGGTTTCTATAACTTTATCGATATCCATTAGTGTGAGTACAGCATGATCCTTGTCATGTGTAATGAGTTCACCTTTTCTACCCAATTCCATATTGTAAACTGAGTGGGAACTAAAGTATTTGGTAATGCTGAATGAAATCGTAGCGGTAAGCATTAAGGGGATAAAAAGCTCATAGCCACTTGTTAATTCTGCTATTAAGAAAATAGCAGTTAAAGGAGCATGTAAAACACCTGCTAATAAGCCGGCCATTCCTACTAATGTAAAATTACTTTCGGAAATAGGTGTGTTAAAAAGTCCACAATTGTTAATTATTTTAGCGATGCAATTACCCATAATACTACCCATAAAAAGTGTTGGTGCAAAAATACCACCCACTCCACCTGCTCCAAAAGTTAATGCGCTAGCAATAACTTTAAAAAATACCAATCCAACCAAAAGTAAAATGACGGTCCAAACATTAGTTAAGTCTAAGTGAAAAATATTATTTTCCAAAGCTTTTTCAGGATTACCAGCAATAAGGTTATTAATAACATCAAAGCCTTCTCCATAAAGTGGTGGTATAAAATAAATAAGAATCCCTAATCCTAAGCCTCCAATCATTAAGCGTTTTACAGGTGATGTTATTTTATGGAAAAAGGAATGAATTTTATCATAAACCAAAGAAAAATAAATGGAAGTGAAAGCTGCAAAAACCCCAAGGATTATATAAAATGGTGCATCTGAAATAACAAATTTATCTTCAATTATAAAAGGTAATAAAATATCATCACCAAAGAAAAAGTAGGATGTTAAAATAGCCGAAAGAGATGCTAATAAAAGGGGTAACATAGATGCTATTGTTAAGTCTAAACTAAAGACTTCAATAGCAAAAATAATAGCGGCAATAGGTGCTTTAAAAATAGAACTCATGGCACCAGCAGCGGCACAACCTATTAGTAAATTTCGAGTAGTTTGGTTCATATGAAACATTCTCGAAATATTGGAGCCAATAGCAGCACCTGTAGCTACTGTTGGGCCTTCTAAACCTACAGAACCACCAAAACCAACAGTTAATGGAGCTGTTAATAAAGAACCAAACATTTGGTACCGTTTCATGATGCCTTTTCGTTTTGAAATGGCATATAGAGTTGATGGAATACCATGACTCACCTTATTCCTAATAATATACTTTATACTAAGATAAACTAGTGTAAGACCTATAATAGGAAATAAAAAGGAAAAAGCATGGTGGTAGTAATTTATTAATTTTCCTTCTAATAGATGTTGAATAAAGTGGGTTAGGTTTTTTAAAACAACTGCACCAACACCAGAAGTAAACCCAATGAGAATACTCAATAAATATACAAACTGTCTGTGAGAAATATGTTTTGCTCTCCAAATAAGTATGTTCTTTAAAATAGTTTGCTTAGGCATAAAATGCGAGTTACTAAAAAATCCTGCTTTTAGCAGGATTTAATTTTTATGATTTTAAATTAAGTTTTAAACTTAATTCTGTTAATTGTTCATCATCAATAGGGGCAGGGGCATCAATCATGACATCTCTACCTGCGTTGTTTTTAGGAAATGCTATAAAATCTCTTATGGTTTCTTGTCCACCTAATATGGCTACCAACCTATCAAGTCCAAAAGCCAAACCTCCGTGAGGTGGTGCTCCATATTGAAAAGCATCCATTAAAAATCCGAATTGTGCTTTAGCTTCTTCAGGTGTAAATCCTAAATAATCAAACATTAAGGATTGTGTTTCTTTATCGTGAATTCTGATGGAACCACCACCAATTTCGTTTCCGTTTAATACTAAATCATAAGCATTGGCTTTTACATCTCCAGGATTTGTTTTTAATAATTCTAATTGACCTGGTTTTGGAGACGTAAACGGATGGTGCATAGCGTGATAACGTTCGGTATCTTCATCCCATTCTAATAAAGGGAAATCCATAACCCAGAGTGGTGCGAATTCATTAGGATTTCTTAACCCTAAGCGTTCTGCTAATTCCATTCGTAAAGCACTTAATTGGGTCCGTACTTTATTTTTGTCACCAGAAAGCACACAGATTAAATCGCCTGCTTTAGCACCAGTAATTTCTGCCCATTTAGCTAAATCTGCCTCATCATAAAATTTATCTACGGATGATTTGTAAGTACCATCGTCATTAACACGGCAGTAAACCATACCTAAAGCACCAACTTGTGGGCGTTTTACCCAGTCAATAAGTTTATCAATTTCTTTTCTTGTATAGCTATTACCTCCAGGAACTGCAATTCCAACAACTAGTTCGGCATTGTTGAAAACACCAAAATCTTTATGTTGAGCAACAGTGTTTAACTCGCCAAACTCCATACCAAACCGAATGTCAGGTTTGTCATTTCCGTATAAACGAATGGCATCATCATAAAGCATTCGTGGGAATTTTTCAATATCAACACCATTTACTTCTTTGAGTAGATGACGGGTCAATCCTTCAAATGCATTTAAAATATCTTCTTGTTCAATAAATGCCATTTCACAATCTATTTGTGTGAATTCTGGCTGTCTATCGGCACGTAAATCTTCATCTCTAAAACATTTTACTATTTGGAAATATTTATCCATGCCGCCAACCATTAACAATTGCTTGAAAGTTTGAGGCGATTGTGGAAGGGCATAAAATTGACCTTCGTTCATACGAGAAGGCACCACAAAATCACGAGCCCCTTCAGGAGTAGACTTTATCAAATATGGTGTTTCTACTTCAATAAAACCTTCTTGTGATAAGTAGTTTCTAACTTCTTGAGTAACTTTATGCCTGAAAATTAGGCTGTTCTTTACAGGGTTTCGTCTAATATCTAAATAACGGTATTTCATTCTAATGTCTTCACCACCATCTGTTTTGTCTTCAATGGTAAAAGGAGGTAGAATCGATTCGTTTAAAATGGTTAATTCAGACACCAATATTTCAATATCTCCTGTTGGGATATTAGGATTTTTTGAGGTGCGTTCTATGACTATGCCTTTAACTTGTATCACAAATTCACGCCCCAAGTCTTGAGCTTGTTTAATTAAATTTTTGGAAGTGCGTTCCTCATCAAACACCAACTGGGTAATGCCGTAGCGGTCGCGTAAATCTACCCAAACAATAAATCCTTTATCTCTTGATTTTTGAACCCAACCTGCTAAGGTTACTTCTGTATTAATGTTTGCGACTCTTAATTCGCCGCAATTATGACTTCTGTACATTGTTGTTAAAATTGAGGTGCAAATTTAAAGAAATACTATGTAGATTAACTATTTAATATGTCTTTTTTAAATCTTTTAAAGCTTGAGTTTAGGTGTTGGTCGAAAAATATTTTGAAATGTAATTAAAAAAGTAATTTTAAGGATATTAAATATATTTACTGATGAAAATAATGACTACTATTAAAACAGTATTTTTGTTTTGTTTATTTATGCCTTTTATTTTAATAGCACAAAATAAAACAGGAAATATTGTTGAATACTTTGGAAAAGAAAAAGTTGATGACATTAACGAGGGTAAGTTGTTGCACGTTTTTACATCTGGATTAGCATTAAAAATTCAGAATTTTCATTTTGAGTCTTCCTCATTTCCTGAAGATAAGGTATTTAGAAAATTTTTGATGGAATCGGATTATTTACCAAGCAATAACCAGGTGTTTGATATTGATTTTCAGGGCAACGAACAAAAATGGAAAGCAATAACTACAGATAGTACCAATAGTTTTAATGATAGGAGCTTAAGGTCAAGCTATGTGTTTTTGAGCTATAAATCACCAATAGAACAAACCGTGCTTTTTGAGGCTTCTGGGCATTCTTTAGCGTTAATTAATGGATTACCACATGAAGGTGATCATTATGATTTTGGGTGGAATTTAATTCCTTTAAAATTAAAAAAAGGGATGAATACCTTTGTTTTGAAGGTGGGCAGATTTCCAAGAATTCGGGCTAGGTTGATTGAGCCACAAAAAAAAGTTCAAATAACCACTCGAGACTTGACAATTCCTGATATTTTAGTGGAAGAACAAAAAAATTATATAGCTGCTGTTAGGGTTATAAATACAACTGAAAATTGGATAAAGAATTATCAACTCATATCAGAAATTAATGGACAAGTAACGAAATCTAAAATTCAAGATATAGCACCTTTAAGTGTGCAAAAAGTTGCTTATAAAATTGCGTCAGTTACTGACACTACTAAGTTAGGGAAAATTGAAATGACTCTTAATTTGTCAGATGGAAATCAAGTGGTTGATACCAAAACAACAACAAATATTAGAATTAACTCAAAGTATAAAAAACATAAGCGAACTTTTATAAGTGATATTGATGGCAGTGTACAATATTTTAGTGTAGCACCAGCTACTAATAAACAACAAGATTCGTTAGCTTTATTTTTGTCTGTACATGGAGCGTCTGTTAAAGCAGAAAATCAAGCTAATGCATATAAACAGAAAGATTGGGGAAATGTGATTGCTCCCACCAATCGACGACCATTTGGTTTTGCATGGGAAGATTGGGGGCGTTTGGATGCACTTGAGGTTTTAAATGAAGCCAAAAGAATTTATGAACCTGACCCAAAGAGAATTTATTTAACAGGACACTCTATGGGAGGACACGGTACTTGGTATTTAGGAGCTACTTATCCAGACCATTTTGCAGCCATTGCTCCATGTGCCGGTTACCCAGACTTGTTGCTTTATAGAGATGCATCTCTTACAAGAAGATTACAGATGTCGCAAGAGCAGTTGTCTAGATTTGGTTTAACCCCTAAAGTGGTGGCTCGATTAAAAGCAAAACCTTTGCCTACAGCTGTTGAAAGTCTTATATATAGAGCGGGAACACCAAGTAGGACTTTAAAACTTATTCGGAATTATTTGCATTTTGGGGTGTATGTGCTACATGGTGAAGAAGATAGTGTAGTGCCAACTTACATAGCTCGAGATATGCGTGAACGTTTAGGTAAGTTTCATTCAGATTTTACATATTATGAATATCCAGGTGGCACCCATTGGTATGGAAACCATAGTATAGATTGGGAGCCAATCTTTGATTTTTTTAAGGATAGAACTATTAAAGACGTTAATGAGATTAAAACATTTGAATTTTTTACAGGTTCACCTGGGGTGTCTGCAACATCTCATTTTATAACAATACACCAACAAATAGTGCCATTTGAAACAAGTTCCTTTGATTTTTCAAAAGAAGAAAATAAATATATACTTAAGACGGAAAATACTGCTTTGATAGAAGTTGATTTATCAGTCTTAAAAGATATTAAAAACACCATTGAAGTAGATGAGGAGGTTTTCGAAATTAAAAGCAATAAAACGATATTTTTAAAGAAAACAGAATCAAAGTGGCAACTTACTACAACCCCAAGTTTAAAAGAAAAAGGTCCACATAGAAACGGAGGCTTTAAAGATGCTTTTAATAATGATGTTGTGTTTGTATATGCAACTAAGGGATTACCTTCAGAAAATGAATGGTATTATAATCGAGCTAGATTTGATGCTGAAACATTTTGGTACCGTGCCAATGGAAGTATTGAAATTGTTAAAGATGTAGATTTTTCATTAAATAAATATAAAGATAGAAATGTGGTTGTTTATGGAAATAAAGACAATAATAGTGCTTGGAAAATGCTTTTAAAAGACAGCCCAATACAAGTTCAAGATAATAAAGTGGATTTTAATGGAAAGGTATTGGCAGGTACAGAATGGGGTATGTATTTTATAGTACCTCGGTCAGATAGCAATAAAGCAAGTGTTGGAGTTGTTACGGCAACAGGACAAACAGGGTTTAAAGCGGCTTATATGAATCATTATTTGGTAAATGGTACAACGTTTCCTGATGTGTTATTGTTTAATGATACTGTTTTAGAAAATGGGATACCTGCTGTAAAATGTGCAGGATTTTTTGGTAATGACTGGTCTATTGAAACAGGTGATTTTGAATGGAATTGATTCCTAAGTCAATGTTATTTATTTAAAACCTATCTGTGAATGTGTTAGGAAGTATTATGTTAAAAGCAGTATGGAATGTAGTTTGAAATTCCATACTGCTTTTATTGTAAGAAATAAATAGTTTTTAAGCTTGTATGTTTTGATTTATTTTGTTGAACAATTAGATTAACAGACTGTTCTCCATCGTAAATTGTATCGCATACAAATATTATTAAACCTAAATACTCATTTTTTAGTTTTCACCAAACATGTTTTCTGAGGCAATAAATTCCTTTTTCGAAATTCTATCTTGGTACATCCACATTTTAAATCTGGTTACTAAGTAGAATAATATAGGTACCACTATTAGTGTTAGGAACGTTGCTATAATTAAACCGTAAATAACAGTCCAGGCAAGAGGTCCCCAGAAAACCACATTATCTCCACCCATATAAATATGAGGATTAAGTTCGCTAAATAAGGAAAAGAAATTAATATTTAAACCTATAGCTAAAGGAATTAATCCTAAAATGGTGGTGATAGCTGTTAAAAGTACAGGGCGTAAACGTGCTTTTCCACCTTTAACAATAGCTTCTAATAATTCTTCGTTTTCAATATAGGCATCGTCTTCTAAATTATATTCTGCTTTTTTTCTATCAATCAATAGTTGGGTGTAGTCTAAAAGCACCACGCCGTTATTAACTACAATTCCTGCAAGTGATATAATTCCCATCATGGTCATCATAATTACAAATGGAGAGCCCGTTAGTACAATACCACCAAAAACACCAATCAAACTTAAGAAAATAGCAATCATAATGATACCTGGTTTTGAAATGGAATTGAATTGGAATATTAAAATGAAAAATATTAATCCTAAACCTGTAAAAAAAGCTCCCATTAAAAAGGCCATTTGTTTACTTTGTTCTTCAATTTGTCCAGTATAATCTATTTTAACATTTTCTGATTTTCCTGAAAAGCCTTGCATTTCATGTTGAATTTGAGATACAATAGCACCAGCATCTGTAAAGCCGGGGGTTAGTGCAGAATATAAAACAACCACACGTTTCACATCTTTATGTTTAATAGCACTAAAGCCTGAGCTGTTATTTTGTTTTGCAATAGCCGATACAGGAACTTCTTTAATTTGTCCTGATGATGCATCTCTAAATGTTATTTTTTGATTGAAAATAGCACTTGTATTATAGCGGTTTTCTTCATTAAAACGAACGTAAATATCATAATCTTCACCATCTTTTTTGAAAACGCCAGCTTTAGATCCAAAGATGGAGTTTCGCAATTGTTGTCCTACTTGTCCAGAACTTACACCCAGTTCCCCAGCTTTTTTTCTATCCACATGTACTTGCATTGAAGGTTTAGATTTGTTAACATCAATCTTTAATTCGTCAATCCCTTCAATATTTTTTGAATTAATAAAATCGCGCATTTTTTCAGCAGTATTGATTAATTCAGAATAATCATCCCCTTCTAATTCTATATTAATTGGGTATCCTACTGGAGGACCGTTGGCATCTTTTTCTACAGAAATAGCAACTCCAGGGTATACATCTTTAAGAGCAACCTGCACTTTTTTTAGGAGATCCTGACTATCTGCACCTTCTCTAAATTTGTACTCGCGCATGGTGGCAGTAATTTTTCCTCGATGTGGCATTTCGGCTGCAGAGCCACCATCAGTCATTGGGTTTCCTGCACCTTCACCTACTTGAGATACGGCACTTTCAGTTAGGAAATTATAATCACCATTTTTATAAGCCTCATCATTTATAATTTTGTAAACACGTGCTTCAATATCTTTAGTGATAGCATTGGTTTTTTTAATATCTGTACCTTCCGGATATTCAATGTAAACTATAATTTGATTAGGTTTATTGTCAGGAAAGAACTCCACTTTAGTTCGTTGGGTTCCTACGGAGGTTCCAAAACCTATAAAAGCAATGATGAGCAAAATAAATGTTCCTACACTTATTAATATAGGTCTTTTGCCTTTTAAAGCACCTCTGAGAGATTTTTCATAAAAATTCTCCCAACGAGGTAAGCTGTGATTTTGGAATTTGTTAGCCCATTTTCTTAAGAAAAGTCTATAAATCCACAGTAAAATAACAGTTACAATCATTAAGGTGCCTAAACCTCTATAGCTGCCTCCAAAGAGGATAATAAGTAAGCCTATAATTCCAAAAATAGCAGAAATTTTAATGATACTTTTTAAAGGCATATTTTTGTCTTCTGTAGTCATGTATTGTGATACCATTACTGAGTTAAAAAAGATGGCAACAAATAAAGAAGAGCCTAAAACAACAGATAATGTAATGGGGAAATACTTCATGAATTCACCCATAACTCCAGGCCACATACCTAGAGGAATAAATGCGGCTACTGTGGTAGCTGTAGAAATGATGATTGGAAAAGCAATTTCGCCAATTCCTTTTTTAGCAGCCTCAATTCTGCTCATGCCTTCGTCTTCCATTAGGCGGTATACGTTTTCAACCACCACAATACCATTATCAACCAACATACCAAGTCCCATAATCAGTCCAAAAAGTATCATGGTATTCATGGTGTACCCTAAAGTGTTCAATATTAGAAGGGACATGAACATTGACATTGGGATTGCAAAACCTACAAAAAGAGCATTTTTAAATCCTAAAAAGAACATTAAAACAGTAACTACCAATATAATTCCAAAAATGATATTGTTTACCAAATCGTCTACTTGGCCAATAGTTTTTGAAGATTGGTCGTTTGCAATACTAACTTTTAAATCTGGTGGAAATACATTTTCTACAGCATCTTTAACAATAATTTGTATTTGTTCTGCAGCAGCAACCATGTTTTTTCCAGCACGTTTTTTAACGTCTAACATCACTACTGGTTCACCAAACTCTCTTGCATAAGTGGTTTTGTCTTCGTCTTTAAAAGTAACCTGAGCAACATCTTTTAAGTAAATAGCGTTGTTGTTTTCTGATTTTACAACAAAGTTTTCAAGTTCTTCTGGGGTTTCAATTTCTCCAATAACACGAATGGTACGACGCTGTCCACTGGATATTAAATTACCCGCAGACATGGTCATGTTTTCTCTGTTAATAGCATTAATAACATCATCAAAACTTACTTTAGCAGCCATCATTTTATAAATGTCTACTGCCACCTCTACTTCTTTGTCTTGTGCTCCACGAATATCCACTTGTTTGATCTCAATAAGACTTTCAATTTCATCTTCAAGATATTCGCCAAACTCTTTAAGTCTATCAATAGGGTAGTCACCAGAAATATTAATGTTTAGAATTGGAAATTCTTCAGAAATACTTAAATCAAATACGTTTGGTTCTACTTTGGCGCCATTAAAAGTAGGCCAGTCTTCGCCTGAAGTTTCAGAATCAACTTCGTCTTTAACCTTTTGTTTTGCGGCTTCAACAGAGATATTTTCATCAAATTCTACAATAACTATGGAGTAATCTTCTTGAGATGTAGAGGTGATTTCTACCACATTACTCACTGTTTTTAGCTTGTCTTCAATAGGATCGGTGATTAGTTTTTCAATATCTTCAGCTGTATTTCCTGGGTATACTGAACTAATATATATTTTGGTTTCTTTTACTTCCGGAAAACTTTCTCTGGGCATACTAAAATAAGCGCCAGTTCCTAAAAATAATATTAATACAATCAACACATACATGGTTGTTTTGTTGTTGATTGCCCAAGATGATAATCCAAATTCTTTATCTACTTGTTTTTTTTTATCAGTCATTAGTTTTTAATTTTTTAGCAATTGTTGAACACACAACGTATTCTTCTATAGTATCATTTGAGATACTCAAAAATTTGTTAAACTGCGCATTGATATTTCCCTGAGCCTTCGGGAATATTTAATGCAATTGAAATAGAAGTTCTTCTAAACGGAGAACTTAAATGGTAATCTTCACTGTTTGGTAAATTAAGTGTTGGCTTACAAGTATTGTCAATAAAACCTAAAGTTTTTTGATAGACTTTAAAATATTCGAAGCTGTATTTAATTTCTTTCATAATTTTCAGTGTTACTTTTTAAAGACTTACATCTACAAGCTATTGGCTAATAAGAATTTTTACTTCTTGCCCATCCTTAACGCTTCTTGCACCTTCATCAATTATTTCCTCACCGTTTTCTAAACCCGATAGTACTTCTATAAAATCGCCTTGTGTTTTTCCAGTTTCTATAATGACGCGTTTAGCTTTTGCAACATTATTATTTTTATTGGTTATAGTATAAACGTATTGTTGACCTTCAGCATTTTCTGAAATGATACTTTGTGGAATTAAAATAGCGTTGTTGCTTGTATAATCATTTATTTTAAGTTTTGCCGTTAGATTAGGTTTGATGATGTTATTTTTATTTGGTACAGCAACCTCTACTTTAAAAGTTCTGTTGGCTGGGTTGATAAAATTTCCTGCTTGACGAATTTTTGCATTCATTGTAGTGCCAAGAATTGGGAAATCTATTAGCACATCTTTCCCTAGAGTTATATCAGATATGTAACGTTCAGGCACATCTGTTTCAATGTACATATTGTTTAGGTTTACAATTCTAAATAAGGCAGATTGTCCAGGAGCCACAACACTTCCTTGGTCGGTAATAACGTCATCAATAGTTCCAGAGAAGGGGGCTGTAACAATGGTTTTACCTACTTGTTGTTTTAATTGTTTTATGGATTCTAATTGTGCTTCGTAAGCAGATTTTGCTTGTAAAAATTGAATTTCACTTCCTATTTTTTGGTTCCAAAGACGCTCTTGACGTTCAAAAGTAGTTTTTGCTAAATCGGCTTGAATTTGCATTTGTGCTACTTGTTGGCTTAAGCCGCCATCATCAATTTTAGCAAGTGTTTGCCCTTTGCTAACTTTTTGTCCTTCTTTTACATATACATGTGTTAATATTCCTGAATATTCTGGGTATATAACTAAGTTTTGTTTTGTGTCTACGCTTCCTTGGAGTTCAAGATAATGTATGAAAACATCTTCTTTAGCTGTAAATGTTGTTATTAAAGGAATTTTTTCTTGAGGGTCTAATTCTTTAATTTTTGCTTCGAGCTGTTTTAACTGAACTGAGATTTCTTGTTGTTGTGCATCTAAAGAAGATTTTCTCTCCCTTATTTGTTCTAAATTATTTGTAGCTAAAATATCTTCAACCGATTTTTTGTTTTCATTGCCACAAGACGTTAATATAAGTGATACGAATACTAATAAATATATGTTTTTCATCCTTTCCCGATTGATATTTTAATTGTTAATAGTGTTTGAAATTGTTTCCAACATTGCTTTGTTGTTTATAACATTTAGCATGGTTTGTAAAAATTCTTGCTGTGCAGTATATAATTGAATTTGTGCTTGTCTTAATTCAAAGCTAGACGCTATACCTTCGTAAAATTTGGTTTGATTTTTTTTCTCAATACGTTCAGCAAGATTTAAGTTTTCTTTTTTATTGGTGTATTCTTCTATAGCAAATTGATAATCGCTTTTTGCTGATTCTAATTGGAGCTTTAAGCGTTGCTCGGTTTCAGTTAAATCGTCTTCAGATTTTTCTAAATTAATTGCAGCCCTTTGTGTAGCAGCACTTCTTCCTAACGAACTAAATATAGGTATGTTTAGGCTAAGGCCAAATAAAGATGATCCAAACCATTTTTGGTCGTTGTCTGTAAAACTAAAAGTATCTGAATAGGCAGAATATCCTCCATTTAAAAATGCATTTAAAGATGGAAGTCCTTTACTTTTTTCAAGTTTTAAAAGGAGTTCTTTTGAAGTTTTGTTATTTTCTGCAATTTTTAAATCGATATTGTTCTCAATAGTTACATCACTTTCTAATAGTTTTAAATCTATGTTTTGTGATGTTAAACTTTCTAAATTATCACTTAGTGCTATTTCGGAATTTATGTCTATTCCTAAGGTAATGTTTAACATTTGATATGCTAATGTTTTTAAACGGGTTGTTTTGTTAAAATTACTTTCTACCCCTGATAGAGTAATTTGCAATTGCTCTACACTTTCTTCATCACCTAAACCATTTTCATATATTTTAGTGGTTTCATTCAGATTCTTTTTTAACACACTCAGGTTGCGTTCTAATATTTTTAAGCTTTCTTCAGCAAGAAGCACATTTCCATAGGCTTCAATTACAGATTTTCTTATTTCTAAATCTGTTTTTTCTTTAGCATTTTTTGATATTTCTAAAAATACTTTGGCAGATTGTAGTCCAACTATATACGAGCCGTCAAATATTTTTTGCGTTAAAGTAGCTGTAGCAGTCATGTTTTGCTTAGTTCCAAATACTAATTCTTCAAACTCACCAGGAGTACCTCCAAAAGCTTCTGCAGGAATTAAAGATATTTGTTGTTTTAGAAAGTTTTGATAGTCAACCGCAGCGCTTATTTGTGGTAATCCCGTTGCTGTAGTTTCCCATTTTTGTTTTTTCGCTGCTTCTATATCACGAAAAGCATTTTTAGCAGTTCTGTTATGTTCTAAAGCATAATTGATAGCTTCTTGTAATGATATTTTTTTTGGTATTTCTTGAGAAAATATTCCAATGGAAAATAATAAACTAAAGAGTATTATTAGTTTGCTTTTCATTTTTTTATACTTGATTAGAATTTATATACTTGTTTAGAATTTCTAAACCTTTTGGTGTGCAAATACCACGTAAATGATACTCAATAAAATTACTCATTAACATCTGTATTGAAAATTTATTCTCGGGGAACAAATCTTTGTCTTTTATAATCAACAATGTATTGAAGTAAATTCTTGAAATAAAATCAACATGGATGGTATCTCTATATAACCCATTTTGAACCCCTTTGTTTAAATTATCTGTTACGCAATTCTGCATGATGCAAAATTGACTGTTTTTAAGATTTTTAAATATTTTTGGATAATATTTTTGTAGTTGATATTGTGGTGATGATTTTTCGTTTTTAAGATATTCTGTTACAAATTGTTTGATGCTATAAATTTCCTCAATAGGGTTTTTATTTGAGTCAATGATTTCTTCAATTCCTTCAGAAATAGATTGAAAGACGTGTGAGGTAGCAGCTTCTACTAATTTGGTTTTATTATCAAAATGCTGATAAATTGTTTTTTTTGAAACCCCTAATGCATTGGCAATATCATCCATAGTAACACTTTTAAACCCGTAGTTTAAAAATAAATCTGTTGCTCCTGTTAATATTTTGTCTCTCATAATTGCGTGCAAATATACTCATGGAAACTTTAAAAACAAAAAAAGTTTCCAAAGTTTACGATTTTTTAATATATAATTTACGATTGCACTTTTTAGTATGTCTAATTAATTTATTTTTGTTACATGCTTTCTATAGAAAAATATCAAAAAGAATTTGTTGATTATTTAGAAAAATACGCAACAGTTAAGGAGCCGAAAAACCTTTACAAGCCAATTGTTTATATTTTAAATTTGGGAGGTAAGCGGTTACGTCCAGTTTTAACTTTAATGACAGCCGATATTTTTGGATGTGATTATAAAAAAGCGTTGAATACCGCTTTAAGTGTTGAAGTGTTTCATAACTTTTCATTAGTTCATGATGATATCATGGATGACGCACCATTGCGTCGTGGAAAAGAAACGGTACATGAAAAGTGGGATGTAAATACCGGGATACTTTCAGGAGATGCTATGTTAATTATGGCATATCAGTTGTTTGAAAATTATGAATCGGATGTTTTTCAATCATTAGCAAAACTATTTAGTAAAACAGCCTTGGAAGTTTGTGAGGGTCAACAGTATGATGTAGATTTTGAAATTAGAAACAAGGTGACAATTGCAGAATACTTAAAAATGATTGAGTATAAAACGGCTGTGTTAGTGGGAGCTGCTATGCAAATGGGGGCTATTGTTGCTAAAGCTACAGAGAGTGATCAAAAAAATATTTACGAATTTGGTAAAAATTTAGGGATAGCTTTTCAATTGCAGGATGATTATTTAGATGCTTTTGGCAATCCTGAAACTTTCGGAAAACAAGTGGGTGGTGATATTATTGAAAATAAAAAAACCTATTTGTACATCAAAGCTATGGAGTTTTCTGTTGAAGCAGATCAGCTTCAGCTTTATGATTTGTACACAAGTGAATCGTATGATAACGAAGCTAAAGTTAATCAGGTAAAGCAGATTTTTGAAACATCGGGAGCTTTGGAAGCTACTAAAAATGAAATTGAAAATTATACCAAAAAAGCTTTTTCTGTTTTGGAGTCATTAAATATTTCAGAAGAAAAGAAACAGCTTTTAAAAACATTTGGCAATCAATTAATGAATAGAGACGTTTAATAATTAATTTTTATTTCCACGAAAAACGGAAATCTTTTTATGAAATTACCTGTGAATTTTGATGCTTTAATTGAAGAGGCCTATAAATTAGACTTATACAAAAAATTAATTCTCCAGCTTAATAAAGATTTTCTTTTGGCAAATGTAGATTTAGATTTTCATGAAGAAATTTTACCTTCAAGTTTAAAACTCATTCTTCATGAAACGGTTTATAAACTCATTCAAGAAAAATTTACTGAATATTTAAACTTACTTTATATTATTGACGTTTCAGAAGTACAAGTCAAAGAATTGCACGGAAACGATATTTTAAAACTATCTGAAGACGTTTCGTTTTTAATTTTAAAGCGCGAATGGCAAAAGGTGTGGTTTAAGAATAAATATTCTTAAATTCCTTTCAGGTATCTGGTGTTTTTTAATTGATTACAAAAGATGCATTCACATAAAAATTACGCCCTTTGTAGGTAAATTGCTCCAGTTTGCATAGGTGGAATAATGAGCATTCATAATATTTTCAATGACAAGTTTTAATATAGTTTCCCCATGTTTATTATAAAAAATAATACCAAAATTAATGTTTAAAATAGTATAAGACGCTGTTTCTATTTCATCATATGAACCACTATAATTGGTTTTTTCTGAAAGCGCTTTACCTAAAACTTTGCCTTCTAAGGATGTATTATTTTTTAAAATAGAACCAATACGATACATGCCAATATGAGTTTCTTCATTGATTGTTCATTTTTTGTTGTTGTTTAAAGTTAAACCTTCAAGAGGAATAGTTGTAATTTAAGTTTGAGTTTGTTGTTTTTACAACTAAAAATTATTGCTATGATTTAAAAATCTTTTCTTTTAGATTTAAAAATAATTCGTAATAGAGGTAGCATGACCCATATAGTAAGCATTACTAAAGAAATACTAAAGCCAAATTTGGTGCCAAAAAATTGTTTAAAAACAGCACCTGTATAGCCTAATAATGCCGAGATATCTAATTTTAGTAATATTAAGGTTCTTGATAAATCTATTGGATTTAACATGGTACCAATTAATGATACTTTATCCAATGGATAATCTTCAAACAAAATTAATGTCATTAAAAATAAACCGTCATAAATAACAGCAAGGAATAGCCAAAGTAATATGGCGTATCCAAACCCTTTAATTTTATTCTCGTTAGACAGAGCAATATTAAAAGCTAAAGCAGTAAATATTAGGGTTAAAAATGTTCCTGTTATTAATAACAATGAAAAATCCCAAATGGCACTACTTTCAAATAGACCATAAAATACAAATGGCATACCTAAACCAAGAATTAAACTCAAGGATAATGACAAAGCAACTCCTAAATATTGGCCTAAAAATATGGAGGATCGTTTTATGGGTTGTGCTAAGAGTAATTCTGTAAATTCTTGCGAATTATAATAGTACATAACGCCAAATAGGGTTCCAATTAATGGTACTAAAACAATAATAATGTTCATTAATGTGATGACTGCCTTTGATAAATCATTGTTTAGAAATAGCAACACAATACCTAACAATAAATAAAAAGCAAAATACACGTAACTCCAGCGACTGCGCATTAAATCATAAAAACTATATTTTAAAATTTTAAGCATAATTGTCGGTTAATATAGACGCAATTGCATGTTCAAAATCATGTTGATTGGTCTTGGTTTTTAATTTTTCAATACTGCCTTTAAAGTAGATTTTTCCTTCCAAGATAAATACAATTTCATCTGATATTTCTTCAACAAAACTCATGATATGAGATGTGATAAGAATGGTTTTTCCTTTGTTTTTTTCTTTTTGAATTAAATCTTTTAAGCTTATGAGTGCAACAGGGTCTAATCCAGTTGTAGGTTCATCTAAAATAACCAAAGGACTATCAAACATAAAAGCCAGTACAAGATTTACTTTTTGTTTTGTTCCTCCAGAAAGATTGCCCAATTTTTTGTTTAAAAATGGTTCTAATTTAAAGAGTTTAATTAGGTGTTGGTCCTCTTTCGTAGGTTTACGTAAATCCTTAATCATTTTAATTAATTCTATAACTTTTAAATTATTTGGAAAGTTGGCAATTTGTGGTAAATAGTCAATTTGACACCTATACTCCGAGTTGTTTTTCACGTTTTGACCTAAAACCGTTATTTTTCCTTGGTTGGGTATGACCATCCCCAAAATAGATTTTATGAGTGTGGTTTTTCCTGAGCCATTTGGGCCAAGTATAGCAAAAATTCCGCCATCAAATATGTTTAAATTAACACCGCTTAGTACTTGATTTTTTCCAAATTTTTTATGTAAGTTTTCTATTGTTACCATGTTAGCTCTTTCATTTGTGGATTGTTGTCTAGCAAGTCATCTGGTGTAAATACGGGTGATACTTTTTCGGAGAAATCAATAATATCAATAAACATGCTTCGTAATAAAATAATAGTTTCTGGTGTGCGGTTTACGATGTATGAAAATAATTTAACCGGTCTGTAAGGTGTATCTCCTATATCATTTTTATCAAGGTCATAACCCGTGTAATTACTCCAATAATTTTTGTTGAATCTGTTATCGTTAACCTTACTATTATAAGCAATATCAAAGGAATTGTATAAAAAATTGTTTTTTGTAAATATATTCGCATAGCAAGCACCACGGACTTTAATGGCCCAACCATTATTTTTAAATGTGTTGTGTTTGTAATTAATGCGGTTAGAACCTTCAACGTTAATACCAATGGTATTATCTTCAAAGGTATTACCTTTGATTTCTCCATCATTTATTTCTTTGAGTAGCAGACCATAAGACGCAGTTCCCCAGTTTTCTTTAAAAATGTTGTTATACATTTTTATGCGTCTTGAAAACATAACAGCTACACCAGCACCATTGTTTTCAAAAATATTATCTTGGTAGGTGTCATCGTTAGAAAACATGAAGTGTAGACCATATCGTACGTTTAATGCGCTTACATTATTTTTAATGATGCAATCGTCAGAGAATTCTAAATAAATACCATCACGAACATGCTGCACAAAATTATGTTCAATCAGAACGTTTTTACTGTACCAAAGTTGAATGCCATTACCAGAATTATATTCTTCAACCGCCTCTCCAATTATTTTATTATAAAAAACCTTTCCATTCCTTGATTTTTCGATATAAATGCCAAAAAATAATTTTTCTAACACTAAATTTTGAATCAGGAAATTTTTACTATTTTTAACACGAATGGCCGCATAATCTGTAGTGTAGCTATTGCCTACATTTATTATGAATAAACCATCAACCGTAACATTATCTGCTATAACAGTAATTATTTCGCCTTTTAATTCGCCATCAATTATTGGGTAATTTTTACCAATGATGGTTAAGGGTTTGTCAACTATAATATTATGTTCTTTATAAGTTCCCTTTTTAACCATAATAGTATCAAAATCTTTAGCCAGTGCAATTCCTTCTTTTAAAGTCGAAATAGGGCACGTTTTGCAAATTTCAATTTGATTTGCAAAGCCGTTACCAACTACAACTAATGAGATTAATAATATGATTTTGATGTTTTTCATAAGCTATAATAGTCCTCCTGATCTTAAACTAAATCCCACAAAAACAAATAACACAGCAATTAGAGTAACCAAACCTATATGATATGCGAGTTGTTTTATTTTTTTCTTTGGAATTAAAAAAAAGCGAGCATGTAAAGCAAGTAGAATAGTGCATAATAACAAGATTAATTTGATGTATATATGCTTGTTTTGATGATTTGAAAAGTCGAATTCAAAAAAATCTGTGGTATAAATAATAGCCATGTAAATACCTGTTATTACTAAAATAAGTAGTGCTGGAACGCCAATACGTTCAAATTTTGATTCAAATTGTTCTATGATGCTGAAGTCATTTTTTGATAATGCTTTAGGTAAAAAACTTAAAGCCAAAATTAAGTGACCACCAGTCCAAATTGTTGCACTAATAATGTGTATGAATATGATGAATTTTAAAAGCATGGCTTAATGATTAAATTTTGAAAGAAGTTGTTCCCAAGTGTATAATTGACCCCCTTTTTCAACTTGAAGTTTCTTCGCGTCAGTTTTATTTTTAAAAGCGGAAAGAAAAGCGCCCATGGGACTTGGAATATTTTTACTAATTAAGAAAGTTGCTTTTGTAGCGTCAACTAAAACTTCAGGTTCGGTGTAGTTATTAGACAAATACAATTCAACTTCATTCGTTTCAAATTCCTCCATAAAATGTATCATACATTCTGTAGCATCAAATTTGTAAACTTTCCCTTTTTTAGTAACAATTTCTGCTGCATGAACTTTATCTACTATGGTCATTTTACAAAAATGGCAGCCATCACTTCCATAATTTATAGCTTCTGGTTTTACATGGCAACTACTTGCTATTAGTAGTAATATGATAATTGGACAGTGTTTTAGTATTTTCATGACTATAGTGTTTTATAATTGTAGGTTAATCTATTGTGTTGTTGGTTTTAAGCTTGCTTTTCTGCCAGCCCAAAAAGCAACAAGGGTTAATGTCATGCCAATAAACATAAGGTAACCTCCTAAGTGCGGCCATGAATCAACATCAAAATTCAGTAGTTTTTGGTAGCCAATTAAAGGGGGTTTATAGCTCATTGGAGACCCATCTGGATTGGTAACTTTAATAATAGCATTTGGATCTAAATTGCTGCCATAATCTATCAGCCAGTTATTGAAATCATATATGCCTAAGATACCTAATACAGACATTAATAAAAACCATCCTAAAAAGTATTTGTAGTTTAATTTCTGAAAATAGCCTAATAATCCAATAACTGTACCTAATACTACCATAAAAACTATGACTATAGGAAACACTGAGAATTCCCACATATCTTCTGCTTTTGGGATAGTTTTCATTCCTATATAATGGTTTAGGCCATCAATATTTTGAAGGTCAAATTCTTCTACACCTTCAATACCATGAATGTAAATATTCATTCCTAATGGTTCAGGGTATTGTGGAGCCCCAAGCATGATATTCCATAAGGGAAATTTAAAAAGCCCTAATAATAACAAGGCTCCTACTATCATTATAATTCCAGCCTTTTTCATAACAATTATTGTATAATTAATTATTCAGTAATTAGTGATTTAAAAAGTGAGGCGAGAGCGATAAATCAACTCTCGCCTTATATTAGAAAGACAAACACTAAAACAACAGCTTCCTAAACTCTAAGATTAATGATATTAATCTTCACCCAAAGACCAAGATAATTCTATGTTTGAATTTGTAGGAGATACCCGTACATAGCCTTGCATTTCTTGGTGTAATGCCGAGCAGAAATCTGTGCAATAGAATGGCCAAACACCTACTTGTTTTGGTTCCCAAGTTAACGTTCTTGTTTGTCCTGGAGCAATTAATAATTCTGCATTGTTGGCACCAATGATTGCAAATCCGTGAGGGACATCAAAATCTTGTTCTAAGTTTGTGATGTGAAAAAATACCTTATCTCCAACTTTTATACCTTCAATATTATCTGGTGCAAAGTGACTTCGTATCATCGTCATATAAATATGGACGTTTTTACCATCTCTAACAATTTTAACATCTGATCCACTAAGTGTTTTCTTTTCGTGTTGGTTTTCATCTAATCGGTATATTTTTCTTGAATTATTTTTTATGATTTCAGCTGGAATTGCTGCGGCATAATGAGGTTCACCATGGGTAGGGAAATCTAATAACAATTCCATTTTTTCGCCAGAAATATCATATAATTGAGCAGAATGCTCCATTTCTGGACCTGTTGGTAAATATCTGTCTTTTGTTATTTTATTCATGGCAAACATATACTTACCAAATGGTTCTGCTGAGTTTCCTCCAGGAATGGTTAAGTGGCCAACAGAATAATAGGTTGGCTTTCTGTCTATCACTTCCCAGGTGCCTAATTTCCATTTTACAACTTCAGAAGAAATGAAGAACGTGGTATAAGCATTGCCTTGTCCATCAAATTCGGTATGCAATGGCCCTAAACCTGGTTGTTCAACGGATCCAGCTAAAACATCTTCAAAATTTAAAATAGGAATACCATAAGCTTCGCCGGCAAATTTTTTATTTTCAATGGCGTCTAACATTTTGGTGAATGAGTGTACGGTTAAATTTGCAGAAAGTTTACCGTTTCCTACAATGTATTCCCCTGAAGGATCCACGTCGCAACCATGAGGTGATTTTGGCGTTGGAATAAAATATACAGCTCCAGGAACTTCAGAAGGGTTAACAACTCGTACTTCTTTTTTCATGGTTGAAGTTGCGGTATGTTTGTGTTCATCATATACGTTATGTGCATAGTTAGCAGGCATCATGGTGCCTCCGCCTTTTTTAACGTATTCTTCAATTTTTTTCCAGTTAATTGCTGCAATAAAATCTTTATCGTTTTGAGAAGCGTTGACTTCTAAAAGCGTATTTGCTTCTTCTGTATTATAAGTGGTAAAGAAAAACCAACCATGAGATTTTCCGCGTCCAGGATGTGATAAATCGTAGTTAAAACCAGGCATTAAAATTTGAAATTTAATATCCATATGGCCATGTTCTGGATCTACAGATATAAAAGATAATGCTCCTTTAAAGTTTCCTTTATATGTTTTAATAGGAATGTCTTTTTGAGGAACAGGAACAGAAAAACGTGTTCCAGCAACCACGTATTCTGTGTTTTCAGTAATAAATGATGAGCTGTGGTTACCAGCGCTGTTTGGAACTTCAATTATTTCTTCTGTTTCAAAGGTTGTTAAACTGATTCGTGCAATGCGAGGTGTATTATTTCCGTTGATAAAAATCCATCGTCCGTCAAGTTTTCCATTGGTTTGTGAGATATCTGGGTGATGAGAGTCGTCCCAAGGTACAAAACCATATGAGGTTTCAAACATAGGTTTGGTTTCTTCAGAGTAACCATATCCATTTGTTGGAAATTGAGAAAAGACAGGGATTTCTTTAAATAGGCGGCCTGAAGGTAATCCGTAAACTGTAAGATTGCCACTAAAGCCACCAGAAATAAAAGCATAGTGCGAATCGTGATCGCCAGGTGCTACATATACTTTTTCTGCATTGTTATTAGAGAGAGCACCAGAATTGTTAGAATTGTTACAACTTGTTAATGTACTAAGAACCGCTACAATTGCCAGGATAGGTGTTATTATTGTTTTCATTATTATATAGTTTAGTTTATATTATTCTGTTGGAGGTAACAACACTTTGTCAATGACGTGAACAATTCCGTTTCCAGCTTTGATACTTGCCAATATTTTTGCACCACCAATTATTGGCTCATCATTAACAACTTCTATTTTTACATAACCATTATTCGCTTGTCCTAATTTTTTGAATTTCTTTAAAAAATCCTTAGAATAATTTCCAGGAGTTACATGATATTTTAAAATATTAGCCAGTGCATTTTTGTTTTCTGGTTTTAGTAAATTTTCAACGGTTCCTTCTGGTAATGCTGCAAAAGCTTCGTTGGTTGGAGCAAACACCATTAAGGGTCCAGCATTTACTAAAGCATTTTCTAATTGAGCTGCCTGTGCTGCTGCCACTAATGTTGTATGGTCTTTAGAGTTCATTGCAATATTTAAAACGGTTGTGCTTATATCATTTTCAATAAAAGCTTGACCTGTTTTATCTGTCAATTTTGTTTCTGTTTTTGCTTCTGAAGAGGGTTTAGGTACGTTTTTATTTACGTTATTACAGGAGCTAATAAAAACAGCTAACACAAAAAGTTGAATTAGTTGTTTAATTGGTTTCATGTTTTATAAGGTTCTAAAATATTCTAATACTGCTCTAGCGTCTTCTTCACTTATACCTTGATTTGCCATTGGCGCTCCATTAAACTCTATTAATAAATCCTTAGCTAATGGATCTTCTTTAACCATTACTTCGGGATTTAGAATCATATTCATAATCCACTCAGGTGTTCTTCTATCTAAAATGCCCTTTGGTGCAGGACCAATAAATTTTTTGTCAGTTCGGTGACAAGCAGCGCACATTTTTTTGAAAACAGCTTCGCCATTTGACGCCATTGATTGATCTATTTCTGATTCTAATACTAATGATTTGATAGGACCTACACCTTTGTTTGTTAAATCAACCGTTGCTGAAGGAGCTACTTTTTCAATTTTTGTAGTTTTTGTTTCCGTAGGAGTTGTTTTTTCATAAGAAAACCCTTCTTTCTTTTTTTCTTCTTTGCCACCACAGCTTATAAGCAGTGTAATTGATAATGTCATTAAAATATTTAGTATTGTTTTCATTTGAATAGGTTTTTAATTGCCCAAATTTATAATGTTAATAGGATAATAAATATGATAAAAATCATATTTAAGATATAAATATCTTTTTTTATTTTTTTATATTTGCATATGCTTTCAAACTCTTCAAAATATGCTATTAAAGCTGTGCTTTTTTTAGCTTTAAAATCGAATAAGGAAAATAAAGTAATGGCAAAGGATGTTGCAGCTCCTATAAACGTGCCACAAGCTTATATAGCTAAACTGTTGCAAGAGTTAGTTAAGGTTAATATGGTGTCTTCTAAAAAAGGACCTAATGGTGGGTTTTATTTAAGTGAAGAAAATTTAAAGAAATCTGTATTGGACATTATTTATGTTATTGATGGAAAAAACAAACTTTCTGCTTGCATGATAAGTTTAGATGCTTGTGATGAAGATAAACCTTGCCCATTACACGATATTCTGGTTCCTTCTAGAAATCTTATCTTAAAAACCTTGAAAGGAAAAACTATTTATGATTTGATGTTGAGTGTTAAGTCCGGTGATACTTTTTTGCCTCTTTAGGCCTTAAAAATAAAATCTGACAAATGGAGCCCAAGGATCTGCATAAATGCTTTTTTGAGTATCGTATAAAATGTCATATCTAATTCCAAAGGTAATATTGCCATTGCGATAACCTGCACCAACAAATAACGCAGGCGACCAATAATTGTCAGTAGCCAAGTTTAATCGAGTGTCATAACGCCTGTTTACATTAAGTTGTTCAAATTCTGCAGATAATTGTAACTCATTTATCGGGCTAAATAATCCAATAAGGCTTCCCCCTAAAATGGTAGATTTGTATACATCTTTTTGATTGTTTATAGTACCGTTTAAACCTAAGCCTAAACCAAATTGATTGTTAAATTCATAAATAGCACTAGGAGCTAAAGTGCCACTAAAAAAACCATCGCCAAAACTTAGTCCAATGCCTCCTCCAAAACGGACATTTTGCCAAAAATCACTTGTATATTTTTGTTGCGAAAAACTAAAAGTTGTTATTAATAAGAAACCGATTATTATTTTTTGTTTCATAAGGTTAAGGTTTTAAATGATTTTATGGGATTTGATTTTTTATTTAAAAAATTATTAAAATGTAAATCTAAAAAATTATAATTCAATAAAAAATTAACAACAATGCTAATTATTTAACTAAATCAGACTATCTGCTCTATAAATATAATAAAAGAAACATCTAGTTTTACCAAAAGTTGTATTTTTGAAAAATTTCTGAATTAGAAAAACGATTTTAAAATTAATAATGGATAAATATTCCTTTTTAAACGCAGCACATACAGCATATTTTGCTGATTTATACGAACAATATACACAGAATCCAGATTCTGTAGAACCAAGTTGGAGAGCCTTTTTTCAGGGTTATGATTTCGGATCAGAAAACTATGGATTAGATGGTGAAATAGTAGAAGGGGTTTCTGCTCAAATTCCAGAACATGTACAAAAGGAATTTCAAGTGGTAAAACTTATTGATGGTTACCGTATGCGTGGTCATTTGTTTACAAAAACCAATCCTGTTCGAGCTAGAAGAACTTACGAACCTACTTTAGCTATTGAAAATTTTGGCTTGTCTAATGATGATTTAGATACTGTTTTTAATGCTGGAGAAATATTAGGCTTAGGTGGTGCCCAATCTTTACGAGAAATAATTGGCCATTTAGATAGAATTTATTGTAGTTCTATAGGGGTGGAGTATATGTATTTACGAAATCCAGAAGTTATCGCTTGGTGGCAAAATCAACTTAACGTAAATGATAATCAACCTAATTTTGATAAGGATACTAAAAAATATATTCTTTCAAAACTGAATCATGCGGTTACTTTTGAAAACTTTTTGCAAACTAAATATGTTGGTCAAAAACGTTTTTCTTTAGAGGGGGGGGAGTCCTTAATTCCTGCTTTAAGTAACACACTTTACATGTCTGTTGAAAAATATGGTGTTAAAGAATGTGTTTTAGGAATGGCACATAGAGGTAGATTAAGTACTTTGGTAAACATTTTTAGAAAACCAGCTTATGAACTTTTTAGTGAGTTTGATGGTAAGGATTTTGAGGACGCACATATCGATGGTGACGTAAAGTATCATTTAGGGTTAACTTTAGATAAAACTTACCAAAACGGTAAATCTATTAAAATGAATTTGGTGCCAAATCCATCGCACTTGGAAACGGTAG
Organism: Pseudalgibacter alginicilyticus; assembly: GCF_001310225.1. GTDB lineage: Bacteria > Bacteroidota > Bacteroidia > Flavobacteriales > Flavobacteriaceae > Pseudalgibacter > Pseudalgibacter alginicilyticus. The sequence goes on along the minus strand of NZ_CP012898.1, from coordinate 2,179,432 downwards.
CTTCTGTAGCAGAAGGTATTACCCGTGCAAAAATTGATAATGATTATAATGGCGATGATTCTAAAATTTTACCAATCATTGTACATGGTGATGCAGCCATAGCTGGTCAAGGTATTGCTTATGAAGTAGCACAAATGAGTCAGCTTAATGGCTATAAAACTGGAGGTACTTTACATATTGTGGTTAATAACCAGATAGGATTCACTACTAATTATTTAGATGCACGTTCAAGTACCTATTGTACAGATGTAGCAAAAGTTACTTTATCTCCTGTTTTACATGTTAATGCAGACGATGCTGAAGCGGTTGTTCATGCTGTAGAATTAGCATTGGCTTATAGAATGCGTTATAAAAAAGATGTGTATATTGATTTATTAGGGTATCGAAAATACGGGCATAATGAAGGTGATGAACCTCGTTTTACTCAACCTAAATTATATAAAGAAATATCAAAACATAATAATCCTTTTAATATCTATTCAGAAAAACTAATAGCTGAAAATACAATTGATAAAGCCTATTCTGATGGGATTGTTGATGAATTTAAGTCTACTTTAGAATCACACTACGAAAAATCTAAATTAGAAGAATCATCAAAAGTTCGTGAGTTTATGCAGGAACGTTGGAAAGGGTTTGTGCGTAGAGGTGTAGATGCTATATTGCAGACTGAAAACACAAGCTTTCCTAAAACTAATTTAGAAAACATAGCTAAAGTTGTTTCTACCGTTCCAGAAGGTGTTAAGTTTTTACGCAAAGCAGAGCGTATCTTGGAAGGTAGAGCTAAAATGGTTTTTGAAACAGATGAATTAGATTGGGGTATGGCCGAAACCTTAGCCTATGGAAGTTTACTTGAAGAAGGCTTTAATGTGCGTATCTCAGGACAAGATGTTGAACGTGGTACTTTTAGCCACCGTCATGCCATTTTGCGTGATGAAATTTCAGAAGAACGTATCAATCTTTTAAATACAAACCCTGCTAATAAAGGTGAAATGTATATTTATAATTCATTTTTATCAGAGTATGGTGTGCTTGGTTTTGATTATGGTTATGCCATGGCAAATCCAAATACTTTAACTATTTGGGAAGCTCAATTTGGAGATTTTAGTAATGGTGCACAAATTATTTTTGACCAATATTTATCGGCGGCAGAAGACAAATGGAAATCTCAAAATGGTATAGTCGTATTATTGCCTCATGGATACGAAGGGCAAGGTTCAGAACATTCTTCAGCTCGAATAGAGCGTTATTTGCAACTCTGCGGAAATGATAATATGATTGTTGCAGATTGTACAACACCAGCTAACTTTTTTCACTTATTGCGTCGTCAATTAAAACGTGATTTTAGAAAACCTTTAATTGTTTTTACACCAAAGAGTTTATTGCGTCATCCAAAAGCGGTGTCGTCTTTAAATGAACTTGCGGATGGTAATTTCCAAGAAATTATAGATGATACTATCAATCCTAAACATGTAAAAAAATTAGTGTTTTGTACAGGTAAGTTTTATTATGATTTATTAGCAGAACGTGAAAACCTTAAAAATGATACAATAGCTTTAGTTAGAATAGAGCAATTATTTCCTTTACATCAGGATAAAATAAAACAAGTTATTGAAAAGTATTCAAATGTTGAGAAATATATTTGGGCACAAGAAGAACCTAGAAATATGGGGGCTTGGGGTCATATTTCAGAACGTTTGGATTTTGTTAAATTAGAAGTTGTTTCAAGACCTTATAATTCTGTTCCAGCACCCGGATCAAGTACAAGGGATAAACGAAGACAACGTAGAGTCATTGATGCTATTTTTGATAATGCTTAAATAGAAAGTTTAAATAAAACAGATAGAAATTCTTATACAATTAAAATTATAAAAAATGATTTTAGAAATGAAAGTGCCTTCACCAGGTGAGTCTATAAAAGAAGTTGAAATAGCTACTTGGTTAGTAGAAGATGGTGATTATGTTGAAAAAGACCAAGCCATTGCTGAGGTAGATAGTGATAAAGCAACATTAGAACTTCCAGCAGAAGAAAGTGGTATTATAACACTAAAAGCAGAAGAAGGTGATGCGGTAGCAGTTGGGGCAGTCGTTTGTCTTATTGATACAAGTGCGGAAAAACCTGAAGGCAGTGCTCCTAAGGAAGAAAAGAAAGAAGACGTTCCAAAAGCTGAAACGCCTAAAACTCCAGTGGCTGAAACCAAAACTTATGCTACAGGAACAGCAAGCCCAGCAGCTAAAAAGATTTTAGCTGAAAAAGGTATGGACGCAGGAGCTATTTCTGGTACAGGAAAAGATGGTCGCGTAACTAAAGAAGATGCTATTCAAGCAGTACCTTCTATGGGAACACCTACAGGTGGTAATAGAGGAACTTCAAGAAGTAAAATGTCTATGTTGCGTCGCAAAGTAGCAGAGCGTTTAGTTGAAGTAAAAAATACAACAGCTATGTTAACTACTTTTAATGAAGTAGATATGTCTCCTATTTTTGCTTTGCGAAATGAATATAAAGAAACTTTTAAAGCCAAACATGGTGTTGGTTTAGGGTTTATGAGCTTTTTTACTTTAGCAGTTGTAAGAGCTTTAGAAATGTATCCAGCTGTTAACTCCATGATGGATGGCAAAGAAATGATTTCTTATGATTTTGCAGATATCAGTATTGCGGTTTCTGGACCAAAAGGGTTAATGGTTCCGGTAATTAGAAATGCTGAAAACTTAAGTTTTAGAGGTGTTGAGGCAGAGGTAAAACGTTTGGCACTTCGAGCAAGAGATGGACAAATAACAGTTGATGAAATGACTGGAGGTACCTTTACAATTACTAACGGAGGAGTTTTTGGTAGTATGTTATCTACTCCTATTATCAATCCACCACAAAGTGGTATTTTAGGTATGCACAACATTGTTGAGCGTCCTGTTGCTATTGATGGTAAAGTTGAAATTCGTCCAATAATGTATGTAGCACTTTCTTATGATCATAGAATTATAGACGGAAAAGAAAGTGTTGGGTTTTTAGTAGCTGTTAAAGAAGCTTTAGAAAATCCAACAGAAATATTAATGAACAACAATGTTAAAAAGGCATTAGAGTTATAAAATAACAAACTATTTTTTTTGAAAAGGTGTTGCAAATGCAATGCCTTTTTTATTGTATTAAAATGAGATTAAAAATATAGGATAATATTTGTAGAAATCACTATAATTATCAAAATAGCCAACCCAATCACAAAGTATTTATTTAAAAATGTATTGTTTTCTTTCACTTCAATTATGTATAAATAATGATTTATAACTCTGCTCTATGCAGAACAGAGTTATTTAAATCACCTTTAAAAAAGTATTGATTAATAGCAGGTTAAAAGTAAAATAAATAGATTGGAAAAAAAATACGCAGTTTTTCGTATTTTTTTGATTCAAAGGTTTTTAATTCATGATAAAGAAGTAAAATATTGCATACCTAATCTAAGGTATTGTGTTTTTGATAGCATGTCAATAAAAAGAATTTTAAACAAATAAAAGCTCTAAATCAGAATGATTTAGAGCTTTTAAAATTCCCCTAAGAACTATTAATAGCAGTAGTCAATTTACGAATTTTTTTTCATTCATTTGTTTTTAAATACAGATATTTTTTTTCATAATCAATAATGGCCTTTCCTTTTTTCAAAACATCTGCGCCAATAATACCATCTACAGGCATTGAATTGTGATTAATAAGAGCAGTGTTTACATGGGTTAGATTAAATAAAACGAGTACAATTTTATTATGCTGCCATTTTCCAATTTTAATTTTATTTTTTTTAGCCATTTTTGTTTCCATATTAATGGCTCCAGCGCCAGCTGCCATAATTTTAGAATCTTTAGCTTTAAGTTTAAAAGTTTCAATACTTTCAAATCCCACACATGAACTGGAAGCTCCCGTGTCTAAAATAAAATTTCCTTTAACGCCATTAATGGTAGCCTTCATTTCAAAATGATTGGTCTTTGTTAGTTTTAATTTTATTTTAGTGTAATTTTTTTCAAGAAGAAATTCTTGCAGTGTCTTTTCCATGTTGTTTTTTGTATTTCAAAAGTAAAAATACTGCAATAAGTACTAAAACCATCCCAATAATTATATTAAATAAAAGATGGTCATGGTTTGGTTTGTCTAATTTGCCGTAGTAAACAAAAGACCCCCAGTAATAAGGTGATTTTTTTGCGTTGCTAATATTTTTATTTTGTAAATAATCGAGTTTGGATTGTTGGTTTGAGTGACAAGCAGATTGTGTATTACTATAATTTTTATAAAATGATTGCATGATTTGTGAGGTTGATAAATCATTTATTTGCCATAATGAGAATAGTAAGTTTTTGGCTCCCGAATATTGAAATCCACGGGCTATGCTCATAGCTCCTTCGCCTTTGTAAAGTTTTCCCACTCCTGTTTCACAAGCACTTAAAACCACTAAGTTTGTATTTAAATTCAAACTATACAATTCATTTAAAAATAATGTGTTGTCATAAAAATCAATATTAGCTGGTTTTGAAAAATTACCACTGCTAGCGTGTGTTGATAAATGTAAAATGCCATATTTATTTGCATTTTCTATAAAATCAGTTTTAGTGGCTTTATCAGCTATAAACAATTCCGAAGTCATTTCATTTCTAATAGCATTAGCTTCATCAAGCGAATAAGTAAGCTGTTTTTTAGTGTTTTTAAAGAGAGGAAAAAAGCCTAATAATTTGTTGTTTTTAATTGTTTTGTTTTTTGCTAAATAAAAATAAATACTGGAATTGTAAACAATATTTTGATTGTTTATTACAAAGGGCATTTTTGAAAAATAATATGAGTTGGTATTTGTTGTAAGTAGTGTTTCAAAAGGGATGAAGTTTAAGAGGCCATCGGGTATAATAATTGTATTTTTTGATTTTGGTATGGTATCAAATTTTAATAATTGAAAAAGCTTAAAAGCCTTTGATGTATAATTTGAGATGTTATTATTTATAATAGAAGCATTATCAAAAAGATGAATAAATTCTATGATGTGATTTTTGATATCTGTACTTAAATTAATTCGGTTTAAAAGAATGTTGTTGTTTGAAATTACAAATTGGTAGATATTGCTCTCACCATAAAAATATTCTACTAAAACCGAATTGTCTGTTTTTAAGTTGTTTTGCAAGGTTTTTAAAGAAAACGATGCTTCATTATTTGGGTATTTTATTGCAATAGCGGTTTTAAGTTTTTTTAGCTGAATACTAATAGCGCTAAGCTGCTTGCTTAAATCATTGATTTTTGATGCTTGGTTATGTCCTAATTGCTCATTTATTAGTAAACTTGTGATGTGCTCTTGGTCTTTTAAAAGTTTAAATTCTTTAGCTAAAAGAGTGTCTTTGGGATTGTGTTGTAGTCGTGTTTTTTTTTGAAAGATTTCTTTTAATGTTGAAACTTTATTGTTTTCAGAATATTGAAGCGCTTCAAATAAATGGGATTTAATTTTAGTTTTGTTATATAGACTTAAAAGAATATCAATGCATTTTTCACTTCTAATTCTATTGTTGGTTTCGTTTAAAGTTTTAGTTTCTTGAGATGTCCAGCTATTTCGCAATAAATTGGAAACGTAAAAACTTAAATTGTAGCTTTCTAATTTTATTTCTGAGTTGGTTTGTAAATTGGCATATAAATCAAAAATATCAATAAAGGTATTTTCTGCATATAAATGGGTTTTGTTTGGTAATCCCTCATTATCAAAATTAGGTAGTAATATTTTAGTTGACTTTTTCAGACTTTTTAAAGCTTCATTAGGTTTGTTTAATAGATAATATAGTTGTGCTTCCTCAACATAAAATTTGGCTAAATCACGAGTTGTAAGTTTGGCTTCATTCATAGCATTTTTCGCTTTTTTAAAGGAGGTAAGTGCTGTATTATAGTCGCCTTTTTTTAAAGCAATGATATACTGGTTTTTATAGGTGTGAAATTTTGAAAAAATACTTTCTTGGTTATAAAAAGCCGCTTCGTCGTATTTGTTTAAGGCAATTAAATTAGCGGTTTTAATACGTTGTAAATGTTTTCTTTTATTACTGGAAGTGTTGAGTTTTTTTAACCCATCATCAATTATTTTTATAGCAGTTTCGTGTTTCCCAATAGTTTGATACAGTGTTGCAAGATTAATAGTAGCACTTATTTGATGGTTGGTATTTTTGTTGTTTTGGGCTATATATGAGTACTGTTTTATTGTGCTTTCTGCATTGGTATAATCGCCAATTTTTGTGTATAGATTCCCTAAGGGTATTAAGCAGTTTTCAATAATATCAAAATTTGAAATATTTGCAAGGTCATTTTTGTTAAATCTATTTAAAGCATCTTCATAGGTTGTAATAGCTTGTTTTAATTTAGAATGAGTATCTAAATAATAACCTTTGTGACTTTGTAAAAAAACCAATGCCAAATGTTCATCTTTAGTTTTTACTTGGCTTTTAAAAGAAGCTTCTTTGTTGTTTAAAAGCTGGAGCGAAGTTTCATTTTGATTATTAATAAAGGTTTCTGCTGCTACATAAATAGATTCTTCAAGATTTTGTGAAAAAGAAAATCCATAGGTTAAAAAGAAAATAAAAAAACATAATTTATACATAAGAGTGGACTGCCAAAATGAGCCTTAGGCTCAGAATTTCCAGATGGCATAAAACTGCCAATAGTTAAAGTTATTTTCTAGATTTAAAACGTAACGAGCTCCTAAGCTTGGACCAATTCTTGAAAATCCAGCTGTTGCATCGAGTACCACCGAAGTTCTTAAATTTACAAAAGAATTAGTTTCATTGGTATTGTTTGTTATGGTATTAAAAGTAGGGGCATCTGCTGCATCGCTTTCAAATTGCTCAATAAAAATAGTTCGATCTTGCTTTTCATTTAAAGAAAATGTGGTTTGCAATCCAGCACCAAGTCCAACGTAATTATTGAGGTTATAACGAACTAGTACAGGAATGTCCCAATCTATATTTTCGTAAGACACATTAGTTGTGGTGCGCTGTAAATATCTAAAGCCTTGTGCGTCGTCAACAAATTGCTCATTAACAAAAGTGTCTGCATTATACTTGTGAAAATTGTTCATAAGTTCTATTTGCCAGTACCAGCGATATGATTTGTAAGGTGAAATGGTTACTCCAAAGAAATAACTGTCTGAGTTTTTTAGATCTGAAAATGAATTGACACCTACTTTGGCACCAATAGAAATTCCTGGTGAAAATCGGGTGGTGGAGTAGTTGGTTATAATGGGATCATTTTTATCAAAGATGATTGCCGTTCTACTTTTTGTAGACTTTTTGTGAAAATCTTTGGCAAATTTGATGCTGTATTTTACAAAGCCTTTGGTGGAATCATATTCCTTAACATTTTTTTGTTCGCTTCCAGGAAGGTAAATATTTTTAAATGTAAAAATGGCTTGGGTGTCTGTAAAGGAGGTGTCTAAACAACTATATAAAACCTCACGTTTCGGGCAGATGTCGCATTTAGGGTACATGTCTAACACCTTTATAGTAGATTTGTCCAACATGTCTGGAATATCGGTTTCTAAACGAATGGTACGTGCTGGGCCTTCGCCATTATTTTGGAATTTTACTTTATATTTTAAGGTTTTAAACCGCACTAATCTGTAATTCATAAAGGTGCCGTTTGATGACATTTTATTAGGGTCGTGCGAGGTAACGATTTCCATTTCCATGTCTTTTACTTTATGGTTGTCGTAATTGGCATCGGGTACATAAATACCACGAACAGAAATAATGGCACTGGTGTCCTTAACCATTTCAGGTGTGGTTTTTAAACTAAAAAAAATGTTGCGTTCCTCGTTTGGGTTCATATTTCCAAATTCTAAGAGCCTCCAGTTTTTGTATAAGGTCTTGGATTCTTGAATGGTTAACGGAAGGTTTGTTTTTTCGGTAGAATCTTGTATGGCTTCAGATGTTTTTACGAGTTCATTTGTTGATGAAGCTAAATACGTTTTAGTATTTTCAATGTTATAAGTAAAAGCAAATTCATCGGTTGAAACTTTGTTTTCATTATGGTGTGTTCTGGTTTCTATCAGTTCAAAATTATTGGCTTTATATTTCAGTTCGTTATAGAACAGATAAAGTTTTCCGTTGGTTACATAATCTTTTATATTTTTGTAGCTTAATACAACCACCATTTCTTGGTCTGGAACAGGCTCTCTATTTCGCTTTAAGATAAAATCCTCATCCATAGAGGCTATTTCTTCATATTCGGTTGTAACGTTGGTTATGGCCACTTTTTTAGGACGGGTAGTGGGTGGCTTTCCTGTATCATAATTATTGGTTGCCCAAAGTTTTACGTTGTATTCACCTTTGTTTTTATATATATGTTTAGGGTTTTCTTCTGTGCTGTAATTACCATCACCAAATTCCCAGAAATGAGTGTAAAATGCTTTTGGTGCTCCTGCTATTTGGTTTAAAATTGGAGTTTCTGGTGTAAAAACAACTTGGTTGCCATTTGCAGTATGATTTATAGTTGCGGTTCTAGTAATTGTATCGGTTACTATTCTCTGACCATAAGTATAAGTACAGAAAAATAAAAAGCAAATAAAAAATAGCTGTTTGTTCATAGCGATAAGGGTTTTATTTGGTCTAAATATACTAAAAAGTGTCCGCTTAAAAATAGTTTTAAAATTGTAAGTTAATCAATCTGTTATGTAATTTGAGGCTACAATCATAATATTAGCACTTAACACTAACATGATAAGCGCTATTAAAATTAATATGTAAACCTTTTTTTTCATAATATTCTGTGGGCTATATCTTTATATAAATAATAGGCTTGATTTGTTACCCATTACTAAATAAAAAAGCCAGAAACTTGGGTGTTTCTGGCTTTTGATAAATAGGTTAAAAAATTGGACAAAAAAAGATATAAGTAGGTCTTTTTGTTAATAGTTGTTTATGGTAAATCATTAATAATAGTTGTAAGTTGTGCTTCTGTTACTACTGAGGTTTCGTTTTCAGTAAATGTGATGATATCATTTTCTACAATAGTTACTTCTTTTATAGCATATTTCCAGTTGTCGTTTTCTTCTGTTGCAAAAATGATATGACATTCTAATCCGATTGGAATTTGTCCGTAATGCTCACTAAACAAACCAGTAGCTGGATCATAAGTATCAAGTTGAGCTAAACCAGTTTCTTCACCATCATAAGAAATGTAAACCGAACTATTAGTATTGTCATAGCCTTCTGGTACTCCAACAAGAATGGTTGTTTTGTCTCTTGGGTCGTTGTAAAATCTATCTACGTTAGACCATCCGAACGATTGGAAAAAGCCATAGTAATTATTTCCTTCTGCAAACACACCTCCTTCACCTTGAGCACCATCTCTTTTTTCTTCTTCCCAAACAAGGTTTCCATCTTCATCAATAATACCATTCCAAAGAATCATTTCATTATCAACTCCACCTGTTAAATCTGCCGGAATAAACATTTGAAAGCCACAATTGGTTTCAAGAGCCTCCCCATCTTTGGTGGCTTCTACAAAAAACTCACCACCAGTTAGTAATAAAGCTTTGTCGCCATTAGGCATGATTCCCATAGTAGGTTTGTTGGTAGTAAGCATATTGCCTTTTTCAAATATTTCAACAAATTCTAGATCAATAGTTCCTGTAATGGCATTTCCGTTTAAGGTTAAACAATTGGTGTTAATGTAAATTTCTACACCATTTTCTGAGGTTAGGTTTACACTGCCGTCTGCGGCATCAAACTGGAATGTTTGTGTTAAATCTTCTAAGGCCGCGTCTTTTAGATTGTTAAAATCTTCTGCCGTAGCGCGGATAATAATGTCGTTGTCATCGTCCTTTTCACAGCTTGTAAAGATTAAAGTAGTCAATAATAAAGTTCCTAATAAGTGTTTTAAATGTTTCATAATAATTGGGTTTAAATTGTTATTCGAGTTTATATAAACAGGGTAAGCATTTTGTTACCCTGTTTGGTAAATTATTTTTAATTTTTTTTCACTTCGACTATGCTCAGTGTAAATTTATTGTTGAGGTTGACTGATGATTATTTTAGATACAATAGCATCTCCAGAAGCAACCAACTGTATCATTTTGTGTGCATAATCTTCAGTTGATGAATAGCCTTTTGCAGTACCGGTTGCAGTTTCAACTTCCCAGAAATAATTTCTTTTAGCGTTTACTTCAGATTTTAAAACGAAAAAGCTTTTAATTTCTTTAGCTGTTACTATTTCTCCAGAACTTGAAAGTGTCATCATGTTTTTTGCTTGTTTTAAGGATAAAGATGTTCCTGAGTAAGTTTCTTTTGTGGTTTCTATTTTCCACTCAAAAACTTGAGCAATGTTGTTTTTTGTAATTTCTTTAGATTCAGTTGAAGTGTTACTAATTGTTTTTTCATTGGTAGCGTTTATGTTTAATATTGATAAAGCTACAGTTGCGATAATTAAAATTGATTTTTTCATGATTTTTAAATTTTATGGATTATTTAAAATTTGTTGCGTCGTTATTCTGACTGTTACACCCTCATATCAAAAGCATTTAAAAATTGTTACCCTTTTATTTGAAAGTTTTTTTACTTTAGTAGCAAATACAAGGGCTAATGGGTGAAAAAAAAATACATGAAGATCAAAAATATGTAGTTGGATTGCTGCAAAATAACTCATTTGTTATTCAATCTATATACGATAAGTTTGTACCAAAAGTTATTAATTATATAAAACAGAACAGTGGTAGTGTAGATGAAGCTCAAGATGTAATCCAAGAAACTTTAATAACCATATACAACCAAGCAAAAGAAAAAAAGTTGAAATTAACTTGTCCTTTTGATGCATACTTTTTTTTACTGTGTAAACGCAAATGGTTGAATGAATTAAAAAAATCTTCCAATAAAGAGGTAACAATTAATGAAGAAGTGTTATATAAAGATGACGAGGCTCAAGAATTGGCTTTTGAAACGTCTGTATTTGGCCAACAAGAAGCTCTGTTTACAGAAATGTTTAATAAGTTAGGAACCGCGTGTAGAGATTTACTTACTGCTACTTTTAAAATAAAGTCTATGGAAGAAGTGGCCAAAAATTTAGGTGTTACTTACGCTTACGCAAGGAAAAGAAAATCTTTATGTATCGGGAAATTAACAGAAATGGTTCAAGAGTCGCCTAAATTTAACCAACTTAATAATTAATTGTTATGGAGAACCAAAATTACATACAGTTTGAATCCTACTTATCCAACGAGTTAACCAAAGATGAAGTTATAGCTTTTGAATTGCGATTGAAAACCGAGCCAGAGTTTAATCAAGCTTTTAATACTTACAAAACATTAAATACTTTTTTAGCAAATAAATTTGAAAATGAAGTGGAGTCGACAGTATTTCAAGATAATTTAAAATTCATTTCAAATAGTTATTTTGAAAAATATGAAACTCCAAAAAAGACCATTCAATTTAAACCTTGGCAATATGCTATGGTAGCAAGCATCACTTTGTTGATTGGAATTTTTATGTTCAATAATTTTTCGAACCCTTCATATAGTGATTATAATAATTATGGAAATATTAGCTTAACGGTTAGAGGAGACAATGATGATTTATTACAAACCGCTGAAAATGCTTTTAACAATAAAGAATTTGCTAAAGCAGATATTGCTTTTGAGCAGTTAATTAATATAGATGGAGATAATGCCGAATTAAAATTATATCAATCCATAAGTAATATAGAGTTAAATAATTTTGAAATAGCAGATGATTTATTGAATGATATAAGGGCAGGTAATTCAGCTTATAAAAACAAAGCGACTTGGTATTTAGCATTAAGTAAATTGAAACAAGAAAACTACAAAGCCTCTTTGGAAATTTTAAAAACCATTCCAGAAGATGCGGAAGATTATAAGCAAGCACAGAAGTTGATTAAGAAGTTGGATTAATCTGATATCGAGATAACAGTATTTAGCAAATAGCCCATGACGTTTTAAATTGTCATGGGCTGTTTGCTTTTTCAAAATTTAATTAAAATACTACAGCATCTTCAACGTATTCAATTCCTGCTCAGTTAAATGTTTCCAGCTTCCACGTGGAATATCTTTTTTGGTTAAGTGCCCAATAGCCACACAATCTAAACTTATAATTTCGTATTTAAAATAATCAAAAATAGTTCTGATAATGGTATTGCCAGTATTTTTTATTTTTAAACCAATTTCTTTTTTTGATGCACCTTCAATGTAGCTGATTTCTTCAACAGCAATCAGTTTGCCTTCTACTTTAAAACCGCCTTGAATCTTTTTTAAATCTTCAAGTTTTAGGTTTTTATCTAGTTCAATATGAAACAAACGTGGCACCCCATTTTTGGAGTTTGTAAATTTATCTGCAATGGCATCGTCATTGGTAAATAACAACAAACCTTTCGAGTTTCGGCCTAAGCGCCCAATAGGTTTAATTCTAGAAGACGTGGCATTAGCAACTAAATCCATGACGGTTCTACCTTTACCTTCGCTGGTGGTTGTAGCAAACCCTTTAGGTTTGTTAAGCAATACGTATGCTTTTTTTTCTGGGTTTATACGTGCACCATCGTATTTTACTTCATCACCAATTTTTACTTTATATCCCATTTCTGTAATTACTTTGCCGTTTACAGAAACCAATCCTGTTGCTATATGTACATCAGCTTCTCTTCTTGAGCATACACCAGAATTAGCTATATACTTATTTAAACGTATTTCGTCTGGATTAGATTTTCGAGGCGAAACAGATTTTGTAGAATCTGATGGTTTTGTAAAACCACCTTGTGTTTTTATAGGCGCATTGCCTCTAGAATAACTAGTAGAGCGTTTATTTCCGCTTCCCCTGCCAGATACTTTTTTACTACCATTGCTACCTTGTTTCCTGCTCATAATATCATTGATTTTTTGCAAAGATACTTTATAAAATGTTGAATAATGAATTCCGAAATCTGAATTTCCTAAATTCTATTTAAAACTATACTAACATTGATTAAAACGATAGAAAATACGCCTGCAACTATTATAAATTTTAAAATATTATGAAGTATTAAATAATGCATTTTTGTTTTTGATTTCCATAAAAGCATTATAAAGAGTATCAGTAAAATAATGGCTAAATAAAAAAAGAGATACATGTAACCTATTTCAAAACGATATAAAAGTAAATATGAGGGAATCAATGTTAAAACAGTTAAAATAGTCAGCATTATTTTGGATGCTTTTTCACCATAAATAATCGGGATGGTATGGTAGTTTTGAGCTAAATCACCTTTTATGTTTTCTAAATCTTTAGTAAGCTCTCTCATGGATATCATTAAAAATAAGAAAATGGCATGCACAAAAATGACTGTTTCAAAATTTTTATAATACAAGAAAATAGCAAAAAACGGTGTGATAGTTAAAATGGCAGAAGTTAAATTACCAATAAATGGTAGTTTTTTGAGTTTGTGTGAATAAAACCAAATACCGAAAATATAAATTGAAAAAAATACGACTGCATTAAAAGACACATAACTGGCCAAAACTATTGCTACAAAATTTAGGATAAAATAAAATGATAATTTTGTGTTTTGATTTACTAATCTGTCTAATTGAGATTTAATGGGGCGATTTATTAAATCTTTTTCAGAATCGTAAAAGTTGTTGATAATATATCCTCCAGCAATAGTAGCTGCCGATGCCAAAACTAATACAAATAAATTGATGTCTAAGATTACTTTTTTTAAAGGAATATCGTGAGCAAGAATGTAAATAGATGTTAGGTATTGAGCTACAATAATAATAAGAATATTATAGCCTCTTATAACAGAAAACATACTAAAAAACTTTAGAAAAAGATGTTTTTGCTTTCTATTGAATTTCATTTTTTTGCTGATTTACAACTTCTATATTTTCTATAAAGTTAGCTACTTTTTCTGAAACTAAAAATGCAGATGGTTTGGTCAAATGATGTCCATCAGAAAAATTATAGGTTGTGTTATCCTTGAGTAAGTTAATGTAGTTGACGGATGTTGCTTTTGACAACTTTAATATTTTGGCATCAAAATCTGGTATTAATTGTTTTTCAATGGCTTCCATGTTAGAGTCTATAGGTAATCTTACCAAGTAAACAGTTCCATATTTTTTTAAATATAAAATGGTTTTTTTTAAATAGTCTAACCTCACTTTTGAGTAGTTGTAGGTAACAAGTTTTTTGGTGTAGTTTTTTATGGTTTCATTTAAGTCTTTTTCTAATTGTTGGGCATTTATATCTATATTTACTTCAAGCCAACCATCATCATGTAAAAAGTAAGGAGATTTAGTAAATAGCATTTTTACATACATATCACTATAGCCTTTAATGAGATACAAAAGATTTGGGTTGGAGTTAACATAGGTTACTTTTCCTAAAAACATTTCAGACTCATCAAATTGCAACGAATCATTAGGGTTTAATCCACTACTTGAAATAGTCCAAGGATCTACAGATATTATAAACATACCGTTTTTAGATTGTTCATTAACTTTACTTTTAATACTTTTTAGGTATGTTGGGCCGAAAGGACAAGTATTGTACGTAAACGAGTAATTATATAATTTTTTATGGAATCTGTTATTAAAAACCGAAGGTACTAAACCTTGAGCTGATCTTGATGAACCTAAAATCAATGAACTTTGTTTTGTAGATGTGAAGCGCTTATAAAAAGGGTCAAAATGTCCGTTGGCTCTAGAAAAAACAAAAGCTATTGAAATGGTTATAACCATTGAAAAAATAAGAAGTTTATATAAATACTGTTTCAAAAAAAATGATTTTATTAAAATTGAAAATAAATAAATACTTCTTGTTTGCCTCCAAATAGAAAAATGGCCATTACTAAAGCATAGTAAAAACCATATCTAATATATTTAGGGAATTGAATTTCGAAATGTTCTAATGCATGATTATTAAATCTTCCTTTCCATTCAATGACAGTTTGAAATCCGATAAAAAACAAAATAATCCAAAGTTTTTCTTCTGATAAAAACTCTGGAAGACTAATTATTGAATTTGAAAAAATACCATTGATATAGGCAAAGGCTGCTTTAATGGAATCAGCTCTAAAAAATATCCAAGCAAAGGTTACTAACATGAATGTAGTTAGTATATTAAATCCTACTTTAATACTTGATATTATTGGCTTTTTTGAGGTTTTATTTAACTGTTTTTTTCTTTTATTGAAAAATAATGTAGGTATATAATACAGAAAATGCAAAATAGCCCAAATTATAAAGGTCCAATTAGCACCATGCCAAAGCCCACTTATCATAAAAACAATAAAAATGTTTCTAAATGCTTTTGGCTTACTAACTCTACTTCCTCCTAAAGGAATATAAATGTAATCTCTGAACCATGTAGTTAAAGAAATATGCCAACGCCTCCAAAATTCAGCTATATTTTGTGAAAAGTATGGAAAGGCAAAGTTTTGCTTAAATTCAAACCCAAAGAGTTTTGCTGTACCAATAGCAATATCAGAATATCCAGAAAAGTCACCATAAATTTGAAAGGCAAATAAAACAGCTCCTAACATTAGTGTACTACCTGAAAACTCATGTGCGTCATTAAAAATTAAAGATACATAACGGGCACAATTATCTGCAATGACTACTTTTTTGAAAAACCCCCAAAGTATTTGTCTAGAACCATTAACAGCTATGTTATAATTGAATTTTCTTTTTTTAAGAAATTGAGGCAGTAAGTTGGAGGCACGTTCAATAGGCCCAGCTACTAACTGCGGAAAAAAACTGACAAAACAACAAAAAGCAATCACATCATTTGTAGCTTTTAGTTTTTTATTATAAACATCAATGGTATAGCTTAAAGTTTGGAATGTGTAAAAGCTAATACCAATAGGAAGAATTAAATGCAGCCGTTGCGGATCTATAGTTTGACCAAAAAACTTAAAGGTTTCACTAAAACTTTCAATAAAAAAATCATAATATTTAAAAATACCTAATAGGCTAATGTTTGCTATAATACTTAGCCTTAAAAACCATTTACGATGCTGATTTTTATCTGTTTTAGAAATTCTTTTTGCTAAATAGAAATCTAATAAAGAACTAAAAATGATTAAGAATAAAAACTTCCAATCCCACCAGCCATAAAAAAAATAACAAGAAGCTAAAATTAGTATGTTTTGGTGTTTAATTTTTTTGAAAGGTACAAACCAATAAAGCAGAAAGACTATAGGTAAAAAGACGGCAAACTCTAATGAATTAAATAGCATATATGCTGTTAGTTTTTAAAGTATAAAAAACTATTAATACTTTAAATCTATTAAAAATTATAAACCACTTCTAATTTATGCCCAGAAAGTGATTGTTTTGCTTTTTCAATATTTTCAGTAAAACCAAGAATATAACCGCCGCCACCTGAGCCACAAAGTTTTAAATAATACTCGTTAGTTTCGATACCTTTTTTCCAAAGTTCATGAAACTGTTGTGGAATCATCGGTTTAAAATTATTTAAAACGACTTTAGAAAGTCGTTTTGTGTTTTTAAATAAGGATTTGACATCACCTTTAAGGAAATCATCCACACAAGCATCCGTATGTTTAATAAACTGGTCTTTTAACATATTTCGAAAGCCCTCTTGTTTCATGTTTTCCATAAAAATACTAATCATAGGGGCTGTTTCACCAATAATACCACTGTCTAATAAGAATACAGCATTTTTACCTTCATTGTTTTGTGAAGGAATGCCAGTAGCCTCAATATTATCTTTAGAGTTTATAAGAATAGGAATGCTTAAATAACTATTTAAAGGATCTAATCCAGAAGATTTACCATGAAAAAAAGACTCCATTTCAGAGAAAATGGCTTTGAGTTTCAATAGCTTTTCTCTTGTTAAATTTTCTAAGACTGTAATTTTATCAAAAGCATATTTATCATAAATGGCAGCAACTAATGCACCACTACTTCCAACACCATAACCTTGTGGGATGGAGGAGTCAAAATACATGCCTTCATTTACGTGTTGTTTTAATAAACGGATATCAAAAGTGACTAATTCAGGAGAGATGTTTTCTAAGTAACTAACATAACGTTTTAAACTCTCGTTAGATTTTAGTGCTTTTTCTGAACGGTTTTCACTTTTTTTTAAGGCGCCATTATAGAAGTTATAGGGTATGGATAAGCCTTTAGAATCTTTGATGATTCCGTACTCTCCAAAGAGTAGTATTTTTGAGTAAAATAAAGGTCCTTTCATAAAACTAATTAAAAATTAATATTGAAAAATTAATAATTACTGCTTAGACGTTTTAGCAATATTAACCAATTCTTTCAATATTTAGGTTGATTTGGGTTTGAATATTTTAAATTAATTAAACTTACTGTAGGTCAGTTTTTTATATAAAAATAAAATATCTAATCACAAAATTAAAGCTTTTATCTTTAATAATGTTTTATTTGATAGTTTTTTGAATTAAAATATGGTTTTACCCCTTTATATTATTAACTATCTTTATTTATTAATTCTGATCCAAACCCTATTTTGTCGTTTATATATTCCCCTTTTTGACAGTAAGTAACTAATTCATTATTAATAAATTTTAACACATTTTTTATTTCATTTTCAGGATATAGTATGTGTACATTAGCTCCAGCATCTAAGGTAAAACATACTTTAGAATTTGTTTTTTGTCTAAATGCCCAGATTTTATTGATGATTTCTAAGGTATGGGGTTTCATTAAAATAAAATAGGGTAAACTGGTCATCATCATAGCGTGAAGGGTTAAAGCTTCGCTTTCTACAACTTCAATAAAGGCATCTAAATTACCATCTTTTAAAATAGTAATTAAACGTGAAAGATTTTTATGTGCTTGTTTAAAACGTGCTTCGGCAAAAGGATGCTTATGCATTAAATTATGACCAATGGTACTGCTAACTTGCTTTTCTCCTTTATCAACTAATAATATCGTGTCTTGATAATTTTTGAAATTTTCATGGACTTCAAATGGATATTTTACTCCAAATAAATTTGAACTAATTTCAATTTTGTCATGTTTACCCCAAACTACTAAATCGCCTTCCAAACTTCTGCACGCACTTCCTGAGCCTAATCGCGCTAAAAATGAGGCTTTTTGAATAAAAAACTCATCAGACATTTTTATGTCACGCTTATTATCTGCCAACTCTATTGATTTTTCAATACTCATTAAACACAAAGCTAATGCACTCATGCCACTTGCAGATGATGCGATGCCAGAACTGTGAGGAAATGTATTCGTGGTTTCTATTTTAAAATGGTAGTCCTTTAAAAAAGGGAGGTAGATTTCTACTCGCTTGAAAAAAATTTCTATTTTAGGTTTAAAATCCTCTTTTTTTTCTCCCGATAAAAATACTTCAAAAGAAAAATGATTGCTGCGTTCTTTTTTTGTAAAACTAACTGTTGTTGTGGTTTTGCAATGGTTAAGTGTAAAACTTATAGAAGGATTTTTAGGAATTTGGTCTTTCTTTTTTCCCCAATATTTTATTAGCGCAATATTACTTGGAGAGGACCATGTAAAACTGCCGTCTTTAAGAGTTTTGGGATATGTTTTAGGAATGAAATCTTGTTCTGTCATATCTTAATTTTCAGCACACAAAGATAATAACTTTGTCATGGTTTTATAATTTCTTGTGGTTGCTGTCACTTTTAATTTTCGTTCAAAAAAATTGTTGTTGCATTTGGCTTTTCCATAACTCATTGGTGAATAAAAATAGACGCAAGTTTTGGTAATATAAAATGTTTCGTTAGGGTGGTTTTCTTTTGACGTAGATTCTATTAGTTTTTTATTAGGAATAGCATGTAATAATGTAAAATAACTAGTTTCCTTTTCAGGTTCTGAAAACGGAGAGTAATTTAAAATATCTTGAATATTTTTTAAAGTTTTTAGTAAAACAGGGACTTCAAATCCAAAAAAAACTTGGATTTCATTTTGGATTAAATCCTTTAGTTTGTTTTTGTTTTTTTCTGAAGATTGAAATGTTATATTGCCACTTTGAATATAGGTTTGAACATTTTTAAATCCAGATTTAATTAGCAATTCTCTAAGTTTTACCATTGGGATTTTTTTTTGTCCACTAACATTAATCCCTCTTAAAAATGCGATATATGTGTTCATCTATTTAACAATATTTTGAGCTACAATAAAAGCTCCCGTCCAAGCATTTTGAAAATTAAAACCACCAGTAATGGCATCAATATTTAATACTTCACCAGCAAAATAGAGATTGTTAAAAAGTTTGCTTTCAAAGGTTTTAAAATTAACTTCTTTAAGATTAATCCCCCCAGCTGTCACAAATTCTTCTTTAAATGTACTTTTGCCATCAACATTAAAAACAGCTGTTGTTAATTGGTTTGACAATGTTTCTAATTGAAATTTGTTCAAATCTGCCCATCGGGTTTCTGTATCCATATTGGAAGCCAATACTAATTTATGCCATAGTCGTTTGGGTAAGTTAAATTGAGTGGATTTAAAAACTGTTTTTTTAGCTAAATCTTGTTTTAAATTTTTTAAAATATCTAAGCAATCATCAAATGATTTTTTAATAAAATTGATTTCAATTTGAAATTTATAATCACAAGCAGCAAATTTTAAAGCACCAAAAGCAGAAAGTTTTAAAATAGCTGGCGCACTCATGCCCCAATGAGTTATAAGTAGAGGGCCTTCACTGCATAAGCTGGTATTCAAAACGTTTATTTCTACATTTTGAACCACCACTCCAGGAATGTCATTGATGCGCTTATCTTTAATATTGAAAGTGAAAAGTGATGGTACGGGTTGTGAAACGGTATGTCCTAAATGTTCCAAAAGACCCCATATTTTTGGATTACTTCCTGTAGCAATTACTATTTTTTCTGATGAAAATGAATCATGTGGCGTTTCTATTTGATAAAAGCCGTTTTTGTTTTTAATAGATTTTACCGACTGATTCATTAAAATTTCAACGTTATGCTTTTTGGCTTCATTTAAAAAGCAATCAATAATGGTTTGAGAAGAATTCGTTATAGGAAATATTCTGCCATCATCTTCAATTTTTAATGTCACTCCTCGTTTTTCAAACCATTCCATGGTGTCACCCGTCATAAATTGATGAAAAGGCCCCAATAATTCCTTTTCACCACGCGGGTAATTCTGTGTTAACTCTTGAGGAATAAATTCAGCATGGGTAACATTACAACGTCCACCTCCAGAAACTTTTACTTTGGTGAGTACTTCTTTCCCGCGTTCTAAAATTGCCACCTTCAATGTAGGATTTTGTTCGGCAATATTTATAGCAGCAAAAAAACCAGCAGCGCCACCTCCAACTATGATAACATCTTTTTTAGTCATAATCGGTCAGGGTAGTCAGAAATCATACCATTTACCTCGTAAGATTTAATTCGAATGATAGGTTTTAAATTATTAACGGTATAGGTGTATACTTTAAAATGTTCTTTTAATTTTTTTACATTTTCTTCGGTAAGCATGGTGTGATCTGGATGTATGGCCGCAGCTTTAACTGTTTTTCCAAAAGCCATAGCGTCATCTAAATCAGTATCTGTAAGAACTCCAATCGGGATTTTTTTATTTATTTTATAAACCGCTTCCAATAAATTTAATTGAAAACTTGAGACTATAAAATTTGAGTAATCCCATCCCTTTTTTTCTACATAAAAATCAAGGAGTCTGCACGCTTCTTTTGCAGTATCTTTTCCTTTAAGTTCAATGTTTAATAAGCATTGATTTTTAACTAAAAGTAAAACTTGAGCTAATGTTGGAATTTCATAACGTCCTTTTATTTTAAGTCTTTTTAGTTCTTTTAGGGTTAGTTTTGAAATTTCACCAGAGCCATCAGTTAATCTATTTACTGTATAATCGTGCATGACCACTAATTCTCCAGAAGCACATTTATGAACGTCTATTTCTATGCCGTCAACACCTAAATCTAATGCTTTTTGAATAGATTCTAAAGTATTTTCGGCAAGATGTCCTTTGGCACCCCGATGTCCTATTTTAAGAATTTTATCACTCATTTTTTATTTTTTGGTCGCATTAAGCCTTCTTGAGCTACCGATGCTATTAATTTGCCTTCTCTTGTAAAAATATGGCCTCTTGCAAATCCTCTAGCAGAGGATGCATTAGGAGATTCCATTGAATAAAGTAACCAATCATCAAAATCAAAATCTCTAAAATACCACATGGAATGGTCTAAACTTGCAGTTTGAGTATTTCCCCAATGTGCTTTACTGGCGTGTGGATTTAGTGCTGATACTAAAATATTATAATCTGAGATATAGGTTAAAATTTGTTTTTTTGTAGCCATGTCTAAGCCAGATACATTGCCTTTTAATTTAAACCAAACATTGCTAACAGGCGGTAAGTCTTTTTTTTCTAACGGATTGCCAAGTAAGACAGGTTTAAACTCGATAGGGCGTTCTATTTCAAAAAAACTTTTTAAGCTTTTAGGTAAAAATTCGCCATATTGTTGCAAAATATCTGTCCAACTTAATAAAGCTTCTGGCTGTTTTAAATTAGTAGGCATTTCAATTTGATGATTATAGCCTTCTTCTTTTTTGTGAAATGACGCCGATAAAATAAAAATAGTAGTTTCTTTTTGGTGAGCTGTAACTCTTCGTACAGAAAAACTACCACCATCTCTTATAACACTTACGCTGTAAGTAATTGGTAATTCTAAATCGCCAGGTTCTAAAAAATAGGAATGCATAGAGTGTAAAATCCTACCATTAGTTATGGTTTTACTAGCGGCATGAATGGCCTGTGCCAAAACTTGTCCTCCAAATACGATGGGATTACCAATGGTTTCGCTCGTGCCATTAAATTCTGTTTCGCTTATTTGCTCTAAAACCAATAGGTTTAATAAATCGTTAACTGTAGTCATCTTATGTATAAATATGCTTTATTTAAGGCTGAATTTTAATCCCAGAAATATTTCTGTAAATTTACTACTATAAACAATGTCTACCTAAAAAGAATACAGGACTATTTTAGCCTTTGCAGACTCTTTTTTTTAAGTTTTGATTTTTTATCTAAAAGATCAATTGTTGCATTCTTAATAGAATTAAGGAACTTGCAATGACTTGTTTTTAAATTGATTAAAAATCAATTCCAGGCCAAAGTATTGCGTTCAGACCAATAGGTTTCCGAAGAAACTTGCAGTGTTTTGAGCAAATTTAATTCTTCTTCTGTTAAATTAAAACTAAAGGCGCTTAAATTTTGTTGAAGTTGCATACTATTAGATGCTCCACTTAACAGAAAAGTAGGCTGTAAATTGTCAATTACAAATCGAAGTGCAATTGCATCTGTGCCAACATTATATTTGGTTGATAATCCGTTTAGGATTTTGTAAGACTCTTGATATTGTGGGAATAACTTGTTTTTAAAAATACGTCCGTTTGCTAAAGCTTCTTTAACAATAACTGTTTTTTTAGCTGTTATTAGTTTGTTCAAAATAGAATAAGCTGATTGCTCAAAAATATTATAGGTTACTTGAAAACTATCAAATAATGTTTTTCCTTGCATTTGAATATTTAAAGCTGATTCAATCACTTCTTTTTGATTTGGACCACTTGTAGTAATTCCAATTTTCAAGCCTGTGTCCTTTTTAATGTTTAATAGCTCATTCAAAACATCTTGATTTTTTAAAATACCACTTTCAAATGTAGCAGAATGTACTTGGTAGTATGTTAGCTTTGGAAGCATTTTTTTTGATACACGCCATTGTTCTAATAGTTTTTCTATGGAATGTTCTTTAATCTCATGTTTGCCATTATAACCTAATTGCCAATTGGCTACATAGGTATAGCCCCATTTAGTTCCTAAAATAACATCATTGTAATTTCTTGTGGCATGCCATTCTTGTAAAAAAGCTTCGCCTTTACCATAAGATGGAGCAGTATCAAAATACCTAATGCCTAATTTATAAGCCTCATCTAAAACAGAAAACGTATTTTTTTTAAATGCTTTTTCAGATTTATCCATCGGGTTGCTTTCTCTTATATTTATGTATTCGGGTCTGCCTAAGGCTGCTAATCCAAGTCCAATTTGAGTCATTTGTTTAATCTATTAGTTCCGTTTCTATAATAGTTTTAGTTGTTAGCGTTTTGTGTACTGGACATTTTGATGCTATTTCTATTAATCGAGCTTGTTGTTTTTTGTCTAAATTACCAACAAACTTTAATCTTTTTTGTAAATGGTCAATTTGTGTTGGGTTGCTTTCATTTAATATTAAATCTTCGCTATGTTTTTTAGAGTAAGTGATATATGCAAAAACTTCTTGTAAGTCCCATTTTTTTCGTTGTGCATAAAGTTTCAAGGTCATTACTGTGCAGGCAGCAAGGCCAGCACTTAAAAAATCATAGGGCGAAGGACCAAAATCATCACCACCAACATTTTCCGGTTCGTCGGCAATAAAGTCGTGTTTTTTTGTTTGGATAGTTGTTGTAAAATTGTCTTCTAATAAATTTAGATGTGCTACCAATTGTTCCCCATTAATATCAAGAATTTTGTTGTCATTTTTATTAAAATAACGTTGTACCCATGTTCCAATCATATTTCCAACATACAAGCTGTCTTTAGAATTTGACAACAAATGGTTAGCATCATCTAAACTGATAAAACTTTTAGGATGATGAGCATAATGATACAATTTTTCAGCATTTGTAATAGCAACTATATTGTCAAAAGGGGCATGCATAATTAGTAGAGGTTTACGTAAATTTTTTGTTATAGAAGGTAAATCTATTTTGCTAAAATCTGCTACAAATTCTTTGTCAATTTTAAAGGGTCTGCCACCGATATTTACTTCAACTTCACCTTTTTCCTTTATTTCATCAATGCTATGCGAAAATAAGTGAGTTACATGATTTACAGATGCAGGTGCCCCAATAGTTGCTACGGCTTTTATGTTTTCTAATTTAGATGCTGCAACAATAACAGCTGCACCACCTAATGAATGTCCTACTAACAAGCTGGGTGCTTTATAATGCTGCTTTAAGTAGTTGTTAACTGCTAATAAATCATTAACGTTTGCAGAAAAATGGCTTTCAGAAAAAACACCTTCACTTCTTCCTAAGCCAGTAAAATCAAAACGAAGGACTCCAAAACCATGACTTGTAAGAGCTCTGCTAATATTTTTAACTGCCGAAAAAGTACTATTACAAGTAAAACAATGGGCAAAAACAGCAAAGTAATGCGGTTTTTGATTGGCGGGTAACTCTAAATATGCTTGTAGGATATGACCTTTTTCATTGTGAATATTTAGTTGAGTGCTTTCCATCTTTTAAATGATTTAATTTTTGTTGATTTGTATATGTTGAGAAATGTTTTAGTAAAAACTCTAATTTAGGGTTTATAAAATTCTTGCAAAAAGGTTTTTCTGGGTTTTTGTAATAGTAATTTGTTGTCTGGAAGCTTTAAATTCGTTAAACGTAAATATTTCTGTGATTATTTGATTTTGAAAGTCTTTTTGTAAACCAGAAATTATTGAATTAGTTAGGGTGTTTTGATTTTTATAAAAGGTATAAATAGCTGACCGGTATTTGTGACGCATGCTATGTTTTGTAGTGCTTTTGTGGGTAAGTAAATGAACTTCAATTAAGGTTTTTAGTGAAATATATTTTGGGTTAAAATGAATAATAACTGCTTCAGAAAAAGAATCGTTTTTCCCTACAGATGCAATGTATCCTTGTTTGACTTTTTCAATGCCTATTAACGACAGAAAAATAGCTTCTGTACACCAATGGCAACCACCACCAAATCCTATTTTTTGCAATTTCTTCATTATGAGCTACATGAAAGCATAGAGCAGCCAACCTTATTTCTTGCCCATTCAGGACGTTTTGCAAACCATTTTTGATGCTTAGCTTGCTCATGGTATGGTTGCTTTAGTAGTTGGAATAGGTCGTCAATTAGCTGGTAGTTTCCTTCGTTAGCCGCATCAATAGCTAATTGAGACATATAATTTCGAAGTACATACTTAGGGTTTACCAGATTCATTTTTTCTTTTCTAAGCTCATTGCAAAGTGTTTCTTGATCAAGTCTCTCTGAATACGATTTAAACCAAGTACTCCACTTTTCTTTAATATCTTTTGAGGTTTCAGTATAAAAAGCTTCATTAACTATTTTTAATCCATCAGAAGGATTTTCTTTTTCAAAATTGCTTAAATTTCTAAAGAAAATTGTCATGTCGGTTTCAGTTAAATGTAAGCTATCTTCTAAGTTTTGAATTAATAATTTATCTTGTTCATTTTCGGTTTGTAATCCTAATTTAGAACGCATCATTTTTAGAGATTTGATGTCAAAGTTGGTCTTGTAATCTTCTAAAATTTGTTCTAAGGCAGGTGCGTCTTCAATTAAAGGGTAAATAGCATTTGCTAATTGAATTAAATTCCAAAGCCCAACATTGGGCTGATTGCCAAAACGGTAACGTTTGTGTTGCCTGTCTGTTGTGTTTGGTGTCCAGCCAAAATCAAAACCTTCAAGCCAACCATAAGGTCCGTAATCTATAGTTAAGCCTAAAATAGACATGTTATCGGTATTCATGACGCCATGTACAAACCCTACACGTTGCCAGTGTATGATCATATCCAAAGTACGCTCAGAAACGGTTTTAAAAAATTTGAGATAGGTC
Organism: Pseudalgibacter alginicilyticus; assembly: GCF_001310225.1. GTDB lineage: Bacteria > Bacteroidota > Bacteroidia > Flavobacteriales > Flavobacteriaceae > Pseudalgibacter > Pseudalgibacter alginicilyticus. Next base: position 2,153,833 of record NZ_CP012898.1, on the reverse strand, counting down.
TTTTTTGACGGTGTTCCTAAATCAGGAAAATGTTCTTTTATTGTGAAATCTACTAAAGTTTTTAGCGTGCTATTGTCTTGTTTTGCAGCAAAAATTTGATAGCTTCCAAAGCGTAAAAAACTTGGTGATACACGTGTAACGATAGCTCCCTTTTCGTATTCGGGGTTACCATTGTACATTATATCTCGAAGAACTTGGTCTCCCGATAACGCTAAAGATAGCGCACGTGTAGTTGGCACTCCTAGATGAAACATTGCTTCACTGCATAAGTATTCGCGAATGGAAGATCGCAACACTGCTAATCCGTCGGCCGATCGCGAGTAAGGAGTTTCACCTGCGCCTTTTAATTGTAAAACCCATTGCTTGTTGTTGTGCTTTACTTCAAAAAGGTTAATGGCTCTACCGTCTCCCAATTGTCCGGCCCAATTACCAAATTGATGTCCGCCGTAACACATGGCATAAGGTGTTGTGTTTTTTAAAACGGTGTTGCCTGTAAATATTTTTAAAAACTCATCACTTTTACTGTCTGTTTGAGTTAAACCTATGTTTTCGATCATTTCAGGTGATGTATGAAGTAATTTAGGATTTGACGTTTTTTTAGGCGTTACAAATGAAAAACAAGCTTTATCAACTTGTCTAATGTTATTTTTTAAAATGGGATCTGCAGGTAATGTTTTAGTAAATGTATTTTTTATATTGAGTTTCATTTTTAACCTTTTCTAAATTTTAGTGTTGAATTATATTTTTCCATTTATCACTTCTTTTGGCTATAGTTTTAACAAATCCACATATTGCCACGGCTTTGTAGCCTTCTGAGGTTAGTTTTTCAAATGTTTTTTCAACTAAAACTTTTCCATAACCTTGTCCGCTTAAACTTTTGGGTACTTGGGCATAGGTGAGAAGCATAGTGTTTTCTTTTAGTACATAATCAACTTTAGCTATTTGATCGTTTATTTTTAGAGTGAATCGACAATTAACTTTATCGTGTATGAGTTCCATTTTATGAGTTTTTTTGAATCTGTTATCGTGCATTAATTACATTGGTTTTAGAAAATTGATCGTGGTATTTAGATTTAAATGAAAATCTGAATGTACTACAAAATCATGTTTATCAATAAAGAAAAATCAAGGTGTAACGCCTGTTTAGTAATTTTATTAGAAATAGAATTTTTGTTGTTTCCAGTATCATGACCAAAAGGGATGCGTCGCTAATAAGGTTTTTGGTTTCTAATATTTTTATATGTGTTTTCATAATGACCTTCACCGTTTGAATAACTAAAAGCAATACATTATTATTGTTTAGGCTTCAACCATTTTTTTGTCAGGTAACCCCTTTATGTTTCTTTATCATTTGCCATATGGAGTTTTATTAAACAACTTCTCAGTTCGAATAGTATTAACAGAAACCGGTACTGAGAACTGGGTGTGATTTTTACTCACAAGAATAAGTTTAATTCACTCAAATTGACCTAATCATTTTAAAAATGCAGAATAAATAAAACTACTTTAATCTATCAGCATGCATTTTACGAAACTTTGCTAATTTAGGAGTAATTACAGCATTGCAATAACCTTGATTTTGATTGTTGTTGTAATACCCTTGATGATAATCTTCTGCATTATAAAAAATATCCAAAGCTGTTATTTCGGTGACAATGGGGTTTTCGTAATAGGGGGCAACCTCTTTAATTACTTTTTTAGCAATTTTATTTTGATAGCTATTATGGTAAAAAATAACAGATCGGTATTGTGTTCCTATGTCAGCACCTTGTCTGTTTAAAGTTGTAGGGTTATGTGTGGTCATGAAAATAATTAATATATCTTCATATGAAATGATGTTTGCATCATATGTTATTTGTACCACTTCAGCATGTCCTGTTAATCCAGAACAAATTTCCTTATAGGTTGGGTGTCCAGGTACAGTACCTCCAGAATATCCAGAAACTACTTTTTCTACTCCTTTAACTTGTTCAAAAACTGCTTCTGTACACCAGAAACAGCCTCCACCTAATGTGGCTAATTGTAAATTTTTAGTTGTCATGGGTTGCTACTTTTTCTAAAATCATAGATTCTGAATTTATACAATAACGTAATCCACTGGGTTCTGGTCCATCGGGAAAAACATGTCCTAAATGTGCATCGCAGGAGTTACACATCACTTCAACACGTACCATACCAAAAGCAGTATCTTTTTCATATTTAACAGCATTTTTTCTAATAGGTTGTGTAAAACTTGGCCAGCCAGTACCAGATTCAAATTTTATAGTTGAATCGAATAAAGGGGTTTTGCAACATACACAATTGTATTTTCCTGCTTCATGAATCGTGCATAACTCACCACTATGAGGTTGTTCAGTGCCTTTTAATCTTGTGATTCTGAACTGCTCTGGAGTTAATAAGGACTTCCATTCGGCTTCTGTTTTTTCAATTCGTTTATTAGGAGTTGGGTTTCCGTTTACGGAAAAATTTATCACTTCTTTCCAAGTTAGCATCTTATTGATCCCTTTCTGTTTTTGTTATTAATGGTCTATTTTTTAACATTAAAGATAGTCGGAAATTTTGTAATAGGCTTACAATTTAAGTAAGTGTCAATTTAAAAGTAAGGAAATTCTAAGATGTTTGTTGATTTTCAATGGATTGAGTTATATGGCATAAAAAAATCCTAATCAAATGAATGATTAGGATTTTTTGTTGGCCTACTAGGGCTCGAACCTAGACTCTTTGGTACCAAAAACCAACGTGTTGCCAGTTACACCATAGGCCAATCTTCTAATGAGGTGGCAAATTTAATACAAATTTTTATTTGCACAAGTATTTTTTAAAAAATAATATAGAATACTTAACGTTTCCTTAAAAACATGCAGAGTTTCGTATTTATTAGTAAATTCGCCTGAGTAAATTTACAAAAAATTTGCATAACATATTCATTACTTATTTTGGTAGTTATCAGTGTAGATAATACTTTTAAAAAAGTATAGAGGCGTGTTATGTTAAAACTAATTGATACCAACAGATGAAAGATTTTAATTTTAAAAAATGGAATACCATTTTAGGATGGGTTGCTTTTTTAATAGCATTTATTACATATGGTTTAACTATAGAACCTACGGTAAGTTTTTGGGATGCGGGCGAATACATTTTAACCTCTGCAAAACTGCAGGTTGGTCACCCACCGGGGGCCCCATTTTTCCAGATGTTAGGTGCTTTTTTCTCTATGTTTGCTTTGGAGTCCTCGCAAGTTGGCTTAGTTATGAATATGATGAGTGCTACGGCTAGTGCCTTTACAATTTTATTTATGTTTTGGACCATAACCTTGTTGTTGAAAAAATTGGTTGGCTCTAAAAATGAGATGACCAGAGAAAATGCTTTGGCTATTTTAGGTAGTGGATTGGTAGGTAGTTTGGCATTTACATTTACAGATTCTTTTTGGTTTAACGCTGTGGAAACCGAGGTTTATGCCATGGCCACTTTAATAATGGCTGTGTTATTTTGGTTAGGATTACGCTGGGAACAAGAGATGGATAAGCCTCGTGGAAATCGTTGGCTGATTTTAATTTCTTTTATAATAGGCTTGTCTTTTGGAGTTCACTTTATGGGCTTGTTAACAATTCCTGCTATCGGATTAGTTTATTATTTCAAGAATTATAAAACTATAACTATTAAAAATTTCATTATAGCAAATGTAGTGTCTGTTGCGGTTTTGTTATTTGTTTTTAAACTTTTAGCGCCAAACATTCTTAGGTTTTTTAGTATGCTTGAAATGTTTTTTGTAAATAATGTGGGGTTACCTTTTAACTCTGGATCTATAATTGCAGGTTTACTGGTTATTGCAGCAATTCATTTTGGATTAAAATATACGCGTGAAAAAAACTATAAACATTTAAATACAGCAGTTCTTTGTGTAACATTTGTTATTATAGGCTTTTCAAGTTGGTTGATGCTGCCTATTCGTGCCAATGCTAATGTAGTTGTTAATGAAAACAACCCCTCTAGTGCAAGAGAATTATTGGCATATTATAATTTAGAACAATACCCGGAAACACATTTGTTTTACGGGCCACAATTTACTGATCAGTATGCTTATTTAGATGAGAAAAATCCATATGTTGATGATAAACCAAAATTTGAAAAGGATTATGAAAATGGAAAATATATTCCTGTAAATGATTATAAAAATGCAAAGCAAAATTATAATTCAAATCACGCTTCTGTTTTGCCAAGAATGTGGAGTGCTGAACATGCTGAGAATTATATGATGTTTTCCGGGTTTTTGGAGTTTAAATTGAAGCCTGAATATCAAATGGAAAATCAACTTCGGACAGCTGTTGCAGATTTTAGAGATAATGTGGCAAAAGGTAATGTTGATTATGAAGATTATAATAATTTTTTAAAGAAATTTAAAAATTATATTGACGTTCAAAAACCATCACTTTGGCAAAACGTTACCTATATGTTAGAGTATCAACTTGGTTATATGTACTGGCGTTACTTTATGTGGAATTTTACAGGAAGACAAGATGATATTCAAGGTAGATATGATAATCATGGTAATTGGATTAGTGGTATTAAGCCTATAGACGAAAAGCTTTTGGGGTATTCTCAAGATAATTTACCTAGTGATGTTAAAAACAACAAAGCGCGAAATACGTATTATTTCTTGCCATTTATTTTAGGGTTATTAGGTTTGTTCTTTTTATTTAATAAAGACAAAAAATTATTTTGGGTTATGATGGTTTTTTTCTTGTTTACAGGAATTGCTATTCAAGTTTATACCAATGTACGTCCTTTTGAACCAAGAGAGCGCGACTACTCTTTGGTAGGTTCATTTTATGTGTTTGCACTTTGGATTGGTTTTGGGGCTTTTGCTGTTTTTGAATCACTTAAAAAAATCTTACCCAATAACTTGGCAGCACCTATTGTAACCTTGGCCTGTTTAATTTTGGTCCCCGGTATTTTAGCTGCTAATAATTGGGATGATCATGATAGATCTGACAAGTATACTGCGCAAGCTATGGCAAAAAAGTATTTAGATTCCTGTTCAGAAAATGGTATTTTGTTTTCAATTGGTGATAATGATACTTTCCCCCTTTGGTATGCCCAAGAAATTGAAGGTTACCGAACCGATGTGCGTGTTGTTAATACCAGTTTATTTCAAACAGATTGGTATATAGATCAAATGAAACGTCAGGCTTATGAAGGTGAGCCTATTCCGTCGCAACTAACGCACAAGGATTATAAGTATGGTACCAATGATTATATTATTAAAGATGCTATTGTTAATGATACTTTACAAATTAAAGAGTTCTTGAATTTTATTACAAGTGAAAATCCTAAGACGAGATATAAATATGCTTTACAGCAACAAGGTATTGATATTTCTAATGTTAGAAGTCAAGATTTAAATGCGAGCTATTTGCCTACTGAACATTTAAGATTGCCAGTAAATAAAGAAAATGTTTTAAAATATGGTATTGTAAAACCTGAAGATGCTGATAAAATTGTTTCGCATATTGATATTAGAATTAAAGAAGGAGCTATCTATAAGAACCGTTTATTGATGTTGGACATTTTAGCAAATAACGATTGGAAACGTCCTATTTATTTTACTGGTGGAAGTTTTGGTGACGATGATTATATTTGGATGAAAGATTATCTCCAACTAAACGGTATGTGTTATAAGTTAGTACCTATAAAAACGCCTGTAGATAGAGCCAATCCATTTGATATGGGACGCGTAGATACTGATATTATGTATGAAATGGTAAAGAATTGGGACTGGGGAAATAGCGGTAGTCCAGATATTTATCATGATCCAGAAACTCGTAAAAATTCTATTACTTACAGAGGTAATTTGGCAAGGTTGATTGAAACCTTAATTAATGAAGATAAACTAGATAAGGCAGAAGAAATAGCTGATATAGCTATGACTAATATGCCTGTGGAATACTTTGGGTTTTACACGCTTTTAGAACCCTACATTACAGCCTATTATGAGGTTGGTGCCACAGAAAAAGCACGTCAAGTATATAAAGATGTGACTAAAAAATATCAAGAAAATTTAAGTTATTATGGCAGCTTAAAAGTTGAGCAACAAGGCCGTTTGTTTGAAGATATATACACCGATATTCAGCGTTATAAAGGATTGGTAGATATATTGGTACAATATGATATAGAGTTGGCCCAAACAGAAAGTGAAGTATTTAATGACCACTTAGCTTTGTTTAGACATTTCACTGGTGAGGAAGATGAGGTTGAAATACCAGTAGAACCTGATAGTGTTGATATGGCCTCTGATAGCGCTCTATAAATAGCTTAAAGGTATGACCTTAGTTCCCGTAAAAACACCATTATTAATTAAAAAGTTGTTCCCAAATTATATTTGGGACGTCTCTACCTCTAAAAAAGTTATTTATTTAACTTTTGATGATGGTCCAACACCCCATATTACCAATTGGACATTGGATGTGTTGAAACAATACAATGCTAAAGCCACCTTTTTTTGTATTGGTAATAATGTTGACAAGCATCCAGATTTATTTAATAATATAATGAATGGAGGTCATGCTATTGGTAACCATACCCACAATCATTTAAAAGGTTGGAAAACAAATACAAAAGAGTATTTGAAAAATGTTATTGAAGCTCAGGCTGTTATTAACAATAACATTTGGGATTTAGGATTCAAGATTCAGAATTTATTCAGACCACCCTATGGGCAAATAAAACGCAAGCAAGGTAAAGGCTTAATAGATTTAGACTATAAAATAATTATGTGGGATGTGTTATCCTTTGATTGGGATCATTCAGTAAGCAAAGTCCAATGCTTAAAAAATGTGATTAGTAAAACCAAACATGGTAGTATAATTGTATTTCACGATAGTGTGAAAGCTTCTAAAAATATGCAATATAGCTTACCAAAAGTATTGAAGCATTTTACTAACGAAGGATTTTCATTCGAGTCTTTGTGCTAAAAGAATAGAATAGCACAAAATAAAAGCAATGACAATACAGCATATAAGTCATAACACAAAAAATGTGCTGTGAAGTAGGCATAATAACATTAAGGTTGAATGGAAGAACAGTTTATAGAAGAAAAAACATATAAGAAAAAAAACTTTTCGGAAAGTGGACTTGAAAAAGGCGACTATGAATTATGTACTTTTTTAAATTGTAATTTTTTTAATTCTGATTTGTCCAAAATTAGGTTTATTGATTGCGAGTTTTATGACTGTGATTTAAGTACAGCTTATATTTTACAAACAGGATTTCAAAATGTACTTTTTAAAGATTGTAAAATGTTAGGTTTACAATTTGATAAATGTAACGGTTTTGGGTTTTTAATAAAGGTTGACTCTTGCCAACTAAATCATTCCTCTTTTTTTAAACGTAAACTTTCAAAAATTTCATTTAAAAACACAAAACTTCTGGAAGTTGATTTTACAGAATGTGATTTGAGTTCCTCTGTTTTTGATAATTGTGATTTAAAAAATGCAATATTCAAAAGCACCAACTTACAAAATACAGATTTTGTAAGTTCTTATCATTTTTCAATAGATCCAGAAAACAATCAAATTAAAGGTGCTAAATTTACTTTAGAAACAGTAGTTGGTCTATTGACAAAATATCATATCAAAATAGAACCTAATTTTTAAAATGACATTAAGAATAAAGCTACTTTTATATACAAAGAAAACAATGGGTTATTAGAATCAGGATAAAGTAATGGTAACAGATAACATTTGTATTTATTATAGAAGTCTGTAATGCTAATTTATCAATTTATACAAAACTCTGAATTGAAAATTTACTTCGAAAATTTTTCAACTACTAAATCGCCCCAATCTGCAATAGATTGAATTAACGGAATTAATGTTTTTCCAAAATCGGTTAATGAATATTCCACTTTTAACGGCGGTTTTGAAGTGTATACCTTTCTTTTTATCAAACCATCTTCTTCTAAAGCTTTCAGTTGCAAGCTCAATGTTCTTTCTGTCACTGTAGGCATAGATTTTCTCAGTTCATTATACCTCAATTTATCTGTCATTAAATGGTAAAGTATTACCGTTTTCCATTTTCCGCCAATAATTCCCATGGTTAAGCTCGCGCAACAAGGGTATTCATTACCTCTAAATTGGAGCATTTTTGGTGCTGTTGTTTTCATAAAATTTATACTATCCTTTTTAACCGTTATTGCAAAGATAAATTACTATACATAGTTTTGCAACTATAATTTTTATAGTAACTAAAAAAAGAATATAAAATGAAAGCACAAACAATTATGGAATACGGAGAAAATGCAAAATTTAAATCTACCGTAGTAGAAATACCAACGTTAAAAAGTGGTGAAGTACTTATCAAAATTTCTGCATCCAGTGTCAATACAGTAGATACAATGATTAGAAGTATGGGTAAAGACTTACCTTTTGCACCAGCAACTCCGGCAATTTTAGGAATGGATTTAGCAGGAACCATTGAAAAAATTGGAGAAAATGTTTCTGAATTTTCTGTAGGAGACGAAGTTTATGGATGTGTTGGTGGTTTGGCTAATTTGCAAGGTACCCTTACCGAATATGTTGCTGCAGACCATAAACTTATAGCCCTGAAACCCAAAAACCTGAGCATGAAAGAAGCTGCTGCACTTCCTCTGGTTGGTATTACAGCTTATGAAGGTTTAATTCGTTCCCATATAAAAAGCGGAAAAAAGTGTTAGTACACGGAGGTACAGGCGGTGTGGGACACGTAGCAGTACAATTAGCAAAACATTTTGGAGCAGATGTGTATAGTACTGTTAGTGGAGAAAAACAAATGAAAATTGTCGAAAATTATGGTGCAACTGCCATAAATTATAAAACAGAAAAGGTAGAAGACTATGTAGAAATACATACCAATGGAGAGGGGTTTGATGTGGTATTTGATTCCGTAGGAGGAGAAAATATGCTTAAATCTTTTGAAGCAGCAGCTTTAAATGGGCATGTTGCCTCTACTGTTTCTTTATGCGAGCTTGATTTAAGTGCCATGCACTTTAAAGGTTTATCGTTACATGTTGTATTTATGCTTATACCAATGTTACATAATTTTAAGCGAGAACAACACGGTGAAATTTTGAGTAATCTTACCAAAATTGTTGAAGCTGGAAATTTAAAACCCTTATTAGATAAAGAACAATTTTCATTAGAAAACATCGGAGAAGCTTATGACAGATTAGAAAGCAAACAAGCTATTGGAAAAGTTGTAGTAAAAAATTAAAAATAGCCATAGGATGGCACAATATAAACATACTGGCCGTTTTTATACGGTTGTATTTTAAGGATAATTATACTAGACACTGCCCAAAAACCATCAAATAAAAGTATTAGTTACTGGAAGTTATGTGTAAATAGGTTGTGTTAAAAGGAAAATTTTTTAGATAGTATTATAAAGTAAAAAACCGCCAATGGCGGTTTTTTGTTGTTCTACTGAAAACAATGAATATGCTAATTAGTTTTAGCTTTTATTTCATCTACTTTTTTTTCTATAGCATCACCAGCTTCTTTAATGGCGTCGCCAGTAGACTCTACGGCATCATCAACTGTATCAACAGCGTTGTCCATAGCTTCTCCAGCTTCTTCTAATGCATTTTCGGTAGCATCAGTAGCCTCATCAGCAGCTTCTTCCATAGCATCACCTGCGTTTTCAATGGCATCTTCAATTGAATCATCTTTTTTGTTCTCTCTACAAGAAGAGAAAGTTAAACTTAATACTAAAAATAAAGCAGAAGTTAATAATAATTTTTTCATTGGTTTGTGTTTTTTAGTGTTAATTAGGTTTTGTTAAAAGCAATTTTAAAAGTAATGTACACCGTTGTTTTTTTGGATACATGATAAGAAAAAAATGCTTTTAAACATATTTGTTATGTAATATCTTATATACGTAAATAATCTATTATTTGGATGGCAGCTTATTTATTATTTTTAATAAATGATAAAGGTACTTTTAGATAAACGTATAGATTTTATTTTTTTAAACAATTAGAATCTTCTATCAGGATGAAAAGCAGAAATGTCTAATGTTGTTTTTTTGTTTGATATTATTTCTGATACTAATTTTCCAGTTCCAGTTCCCATACTCCATCCCAACATAGCATGACCGGTGGCTATAGTTAGGTTTGAGCATTTTTCAGATTTTCCAATATAAGGAAGTCCATCTGCAGATACAGGGCGTAAGCCACAAGCAACATCTGTTTTTTCTTCTTCACTTAAAGAAATTTCTGGATAATATTTTGTAACTGCATTAGCAATAGCATTAACTCTAACTTTGTTTATGTCATGGTTAATTCCTGCTATTTCCATGGTGCCAGCAAAACGAGTAAATTCATTCATAGGTGTTACAGCCACTTTTGTTTCTACTAATACAGTGGGTATAGTAATGCCTGTTTTCTTATATGAGTTAATTCGATATCCTTTTCCAGCTTGTAATAATAAGTTTAAATTTAGTTTCTTACTTAATAAACCACTCCAAGAGCCTGCAGCTAATACAATTTCATCAGCTTTAAAAGTTCTTTTATTTGTTTTAATAGAAGTAATTAATTTATTTTTAATATTTATATCTAAAACTTTTTCATTGCTATAAAATGAAACGTTATTGTTTTTTAAGTATATAAGCATCTCTTTCATAAATTCTCCAGGCGTACTATGTGAATCACATTTATAATATGTGCCTCCAATAGTATTTATCGCTAAATTGGGTTCTAATTCTTTAATATCATTTAAAGAAACAGCTGCAGCATCTAATCCGTTTGATTTTGCTAATTCAGCAAAACCTATTTGTTTTTCAAGTATTTTATTTGTTTGGCAGAGCATTAAAAAGCCTTTTTTTTCATAATGGAATTTAAAATTCTCGTCTTTTTTTATATCATCATACAACACTTGACTCCATAAGGTTATATCTTTAATAAAAGGGATTGATTTGTTTACATGATCTCTATTACATGATTTATTGAAGGCCCATGCCCACTTTAAAAAATCAGCATTAAAACGGGGTTTTATATACAATGGGCTAGAGGGATTAAGCATCCATTTTAAACCTTGTTTCATTACTCCCGGTGCGGATAAGGGAATGATATGACTAGGGGATAAATAACCCGCATTAACGTAAGACGCTCCTGAATCCATGTTGGACTGATCTATTAATGTAACTTTATGCCCTTCTTTTTGAAGAAAATATGCAGAACATAAGCCTATTATACCCCCACCTATAACAATTACTTCTTTTTTCATTTTTATTGGATATACATAGTTAAAACTAAAGTTCGATAACCTGTTTTTTTAAATTTGTTATTTTTGAGTTTATTTACAAGTATCTCAAATTTCTGAATAATACATGATGATTAAGTATCTTGAGATATCTGGAAAAAATAATTTTATTATTTAGCAAAAACCTGAGCCATATCTTTAAAAGATTTAAATTCAAGCGCATTATTCTCAGGGTCATTAAAAAACATGGTTGCTTGTTCCCCAACTTTTCCTTTAAACCTAATTGTCGGCTCTATTATAAATTCTGTACCTGCGGCTTTTAATCTATTTGCTAAATTTTGCCAATCCTCCCATGCTAAAATCACTCCAAAGTGAGGAACAGGTACCTCATGTCCATCTACAGGATTTGTTATGGATTTGGTTGGTTGATAATTGTCTTTCTGGTGAATGACGAATTGATGACCGAAGAAGTCAAAATCCACCCATTTTTTATCGCTTCTACCTTCAGTGCACTGTAAAACATCTCTATAAAAAGTTCTACAATTTTCTAAATTCTGAACCGGGATTGCTAAATGAAAAAGTTGTGTCATTTTATCTGTTTTTTTATTATTAATAGTTTTTTTAAAAGCCAATAGCTGTATCATCTCCTCTTGGATCGGCGCCTCCTTCTAAAGTACCATTTGATAAAACCAAAATACCATCAACTTTGCCTATAATTCGTGAAGCCTTTTCTTCTACATTGTATCCTTTATCACGCAAACTGTCTAACATGTTTCCATCAAAAGAATTTCTCTCAAACCTTACTATGTCTGGTAACCACTGGTGGTGAAATCTTGGTGCACTCACAGATTCTTGCATGGACATATTAAATTCTTTTACATTTAAAATACTTTGCAAAACAGACGTTATTATTGTAGAACCCCCTGGAGTACCAACTGACATCCATAATTGTCCATTTTTTTCAACAATAGTTGGAGTCATAGAGCTTAACATTCTTTTTTCAGGTGCAATTGAGTTTGCTTCCGCTCCAGTTAAACCAAACATGTTTGGGGTTCCTGGTTTTGAGCTAAAATCGTCCATTTCATTATTAAGGAAAAAACCAAGTTCTGGAACATATAATTTTGAGCCAAACCCTCCATTTAGGGTTGTAGTTACTGAAATGGCATTTCCGAATTGATCTATTATAGAATAATGTGTGGTTTCATCACTTTCAACATTTATAATGTTTCCATGACTTAATTCTGACGATAATGTTGCTTTATCCCAACTAAAATCATCCATTCGTCCTTTTAAATAACTTTCACTTAGTAAGTGGTCTGTAGGTATGTCTACAAAATCAGGATCTCCAAGATAAAAACTACGGTCTGCATAAGCCCTTCGTTCTGCCTCTGCAATTACTTGAATATATTTTGAGGTGTTATGCCCGTAATCTGATAATTCATAGGGCTCAATCATTTTCATAATTTGAGCTAAACAAATTCCGCCGCTTGAAGGAGGAGACATTGAAATGAGCGTTAAATTATCGTAACTAAAACGAATCGGGGTTCTCCATTTCGCTTCATATTTTGCCAAATCTTCCATAGTTACGATTCCTCCTTTTTTTTGGAGATGATTTACTAATAACTTGGCAGTTTCACCTTTGTAAAATTCAGATTGACCATTTTTTATAATACGCTCTAAAGTATGAGCCAATTCTGGATTTTTAATAGTGTCTAAGGCTTTATGATTTTGTGCATATAGAATGGTGTCGCCATTTACTTCAATAAATGTTTGTTTTGAGTTTTTAAAACGAATGGCTTGTTTTTCTGTAATTTCATAGCCGTTTTTAGCCAATTCTACAACAGGTTGTAGGATGTCTTTAATTGGTAAAGAGCCAAATTTTTTATGGACAGCAAAAATTCCTGATATGGTTCCTGGTACACCCACTGCCATGGCACCTGTGCGACTCATTTTATTTTTAGGATTACCTTCAGCATCTAAATACATGTTTTTTGATGCTGCTATTGGTGCTTTTTCACGATAATCTAATGCTCCAGTTTCCCCATCTTTTTTTCGATAAACCATAAATCCGCCCCCGCCTAAATTACCTGCGCATGGATAGGTAACGGCAAGAGCCATTTCTGTTGCAATCATAGCATCAAAAGCATTTCCTCCCTTTTTTAAGATTTCTACTCCAATTTTAGAAGCTTCTTTTCTTGCGGAAACGACTATAGCATTTTGCGCTAAAACTCCTTGTTGTTTTGTTACTGAATTCAAAGTTTTAGTACCATTTGATGACTTTTTACAAGAAAAAAACAAAAGGAAAAGACAAATTGAATAGATTAATTGTTTTGAATAAAACATAAATATTATTTTAACATTGTTTTTTTTGATACTATAAATTTAAGTCATCCTTGACTTTACGTTTTTAGGCGTTAACTCCAAAGTTTTGCTAAGATGATTGTGTTATTTATGGTAATGTTGAAAGTTATAAGATTTCAAATTCAATTTTTAGATTGAGTGGTTTCCATATTTATACTATTGGACCCCCATCGACTTATTTTAAAGTTGATCTCTAAAAAACACAGCATTCATTAAAAGTTTATTGGTTCCAAACCAAAAGGCTCTAAAATTTGTATTGTCTGTAAAAGAAACCACGTTTCCTTTTCCTAAACTTTTCACCTTAAAAGGAACAGTACTTTTTAAAACTTCTAAATTAGGTTTTGAAATATATCCACTTAAAAGAGGGGTTTTAGTATACTTTATCGGGTTGTTATAGCTGCTACTATCTGCTTCTAAAAAAAGTGTGGTGCTTTTAAATAAGGCTATTTTATTATTTTTATAACCAAAATTAATAGGGTTCGATCTGTCTATTTCAGCTTCAAAAATGGCCCCACTAATAGTTTGAGCTTTCTTGAAATCAGATTCCTGTTCATAAGTTATATTATGAGCAGGCACTTTAGCTTTGTCTTTAAAGTCTAACTTAGCAAACTCTTTACTGTTAAACCACTTAATGGTGTTTTCATAACCGATAACTGTTCCTCCGTTTTGTACCCAAGTTTTTATTTTTTTAGTTGCACTTTCACTTAAGGCACTTGATAACATACTTGGAATGATTATGGAATTGTAACGTTCTAAATCGGCTCCATATACTGAGTTTACATCTAATTTTGTAATTGTAATATCGTATCTCTGATCAAATAGATGCCATATTTCTCCTGCATCATAGGATGACACGCCACTTCCTACCAGTAATGCCACCTTTATTTTATCAAGTGATTTAAAATATCTACTTCCTAAATCGATGCCTTGGGTAATTCCTGTAAATACGGCATTAATTTCTACATGGCTGTTTTTTGCCACCTCTTTTAAATAGTCATACAACTCATTACTTTCTAATGCTTGGTTTTGTACCGGAATTAAAATAGTTCCGTAGTCATATGTTTTTCCATTAAGACTAAATGGTTTAAGGGCTACTTTAGCTCTTAATTCTTTATTTAAAATAGCATTTAGGGCTTTGGGCGTGTAATAATCATGCCATTCCATAACATAACCATAATTACTAATGTCTGAAACTTCCCCGTCTTTCAGTTGAAGATTTGTAACTTCATCTCCAGCTTTATCCATATAAGCACCTTCAGAATAATCTACATTAAAAGCCAAAGGATAGGTCCAGGTAGATACATCATAAAAGATACTGTCTTGAAAAACCGTTCTTTTTTCAAACATAGCATCAATAACACGTATATTTTTTTGATTTTTTGGTATTATAAAACTATAGCCTTTTTTGAAGTGTTTTCCTTCTGCTGTAAAATCCGCATTCAATTCATGAACCGTAATATTTTGTTTTTTTAGAATTTCTGCTAAATGATAGGTTTTAGAAAAATCTTTTTCATCACCAAAAACAATAGCATTCTTTTTTTGTTTTGCTGCTTCGCTTCTTGCATTTTCATAAAAATTATGCTGATAGTTTAATATTTCAACACGCATATTTTTTGCCGCTTCTAAGGTAGAAAGTGCTGTTGTAAACTGATTTTTAATGGTAAAAGGAAAGGTTAGTAATCCATTTGAACTTTCTTGCACATGTCCTCGTGAACTTGCTTGCTCAAACAAAATTCCAATACCGCCATTTATATCTGGGTAGGCAGAACCTTTTCCATAATAAAAATCATCATAGCTTTCTTCTGTATAATAAAATGATCCAATTTTATCCAAGGCTTTGGCATGATAATTAGATATGCCTTTTGTTATTTCTTGATTTTTATTAGAGGTAAGTGGATGAACTCTTTCAGGTACACCTGGTTGGAAAAAGAACGTTGCATTTGTTCCCATTTCATGATGGTCGGTTAAAATATTAGGTAGCCATTCTTGAAAAGCTTCAATTCTTGCTCTAGATTCAGGTAATTGTACAGCTAACCAATCTCTATTTAAATCAAACCAATAATGATTGGTTCTTCCCTTTGGCCAATCTTCGTTATATTCTCTATCGTTAGGGTCTGAGGTTAAGTTTTTATTCTTGTTAGAGTTTGCCCAATAAGCAAACCGTTGTAAACCATCCGGATTCATAGAAGGATCTAATAAAATAACAGTGTGTTCTAATAAATCTTTAACATCATTACTTTCAGCTGCAGCTAAATAATAGGCAGCTAAAAGCGCTGCATTGGTGCCACTAGGCTCATTTCCGTGAATTGAAAATCCTTGGTAAACAACAATGGGCATATTATCAACATTTACATTAGAAACATCATTAGTAGCATCTAAGTGTTCTTTTTTGATGGTTTCTATTTTAATTTGGTTTTTTGGAGCTGTAATGGTTAACAGTAGTAATGGTCTGTCTTCAAAAGTTTTACCTATAGTTTTTATGGTAATTCTGTCTGATGATTTGGCCAAGGCATTCATATACTGTACTAATTTATCGTGCGAAATGTGCCATTGCCCTACTTGATGACCGATAATGCTTTCTGGAGTTGGAATGTTTGTATTATAGGTAATATCCTGGGGTAGATAATAAGAAAGGTCTGTGTTGTGTTGCGCAAAAATTAGAAATGGAAATAATGCGAGGATAAATAGTAATTTTTTCATGTATGTATTTTGTGTTTAATGAATGTATTTGTGCTGATTTTTAGTTTTTAAAATTGTCTACCTCATTTTTCATTTTAAAAATAGTTTCTTTGATTGTTTTATTATTAACAGAACTATAACCCATAATTAATCCGTTCCTTTTTTTGCCTTCAATAAAGTACAAACTATAAGGGTGTGTGGTTATGCCTTTAGTTTTTAAAAAATCAGATAATTTTTGGTCATTTATATTTTTATCTAAATGCCCAATAATATGGAGGCCGCTATTTTTATTGTTAATGTCTATGTACTCCTCTAAATGATTAGAAAAAGAATCTAAAAACACACTTTTTCGTTCTAAGGATACTTCTAAAACATGTCTAATGTGTTTATTTAAGTAATCTTTTTCAATAAATGCACTTAGTATTTTTTGTGAAGCAGGATTAACAAACCTACTAGACTGTTGGTAGAGTGCTGTTACTGTATCCAATAAATAATGAGGAACAATCATATACCCTAATCGTAATGAAGGGTGTAAAAGTTTGTTGAATGTACCTAAATACACAACACGTTCTTGCTTGTCTAAGCTATAAATAGAGGAGATAGGGTTTTCCCAATTACTAAATTCGTGATCATAATCGTCTTCAACTATAATTGCGTTTTTAGATGAAGCCCATTTTACAAGTTCAAGCCTTCTTTCTAAACTCATTTTTACACCTGTAGGGTATTGATTTGAAGGTGTAGTGTATATGATTTTAGGATTAAAAACTTTCAGATTTTTAAGTTCCATTCCTTCTTTATCTATGGGGGCTGGACAAATTTTAGATTTTAAGCTATTAAATAAATTGTAGGCATACGGATAGGTTGGATTCTCAATAACTACTTCGTCATTTTTATCAATTAAGGCGTCACCAATTAGAGATAATGAATGAAGTGAGCCTGTAGTAATTACTACTTGATTAGGATCGCAATCTATATTTCTATAAATTTTCAAATAATTAGAAATGTTTTTCTTTAAAGAGTTAATACCTGTTGTATGTGAGTATGATAATTCTGAAGCCTTTACCGTTTTCCAATAATTATTAACTAAGTTTTTCCATTGGCTAACCGGAAAAATATCTAAAGGCGGTAAGCCTGGTCTAAAAGCAATACCTGTATTTGATTTATAATTATTTATTATTTGAATATTGCTTTTGAATGCAAGTCCTCGTTTTGAAATTTTAGGATAGTCACCAAGTTCAAATTTAGCACCAATAGGTGTCTGTAGCTTTTTGCTTTTACTAGAATTAACGTAATAACCAGAGCCTACTTTTGTATTCACATATTTTTCTAAAACTAACAAATCGTATGCTTTGATTACGGTGCTTCTTGAAACACCAATATCTTTTGCTAAAACACGAGTTGGTGGCAGTTGAGCATGACTTTTAAGAGCATTTTTTACAATGGCAAGTTTTAAAGCCTTATATAAATTGATGTAAATATTTTGATAATTTTCTTTGTCTCCAAAGCCATGAATTAATAAAATATTTTTAATGTTATATTTCAATATTTGTGGTTTTTTTAATAAAAGTTGACTGATAATTCCTATGTTTAAAATTTGGTTTTTGCTTGTTTTTGATGAAAAAAAAACGGCGATTTGACGAAATTATTAATAAAAATTCAAAGGATATTTGAAAACACTAAAATACTAATAATTAGCTTCGTAATAATTGGTATGCTTTAATAAAATATAATTGGTATGCCTTGTTTAATAAGTTCCTGTCTTAAATTTATCTTAAATTAAAGTAAAAAAGAGGTTAATTATGGTTAAAAAAGCATTGTATTTTGTGTTATTTTTTACAGTTGTAAGTTGTTCAGGAGTTAAAACTGTGGAGTTTATAACGCCTGTTGATACAAGCTCAAAACCAATTACATACCAATTAAAAAAAACCTATGAATTATCTGATTTAGGGGTATTTGTAACTAATGAATTTGATGGTGCCCGCCTCAATGGATTAAAAAAAATTAATGATAGTACCGCTCAGGTAATTATAAATCCAGAAAACACACCAATTAATAATAGTGCGTATTATGCTTTTAAAACTTGGGCTAAAACATCAAAACCTTTCTATTTCACTTTTAAGTATCCTGAAAATTATAAACATAGGTATGTAGCCAAACTAAAAAAAGGTAATACTTGGCGCATTATAGATAGTAGTCAGGTATTTAAAAATAATAGAGATGTTACCATAAAAGTTAACTTAACTACTGAGCCAATGCTTATTGCTGCTCAAGAAATTCAATCATCAACAGATGTTAAAAATTGGTATACTGAATTAATAAATGGAAAAGAAGCATTTGTTAATCCTTTAGTATATGGAAAAACACCTTTAGGAAAAGATTTAACAGTGTTGAATATTAGTAAAGGTAATCCAAAAGGTAAAAATGTTATTGTATTGTTAACAAGACAGCATCCACCAGAGGTAACAGGTTATTATGCTTTCCAAAGTTTTCTTGAAACAATTTTAAACGATTCTGAACTTTCAAATAAGTTTCTAAGTAAATACCATGTATTAGTGTTTCCTCTAATGAATCCAGATGGAGTTGACTTAGGACATTGGAGACATAATAGCGGAGGTATAGACACTAATAGAGATTGGTCTGTGTACAATCAACCTGAAATAAAACAAACCGTAAAGTATATAACAAAAACATTGAATAAAAACAAGGCTAAATTAATTTTAGGGTTAGACTTTCACTCCACATATCACGATGTTTTTTATACGAATGAAACAAGAGAAAGTACGGCATTGCCAAATTTTATAGATGATTGGTTTGCTGGGTTAGAAAACAATATTCCTAATTATAAAGTTAATGAAGATTCAGGTAATAGTACAAAACCAGTATCGAAAGGATGGTTTTTAAATGGTCACGATGCTGTTGGAATAACTTATGAAATAGGTGATGCAACTCCTAAAGAAAGAATAAAAGTTGTAGGCGAAGTGTCTGCTAAAGAAATGATGAAAATTTTAACTCAATAAATTGTATTAATCCATTAAATATTTAGAACTATGAAAAAACTTTACATTATATTATTTTTCTTAACTGCTTATACCATGTCTGCTCAATTAGTACTGAATGAAGCGGCCTTTGATGTAGCTCCAAATACAACAACTCATGGAGGAGATAACAATGAAGACGGAATTAGAAATGCAACCGAGGATGAGTTTTTGGAATTTATTAATAATAGTGCAAGCCCGTTAGATATAAGTGGTTATACAATTTCAGATGGCACAGAATTAAGACACACGGTACCATCAAGTACCATTATTCCTGCAAATGGTATTTTTGTAGTTTTTGGAGGCGGAGATTTATCCAATTTTAATACTAATCACCCTACTGTTATTGCGCAAGTAGCAAGCTCAGGTGGCTTAGGAATGAATGATACAGGCGATACAATGACAATTCAAAATGCTTCTGAGGAACTCGTGATTACCTTGGATGGTGAAGCAGAACAATGGGATGACTCAGAAGATCAATCCATAGCAAGATTTCCAAATATTACAGGGGATTTTATTTATCATCAATTAGGAAATGGCATAAGACATTCGGCAGGAGAATTACAAACGGAATTTACAGAAAGCTTATCCTTAGTTTTAAATGAAATCTTGGCCGACCCAGAATCTACTTCTGGAGATGCTAATGGAGATTTAATCGTTGATATTACAGAAGATGAGTTTTTAGAATTTTTTAATAATTCTGGAGGCACAATAGATATTTCAGGTTATAAACTGCATGATTTTACAAGCTTTAATAATGCTAGTGGAAGCAAAACACCAAGACATATTTTCCCATTAACAAGTATTCTTGATGGACAAGCTATTGTTGTTTTTGGAGGGGGGACTCCAAGCGAAGTGTCTAACTTTTTTGGAAATGCTATTGTGCAAACAGCTTCCGATTCAAGTTTAAGTTTAGGGAATACAGGAGATGCTATAATTATTACTGATGCTTCTGATAATGTTGTTTTTATATTTGATTATGAAAGCTCTTCATTAGACTTAGGCAATGACCAATCCATTACAAGAAGTCCGGATATCACAGGTGGGTTTTCATTACATACAACAGTAGGTACGGGTTTAAGTTATTCGCCAGGATTAAAAATAGATGGTACCATTTTATCTACTAAAACATTTGAGCAATTGGGTGTAAGCATTTATCCAAATCCAGTAACTAATGGATTGGTTTATATCAAGTCAAAAACTCTTGAAGAAAAAAATATAGAATTATTTGATGTGAATGGAAGACGCGTACTTCAAACTAAATTACCAACAAGTGTATTGGATGTAAGTACATTAAAAAGTGGGTTTTATGTGCTTAAAATTTCTATACAAGGACTTTCGGCTACATCAAAATTAATAATTAATTAATTGACAGATAAGTGATTGAATAAAAACAAATTAATAACCAAATTATATGATGAGTAAGAAATTATTTTTTTCAACCTGTATAATGTTCTTGTTATGTGGCTTTATATATGCCCAAAAAACAATTACAGGTAAGGTAGTAGATGTAAATAATATACCCTTAATAGGTGTAAATGTTATTGTTAAAAATGCTAATACAGGAACAACAACAGATTTTGATGGCAACTATAGTTTAAGTATTAAAAATAATTCTGCAATTATAGAAGTTAGCTATATGGGCTATAAAACAATTGAAGTCCCTGTAGGCAGTCAAACAGTAATTAATATAATATTAAAGGAAGATGCAGAAACTTTAGATGAAGTTATAATTACAGCGCAGGGTATTAAAAAATCTAAAAAAGCATTAGGTTATGCCATTACTACCTTAGAATCTAAAGATATAGAGCAACGACCAGAAGCGGATTTGGCAAGATCACTTCAAGGAAAAGTAGCAGGGCTTAAAATCTCAGCCGTAAGTGGACAAACAGGAACGAGTTCTCCAATTACAATTAGAGGGTCTAATTCTTTAACTCAAACAAATACACCTTTAATTATTGTAAATGATGTGCCATTTTATGGTTTGCTGCGTGATTTAGATCCTAATAATATTGTAAGCATGAGTGTTTTAAAAGGTCTTAACGCCTCAGTGCTATATGGTAGTCAGGGTAGGAATGGTGTTATTTTAATACAGACAAAAAGTGGAGATTCTGATTTAGGAGAAACAAAAATTAAAGCGTCATATTCTACAACATCATATTTAAATACGGTGTCTCAATTGCCTGAATATCAAAATTTATATGGTAATGGGCAAGCCAATGTTTATATACCTAGTTTTTTATCAGTATGGGGCGCTCCTTTTTCTTCCATGGAAGAGGTTGAACACCCTTATTCAACCGCAGGATTAGGCGATGTTTTTCCAGAACTTGATGGACTAATGATTCCATATGAAGCTCAAGAAAATCATGTTAAAAATTTGTTTAATCAGGGTATTGGTACAATTCATTCGTTTAATGTATCAACTTCAAATAATAAATCGGCTTTTAATTTGTCTACAGGTTATACAGATGAAAAAGGTATTTTGGAGCATAATGATTTAAAACGCTTTAATATTGGTCTTGGAGGTAAAATTCAAGTTAATGACAAATTAAATTTGTCTGCAACTTTAAATTATTCAACTAGAAAAGTGAATACTGTACAAGGTGCTGCAATTTTTAATGTTGTTTTTTACCTGCCTCCAAATATAGATTTAACAGAACTACCATATCAAAATCCGCTAACGGGAGAATCAGTTTATTATAGAGGAGATGTTAATCCATTATGGTTATTGCATAACGCTGGAAATAATACTGATGTAGTAAGAACTTATGGTACATTTAGCGCAGATTATAAGTTTAATGACAATTTAAATTTAACTTATAGAATTGGTTATGATAGCGACCAAAGAGATACTAATAGCTATTCAAATAAAGGAGGTTATGATGGCAGTTATCAATTTGGCTATTTAGATTTAGGTTATGCTAAAGATGTTAATGTAGATCAAGCAGCAATATTAAATTATAATAATGATTTTACATCAGATTTAAATTTTGATGCTCAAGTTGGTCTTACTTCAAAAATTAAAAAGTATAAGTCGTTTTCATCTGAATCGTTAGGACAAATTGTATACGGGTTTGTTAGACCTAGTAATTATAGTACAACGTCACCTACCGTATACAGTTCTAATACTACAAATTTTGCGGGACTATTTGGTCAATTTCAATTTAGTTATAAAAATTATCTATATGCAACCTTATCAGGTAGAAATGATTGGGGAAGTACTGTAGAAAAAGAAAACCAAGCATTGTTATATCCTGGAGCCTCTTTGTCATTTATTCCAACATCTGCCTTTAATTTTGGAGGAAACGCTGTTAATTATTTAAAATTAAGAGGAGCTTATGCTTCTTCATCAGGGTATCCGGATCCTTATGGTACAAGAAATAAAATGATTTTGGATGCACAAAGATTTGCTGCTTATGATGGTTCTTTTCCTATAACAAATAGGTTTAGTGCTTTTTATGCCAATCCAGATTTAAAACCAGAATTACATAAAGAAATAGAAATTGGTTTAGAAGCTAAATTTTTAAACAACCGTATAAGTCTTGAGGCATCCATGTATAAAAGAGTTTCGGAAGATCAAGTCGTACAATCTCTATTGCCGCTAACCACAGGTTATGATTATAAGTATATTAACTTAGGGCGTATAGATAATGAGGGTATAGAGGTTGATTTGGGTATTGATGTTGTAAAGACTAATAACTTTAGCTGGAAATTAAGAAATATATTTACGGCACAAGAATCATTAGTTGTAAAAACTACAGATGCAGATTCAGACATTAATCTTTCGCATGATAGGTATGCTGTTGTTGGGCAGCCTTTAGGTGTTATTAAAGGCGATTATGCTATGAGGGATGATGAGGGTAATTTGTTAGTAAGTGGTAACGGCTCTAGTACAAGAGTTGGGGAAGTAATTGTGAGCTCAGATATAGGATTAAGTAGTAAAGTTATTGGAGATCCAAATCCAGATTGGCAATTAACAACAATTAGTGATTTTAGTTATAAAAACTTCTCTTTTTCAGCACAAATAGAATATAGTCATGGTGGTGAGATACACTCTTCTGCAGTAGAAGATATGTTAGAGCGTGGTGTTACTAAAGATTCAGAAAATAGGAATGGTTCTTTTATTATTCCAGGATATTTAGCAGACGATGCTACAGGTGAATTACTTTTAGATCCACAGGGTAACAAAATAGAAAATAACATACAAATGGCTGGAATCTGGGCGTCATACTCAAATTATTACAATGCCAATGATTTAAGTATGTGGGATACTTCTGTGTTTCGTTTAAGAGAAATTGCTGTAAGTTATACTTTAGATAGTAAACAAATGCGAAAATTACCTTTTGAACGCGTAGACTTTACTTTGTCAGGAAGAAACCTTTGGTATGTAGCTCCTAATTTTCCCAAATATATAAATTATGACCCAGAAACTGATGAAGGTATGGGAGTTAGTCAGGTACCATCAAGTAAGCGTTTTTCTTTAGGATTAGCCATAACATTTTAATAAAAAAAAAGCGATAAAATGAAAAAAATAATAACCACTTTTAGTTCAATAACACTTATCTCTCTTTTATTTATAAGTTGTGAAATAGGTAATTTTAATCTTCAAGACGATCCAGATTATTTAGACATAAACAGTGCCAATCCAGAGTACTTGCTAAATGAAGTACAATATTTATTTAAGGAAATTGTAGAAGATCTTGGAGTACATACTGATGATATTATGCGTTATGAATCATTGTCTTACGAGTACCCAGATATTGTAGATGCTGATGTTCTCGATACACAATGGGAACGTTATTATGAAGCTTTAAACAATTCAAGAGCGATTGAAGTTATTGCAGAGTCTGATCAAACCTTGTTATTTCATAATGCTGTTAACAAATTACTTTTAGGGTATTTAACAGTTACCCTTGTAGATTACATTGGAGGAATTCCTTATTCTGAAGCAGTTGATAATGCAACTTACCCGAATCCTAATGTTGATGATGGTGCAGAATTGTATAAAATAGTTTTAGCGGATATTGATCAAGCTATAACAAATATTGAAGATGCAACATTTGAAATATCAACCGACTTGTTTTATGATAGTAATAAAACAAGATGGATTGCATTTGCAAAATCTTTGAAGTTAAGACTTTTAATACAAACTCGATTAGCAAGTAGTGAGATAGGTATTACAGATTTAAAAACTGAAATTAATACCTTATTAGGCGAAGATATTATATCGGTTGCTTCAGAAGATTTTCAGTATAGATATGGAACTACTATGGAACCAGAAAGTAGACATCGTTATTTTATAAGTGCTTATGATAATGGATTTTCAGGCCATATGGGGAACTATTTTATGTGGATGTTAAAAGACTCTAAAAATGTTGCAGATCCTAGAATACGTTATTACCTATACCGTCAATCTGATGTAGATCCATTTAGTGGACCTCCATATGTTGCTTGCCAATATGATACTAATGCAGATTACTGCTACATAGGTGAGCACTACTGGGGTTTAGATCACGGAGATAATAGAGACGGGCGTGGAGATAATTTATTAAAAACGGTATATGGTATTTACCCAGGTGGAGGCACTTTTGATGAAGATCAATTTACAGATGCCCCAAGCCAATCGAATCATTTAGGAGGAGCAGGAATATTGCCTATAATAACAAGTTCGTATATGAAATTTTTAATAGCAGAAGCAGCATTGGTATTAGGAACTGACGGTAATCCTGTTGATCTATTAGAAGATGCTATAAGAGATTCTATGGATAAGGTGTTGAGTTTTGGTAGCGTAACATCTGCTATGGCTGCCACACAGTCAGACGTAGATGATTATGTAGATGAGGTAATTACTAACTACAACGCTGCAACTACCGATGAAGAAAAGCTGGATATAATAATTACTGAGTTTTATATGGCTGGCTATGGAAATTCTATTGAAGCTTATAATGCATACCGAAGAACGGGATATCCATCAAATATCCAAACTCACATAAATAATGATAATCCTGTCTTCCCTAGAACGTATCCTTATTCAGAAAATGAAGTTGATAGAAACAATTCTATTGAGCAAAAACCAAATACTGTTCAAGTATTTTGGGATACCAATCCTGCTGGTTTTATTAAATAAATTTAAAAAACATAATAATTATGAAAAGATCAATAAACGCAATACTCTGTTTTCTTCTTCTATTAGGTTGTGATGATAAAAATAACATATTAGACGATATAGCGATAAGAGGTGGTTATATTAACTTTGTTGAAGAACCAACCTTAACGTTGAATATACTTAAACTTGATACAGCAACTATTTCAGAAGAACTAGTTGACTATAATAACAATGCTTTAGAGTATTCATTAACCTTAATGTACGAAGACCAAATTGTTGATGACTTTGTGGTATTAACAGCACCGTTTCCAACCACCTTGGAAATATCTGTCAATGATTTTCTTACTGCTTTAAGCCTTACTGAAGATGATGTTTCATTATCTACAAATTTTAGATTGGTAGCAACGGTAACTACACCCAATGGAGAGTATTCAGGATTGTCACCAGACTTTAATAGTAATAATGTGAATGAAGGAGGTGAAACCACCGATCGTGTAAAAGAAGCTGGATTTTTAGCAGCTTTAGACTTTACAGTGTCTTTCTTTCAGCCACCAGCAAAAACTATTAGAAAAACATCTTTTGAAGAAGTGCCAGTTGGTGCTAGTACTGATGCATACGATAAGCCTGGTAGCACAACACTATCTGAAGATTTAACAAATTATGATTACCCTCCTTTTGTAGACTATACAGCTGTAGGTACTTCTGCAACTAATGAATTAGGTTTTGATTCTGAATACATATTTCTTCCAGATATTGCTACTACCTATATAGGTTTTGCACTTGAACGTATAGGTGTTTATGATGTTACAGATGTTAATGGTGGGTATTCTGATGGAAATCAAGGCTATTTGGTTGAAGATTCTGATGGCACAATAGTAATAACATTTGATACCGTTGATGTGCCTGAAGGTCAAACTAAATCAGGTGTTTCATTTGATGCTTTTTTTAGATCAACTTCTTGGGAAACTTATGACGGTATTTATGCATATGTTAATATAACAACTGATACTGGTAGCTATGTTGAAGTATTTGCAGATGTATTTAATACAGATGTTGATGCTATAGAAGGGAGATGGGTAACGTTTAATACAGGGTACCTTAATAATGTAAGATCCTATGAGTTGGTAATAGAAATTACAAGCAGTGATGACACAGAAGATATCTATATTGATAATGTTATTATTTACGAACCAGAAGATTAATAAATAATAATATATTAAAGGGGCTGTTAAAAGTATTTAGCAGCTCCTTTTTTTTAACCTACATAAAATAAAAACTGTTTTTTGAATAGGTTTTAATTGTTAGGAACCAAATAAAATTACACGTAAATAATCGAGATTATGTTTAGCATTGTACAACTTAATTAAAGTAGCTGTTATCATAAATTAGTTTTATCCAATTATGAAAAAATTAAAACCATTTTTTGTAGTATTTAATATTGTACTTATTTTTTTATCGTGTTCAAAAAAAAATATAGAGGCTGATATTTTAATTGAAAACGGCACAGTATACAATGGTATTGATACTATTCCAACCAATCATTCAATCGCTATAAAAAATGATAAAATAGTTTTTATAGGCGATGATAATTTTGTAACTATTAATGCCGTAAAAACTATTGATGCAAAAGGTTTAATTGTAAGCCCTGGTTTTATAGATCCGCATACACATGCAGATAGAGATTTAAAAATGGTAGAAAATTCACATAATAAGCCGTTTTTGTATCAAGGTATTACTACTGTTGTTGTTGGAAACGATGGGGCAAGTTACTATCCATCTGAAAAATATAAAACCTTATATGAAACTCAAGGAATAGGTACTAATGTTGTTATGTTAGTGGGGCATGGAACTATAAGAAATCAAGTCATGGGCAAGAATGATAGAAAAGCTACCAATCAAGAAATTGTAGAAATGCAAAAATTAGTACAACAGGAAATGGATCAGGGTGCTTTTGGCTTATCAACAGGATTGTTTTATTCGCCAGGAAGCTATTCTAATACTGATGAAGTCATAGCTTTAGCAAAAACAACTGCTAAAAATGGAGGTATTTACGACACGCATTTACGAGATGAAAGTTCTTATACTATTGGATTGATTCCTGCTATAGAAGAAGCTATAGAAATTGGGAGACAGGCCAAATTACCAATACATATCTCTCATATTAAATGTTTAGGTGTTGATGTGTGGTATCAAAGTGATTCTATAATTAAAAGTATTGAAAAAGCTCAAAAAGAAGGGATAAATATAAGCGCAAACCAATACCCGTACGATGCTTCGGCTACAGGTTTAAGGGCAGCTGTGGTACCTCGTTGGGCTGAAAGTGGAGGTAAAGATTCTGTATTTATTCGTTACGATAATCCAAAACTAAAAAAACGTCTTTTAGAGGAAACTACTATTAATATTAACCGCAGAGGCGGGCCAGAAAAGTTATTAATTGTAAAGTCTGCAGATTCTGTTTATATAGGCAAAAATTTATTAGAGATATCAGAAGAATTAAAGTTAACACCAGCGGAAGCTGCTTTTAAAATATTAAGAACAAGCTATGTGAGGGTGGCATCATTTAATATGAATCCATATGATATAAAAAATTTTATGACTAAAGACTGGGTGGTTACTGGGTCTGATGGAAATACAGGCCACCCAAGAAAATATGGTTCTTTTCCTCATAAATACAATGAATACGTTAAGGGAAGTAAAACAATCAATTTATCGGATTTTATAAATAAGAGTTCATCTAAGACCGCAGATATTTTTAAAATTCCAAATAGAGGAAGATTAGTAGAAAATAACTATGCAGACATTATTATTTTTAATCCAGAAACATTCAAAGATAAGGCTAATTATATAGATGCATTTCAACTATCTGAAGGTTTAGAATATAGCATAATAAATGGAAAATTTTCAATTGAAAAAGGTGAATACACTAATAAATTAAATGGAAACGTATTAAAAAAAATATAGATTATGACACAAAAATTTTTATCGCTCTCTTTTGTTTTATTACTTTTTTTTGGGTGTAAGAAGGAATCTTCTAAGCAAGATAAGGCTAATGCTGATTTAAAAAATGAAAATATTGTTAGCACGATAATTAATAATGAAGACAGTTTTTTTTATATTGATTTTAAGAACTATCCTTTAAAAGACAAAAGTTTACCCATCGGTGTTTTTGATTCTGGTATTGGAGGTTTAACTGTTTTAAAAGAGATTGTAAATTATGATGAACACGATAATGAAACATACAAAAAAGGAAAAGATGATGTTCTTGATTTTGAAAATGAATCTTTTATATATTTAGGTGATCAAGCTAACATGCCTTATGGCAATTATTCTGCAGAAAATAAACTTGATTTGTTAAATGAGCATATTATTAAAGATGCTCAATTTTTGCTAAGTAATAAGTATTATTCTGATGCCAATGATATTAGTGTAAACACTGATAAAAAACAAGTAAAAGCTATTGTAGTAGCTTGTAATACGGCCACAGCATATGGCAAAGAAAGCATTGAAGATTTTTTAAAAAAAGCCAATATTAATATTAAGGTTATTGGTGTTATTGATGCTGGAGTAAGAGGGGTTTTAGAAACCATAGAAAAAGATGAAGATGCTATTATAGGGGTTATGGCAACCGTGGGTACTGTAGCATCTAAAGGCTATCATAATACTATAGTGAAGTTTAAAGATGAATTAGGTTATAAAGGTAATATTGAAATATTTTCTCAAGGTGCTATAGGCATTGCAGAAGCTGTTGATGAGGATACTGATTATTTTGATAGAAGTTTAAAAAATCATAGAAAAGAATACAAAGGGCCCAGTTTAGATGGTGATTTTAAAATAAGTAAAACATTATTAGATATTTATAATTTTGATTTTGATAACAATAAAATGCTGTGCAATACAGTAAATTCAGATGATTGTACTATTTTACAGATTAATGATCCTGAAAATTATGTGCGATACCACTTGGTTACCTTAATGGAAAATATAAGAACTTCAAAAACAACTAATCAGTTAAAATCAATTATTTTAGGTTGTACCCATTACCCATATTTAACTGATGAGATTAATAAAGTTTTGAAAGAACTCTATAATTATAAGGACAATAATGGTGATTTTTTATATAGAGAATTCATGATAGAAAATATAAAATTAATAGACCCAGCAATTAATACGGCAAATGAGTTGTACACACATTTAAAAAACGAATCATTATTTAATCCAAATGGTAATATTAAAAATAGTGAGTTTTATATAAGTGTTGCTAATAAAGATAATTCTAATAACGTTTTAGATGAATCTGGTCGTTTTCCTTATGATTATAAATATGGGAGAAACGCAAACGAAATTCAAGAGTATGTGAAAAAAGTTCCATTTAGTCGCGAAAACATTTCATATGACATATTAACTCGTTTTCAAAAACAATTGCCATACGTATATCAATTAATGCAAAACTTTAATAGCCACAACCCAAAAACTAAAAACTTAAGTGATGAAAATAAAATATAGAATTATGAGTATAAAATTTAAAATGAACTTAATAGGTTTAGCTTTTTTAACAGTTTTAAACTGTTCTTCAGGTGGAGATGACTCAACTTCAGGTGAAGATACAGAAGCTCCATCAAATCCGAAAAATCTGGTGGCAACAAATCTAACAGAAACAACAGTTGATTTAACTTGGGACGCATCAACAGATAATGTTAATGTGTTAACATATCTTGTTTATCAAAATGATAATAATTTAGCGTCAAATACCTCTACATCATATTCTGTTAATAGTTTATCACCTAATACCACCTATACTTTTAAAGTACAAGCAAAAGATAATGCAGGAAATACATCAAGCTTTAGTAATGTTGTTTCGGTAACGACTTTAGATGTAGATGCAGAATTGAAGTATGAATCAGGAAGTATTGAAGCTTATTTAGGAACTTTTATAAATAGTGTTCCAGGTAGTTCTGGTAACGATTATTTTGAGCCTACAGATATTGAGTTAGACACATGGGATTTAGTTGTTAAAGCTGTTTTAAACAATAATATTACTGAAGCAGTAGAAATGTCTGCTTTGTTAGATTATCAAATTAAAGAGTTTACAGATAACACATTATCTCCTAATCAAACTTTTTATATTATTGAAAAACAGCCTTCAAAATTCAATCATTGGGGTACTTATGTATTCAGTAAAACACCATCTAAAGAGAATTTAGTAATAACGGCTCCGCATGTTATAAGTGATGCCAACACAGGTAAACAAGCCGCATATTGCTTTAGAGAAAATATAGCAAAAGCTGTTTTTTTAAGTGGAACACATCGTTGTAACAATTCAAATTTTACGGCTTGTTCTGGAACAACAACGGTTTGTAATTCTAGCAGCGAAGCTTATCGTATTTCAGATATGGCCCATAATGTACAGTCCATATTTCAAAGAACATCTGAGGTTGTATCAGATGATTTACCTAATACGGTATTTATACAATTGCATGGTTTTACTAAGCTATCAACAGATCCTTATGTGATAATGAGTAATGGGGCTAGACAGACTCCAACAGTAGATTATGCTACACTCATAAAAAATGAACTTTTAGTTGAAGATAATACTTTAACTTTCAAAATTGCCCATATTGATACTGATTGGTCACGTTTAATTGGATTTACAAATACGCAAAGTAGATATATGAATAATTCTTCTAATCCATGTAGTACTTCTGCAACTAATACTACAGGTCGTTTTATTCATATAGAACAAGAAAGAACTAAATTAAGAAATGATGTCACTGGATGGAAAAAAATGAGTGAAGCTCTGAAAAGAGTTTTTTAAAAGGCATTCATTATCTTATTTTTTATGCTTTGATGTAGCACATACCGTTTAATAAACCTTAAAGTTTATTTCGTGAGATATAATAGCTAAAAAAACCGCCATTGGCGGTTTTTTTAGCTATTAATTTAAAAAAAGAAATTATAATTTTAATAAGTAATCTAATATTTGGACAACCGCTCCTTTATTATTTTTAATATATGTTAAGTTTTTTAGACCTAACTGTTGCCTGTTTTCTTGATTTTCAATTAAAATACTTAAAATATGATTGAATTCAATTTGGTTTGAAATAGAAAACATCCCACCGTTTTCTATGAGAGCTTTTGCCTCTGGAAACTTTTCATAGTGATTACCAATAATTATTGGAACCCCAAATACGGCCGGCTCTAATGTATTGTGTAGTCCAGTATTTCCCATAGCACCACCAACATAGGCAATATCGGCATACTTGTATACTTTAGTAAGAAGACCAATAGTATCTAAGATAAATACTTGAGCGTGTTTTAAGTTCTTCTTGTCCTTATTTGAAAATAAAACAACTTCGGTATTCAGCTTTTCTTGTAAACTTTGAATTTGATTAGCTTTAACAGTATGTGGAGCAATAATAAATTTCACGTTTTTGGAAGCTGGAGAGTTTATAAAATCTATAAACAAATTTTCGTCTTCAGGCCATGTGCTTCCTGAAACAATACAAGTTTTATTGTCTTTAAATTCATCAATAAAATTTAAAGTGTTGTCCATTTCTAACTGACTAAAAACACGATCAAAACGAGTATCTCCACTAACAGTTACCCGTGTGTAATTGATAGATTCTAATAATGTTTTTGAGCCTTCATTTTGAGTAAATATATGTTCAAAAGCAAATAAAGCTTTTCTTAGTGGTTTCCCATACAATTGAAAATAAATTTGGTTTTTTCTAAAGGCTGCAGAAATTAAAATAGCTCGTAACTGTCTTGTTTTTAGTTCGTTTAAAAAATTAGGCCAGATATCATACTTAACAAAAACAGTCAGTTCAGGATTGACAATGTTTAAGAAACGTTGAGCATTTGTTTTGGTGTCTATAGGAAGGTACACTACAATATCTGCAATAGGACTGTTTTTTCGAATTTCATAACCTGAGGGTGAAAAAAAACTGAGTATAATTTTGTGTGTGATATAGTACTCTCTAAGTTTCTTGAATACAGGGAGTCCTTGCTCATATTCTCCTAAAGACGCACAATGAAACCAAAGTGTTTGATCGGTCGTCTTAATGTTTTTTTTTAAATTATGAAATGTATTTGCACGCCCTTTAACACCAAGATTTATTTTTTGATTGAAAAGAGCTGTACATTTTAAAGCAAGTTGTGTTGCCTTAATGCCAATGTTATAAATAATATCCAACTTTTTTATTTGTTGCTAAAATACATTTCTTTCATATAATTTCATTGGTTAGCGTCAGCTAATTTCGTAAATTTGTTACTCAAAAATCTGTCACATTATTCATTAAATATGACTATTAAATTTGTTGATTTATATATAGTCTGTAAACTTTTTAGATGAAAAAAATCCAAATGGTTGACCTAAAAGGTCAATATAACGACATTAAAGATGAAGTAAATAACTCTATACAAAACGTTATTGAAACCACCACCTTTATTAATGGACCCAAAGTTCATGAATTTCAGAAAAACTTAGAAACTTATCTTGACGTAAAACACGTAATACCTTGTGCCAATGGTACCGATGCTTTGCAAATTGCAATGATGGGTTTGGGGTTAAAGCCTGGCGATGAGGTTATCACAGCTGATTTTACTTTTGCTGCTACAGTAGAAGTTATTGCTTTATTACAACTAACACCTGTGTTAGTGGATGTAAATTTAGATGATTTCAATATTAATATTGAAGCTGTAAAAAAAGCTATAACATCAAAAACCAAAGCGATAGTACCTGTACATTTATTTGGACAATGTGCTAACATGGAAGCAATATTAGAGTTAGCTAAAACTCATAATTTATATGTTATAGAAGACAATGCACAAGCTATTGGAGCTAATTATACTTACAAAGATGGTTCTAAAGTTAAAGCTGGAACTATTGGGAATGTAGGTGCAACGTCATTTTTTCCATCTAAAAATTTAGGATGTTATGGAGATGGAGGAGCTATCTTTACCAATGATGATGCTTTGGCACATACCATTAGAGGTATTGTAAATCATGGTATGTATGAACGCTATCATCACGATGTAGTTGGGGTTAATTCGCGTTTGGATAGCATTCAAGCAGCTGTTTTAGATGCTAAATTAAAACGTTTAGACAGTTATAATCAAGCAAGGTTATATGCAGCAAATAAATATGATGCAGCTTTTAAAGATATTGATAATATTGTAGTGCCTTTTAGAAATGGATTAGAAGATAGTCATGTTTTTCATCAATATACTTTAAAAATAAAAGGAGTTGATAGAGATGCTCTTGTAAAACATTTGAGTGAAAAAAACATTCCATGTGGGGTGTATTATCCAATACCGCTTCATAAACAAAAGGCGTATTTGGATGCAAGGTATAAAGAGTCTGACTTTGAAGTTACCAATCAATTGGTAAAAGAAGTAATCTCATTGCCTATGCATACAGAATTGGAGGACGATCAAATAGAATTTATTACATCAACAATTATAAAATTTATAAATGGATAAAATATTAGTTACAGGAGGTTTAGGCTTTATTGGTTCGCATACGGTTGTAGAATTACAAAATGAAGGCTACGAGGTGGTTATTATTGATGATTTATCAAATTCATCAATAAAAGTTTTGGATGGTATTACCGCTATTACTGGAAAAAAACCACTTTTTGAAAAGTTAGATTTAAAAGATAAAGTTGGTGTAGAAACCTTTTTTGAAAAACATAACGACATAAAAGGTGTTATTCATTTTGCTGCTAGTAAAGCAGTTGGTGAAAGTGTAAATGAACCTTTGTTGTACTACGAAAACAATATTGGAACTTTGATTTATATTCTAAAAGAATTAAAAAAATTACCATCTGCAGCATTTATTTTTAGTTCATCTTGTACAGTTTATGGGCAAGCAGATGAATTGCCAATAACAGAAAATGCTCCGGTTAAACAAGCAGAATCTCCTTATGGTAATACTAAACAAATAGGGGAAGAAATTATTAGAGATACCTGTAAGGTTGTTCCAACATTAAAAGCTATTGCTTTACGCTATTTTAATCCAGTAGGAGCTCATGAGTCTGTTGAAATTGGCGAATTGCCTATTGGAGTGCCCCAAAATTTAGTGCCTTTTATTACGCAAACAGCTATTGGTTTACGTAAAGAATTGTCTGTTTTTGGTGATGATTACCCAACGCCAGATGGTACTTGTATTCGTGACTATATTCATGTGGTGGATTTGGCTAAAGCACATGTAGTGGCTTTAGGACGATTACTTCAAAATAAAAATAAAGCGAATTATGAAACGTTTAATTTAGGGACAGGTACAGGAAGTTCGGTTTTAGAAGTTGTAAAATCTTTTGAAAAAGTTTCAGGTAAAAAACTGAATTATAAAATAGTTGGCAGAAGAGAAGGCGATATTATCTCAGCATTTGCAGATACAAATAAAGCAAATAATGAATTAGGATGGAAAACAAAACTGTCTCTTGATGATGCTATGCGTTCAGCTTGGAAATGGGAACAGAAGGTGAGAGCTACAGAATAAATTAGCTTCAAAATATATTTATGAAAAGGTTGCTAAATTTATTTAGCAACCTTTTTTTTCTTTTTAAAACTGACAAAAACTAAAATAATCATACCAGTTGTAACAGATAAATCGGCCATGTTAAAAATGCCAGTTCTTAATGGACCTCCTAAATCAATATGCCAAAAGTCTGTTACTGATCCATATATAATTCGGTCATAAACATTGCCTAATCCGCCACCAATTATGCTGGAAAAAGCAAAAATAGACCAATTGTCTAAAGTCTTATCTTTGAAAATATAACGTAGTACAAAGCCTAAAACAACTATAGGTAATATAAGTAATAAAATAACTCTTAGAGTTTCATTTAATTCACTCCCCATACCTAAAAACGCACCTTCGTTTTCTACATTATGAAGGGTGAAAAACTGACCAATAATTTCAGATTGACTACCAGCAGCAACATTTATGCGTACCCAGAATTTAGAAATTTGATCAAGAGCTATAGTTAGGATAACAACTGAAATAATGTAAATGGAACGTTTTGATAATGTCATCTATTTAGTGCTTTCAAAAGTTGCAGAAGCAGTTTGTGCCTCTCTATTAATTTTCTTTACCAAGCCTTGTAAAACATTTCCTGGACCTACCTCAGTAAATAATGTAGCCCCATCTGCAATCATTTGTTGTACAGATTGTGTCCATCTTACAGGAGCAGTTAATTGAGATATTAAATTGGATTTTATTTCAGATTCATCAATAACTGCATTAGCAGTTACATTTTGATAAATAGGGCAATTAGGCTTGTTAAAAGTGGTGTTTTTGATAGCTGTAGCTAATTCCTCGCGAGCAGGTTCCATTAATGGTGAGTGGAATGCGCCTCCAACTGGTAAGACTAATGCACGACGTGCTCCCGCTTGTTTTAAAGCCTCACAAGCTTTGTTTATAGCTTCAATTTCTCCAGAAATTACCAATTGTCCTGGGCAGTTGTAATTTGCTGCCACAACAATGCCATTAATAGAAGCACATACTTCTTCTACTTTAGCATCTTCTAATCCTAATACGGCTGCCATGGTGCTTGGTTTTATTTCGCAAGCTTTTTGCATGGCTAAAGCACGTTGTGATACTAATTTTAAACCATCTTCAAAAGTTAATGCTCCAGCGGCTACCAATGCAGAAAATTCTCCTAAGGAATGCCCCGCTACCATATCCGGTTTGAAGCTAGCTCCCAATGTTTTTGCTAAAACGACTGAGTGTAAAAAAATAGCAGGTTGTGTTACTTTGGTTTCTTTTAGAGCTTCTGCAGTACCTTCAAACATAGTATCTGTAATCTTGAAACCTAAAATTTCATTAGCTTTATCAAATAATTCTTTAGCTAAAGAAGAGTTTTCATAAAGGTCTAAACCCATTCCAGGAAATTGTGCACCTTGACCTGGGAAAATATATGCTTTCATAATGTCTTCAGTTTAATTGAGGCAAAAATAGGAATAATTATTGTCTTAGAAAGGTGATTAAAAAAAATGTCAAAATATAAGGGTTGTCTTTTTTAGGAGCAGCTTTTATAACGTTCTGAAAATATATAAAGACGGCAATAAGGCCGTCTTTATATGATAAATTATTATGGTCAATTTGATTATAATTTTCTTAGAAAAGGGATATTTTAATAAACATCCCTAATCAACACTTCTTCTTAAAATCCCAATATTAAGAAGTTATTTATTCTTTTATTATTTTTATTGTATGGCTTCCATTAGGTGTGTTAATATTTACAAAATACATGCCGTTAGCTAAAGTATCTATAGCTATAGATTGTGTCTTGTAATTTATCACCTCTTGTACCAGTTGTCCTTGTAGGTTTACAATTTGTATATTATTAACATCGTTTAGCCCTCTAATTGTAAAGCTTGATTTTACAGGGTTAGGGAATAATGATAGGGTTTCTGTATTAAAATTCTGAGCACTTAAGGTTGTGCAACCTGAATTTTTACCACCATCTGTAAAGGTCCAGTTATAGGTAGAATTAAGGCTTGTTCTGGCAGCTTCTCCATTACAATACTTACTATTCCCACCATTAAATGTAATACCTGTTGGTATTTGAGTTTCTCCTGTATCTAAAGTATTCCAACCAATTAAAGTGTTGTCGTAATTTGCGGTTGATAGGCCTGCACTTTTAAACATTGAGCCCATATTTGTTACACTACTAATGTCCCAATCCCCCAGGTTTTGGTCAAAAGAAGTAGCTAAATAGAACATATAACCTATGTTAGTAACATTACTTATGTTCCAATTACTAATGTTTTGGTTGAAATCAGTTGCATAAAAAAACATTGAAGACATACTAGTTACATTGCTTACATTCCAATTACTAATATCTCCATTAAAGCTTTTAGCGTTAGTAAACATACCGCTCATGTCCATTACATTGCTCACATTCCAACTGCTAATATCTTGATTAAAGTATTTAGTTGTACTAAACACACCGCTCATATTGGTTACATTGCTTACATTCCAATTGTATAAGGGTTGGTCGAAATCTTCAGCTCCGTAGAATATACTCTTCATATTGGTTACACTGCTCACATCCCAATTGTTTAAGGGGGAATTAAAAGTTTTAGCACCATTGAACATGTAAGACATATCCGTTACTAAAGATAAATCAGGTGAATCGGATGCATTAAATACTACATTTTCACAACCTAAAAAACCTCTATTCATAGAGAGCCATTGATTTGTGCCCCATTGCTCTACGGATAATAATTTATTGTTATCATGACTAGAAGTATCTCTAAACTGCAAACTGGGAAAAACACCTGTAATAACAACGGTATAGGTGCCTGTTGTGCCATAATCGTGTGTAATGCTTCCTGTAACATTTGTATCGTCTATAATACCATCATTTTCCCAATCTACATTATAGTTATAGGAAAAATCTGGGTTTATAGAAATCTTAACTGAAGTATTTGATGAGAATCCTGGGTTATCTGTTTTCCAGGTGGTAATAAATTCGGTTTGTGCTGCTAAATTTGCGACAGCAAATAAACAGATTGTAAATAAAAATAGGGTAGTTTTTTTCATAATGATTTAGGGTTACAGGTTGATTTAAATGATTACATATCGACAAAACTACATAAAACATCGTCGAAATACATTTGTTGGCTGTCGTGGAAGTGTGTCCAAATCTTATTTGGACACTATTGCAAAGGGTAGTTTGATTTAGGTGATTAAACAAATACGAGGTATTAAGTATTTGTTTTTAGGAGTTTATAAGTAAGAGGGGTTCGAGTCATTTACTTTTTAAAAACATATGGTTTTATTGTGGCTGGATATGTGTTTAAATTAAATTTGAACACAAAAAGACGCTTAGTAACTCAAATAAAGCTAAAATTAACTGTTGTTTTGAAGTGATTCTAAATAAGCACCTGGACTAAAATCTGTTAATTTTTTAAATACTTTACTGAACGAGCTTCTGTTTGCAAAGCCACAAGTTAATGCTAAAGCTTCAATAGTATTTAAGCTTAAATAATCATTTTTAATTAAACGTTTTGCTTTTTCTATTCTAAGCATATTTCTATAAGAAGAAAAACTTAAGTTCATATGTTGCTTTAAAAAATGCGAAACCTGATGTGTTGGAATACCTAATTCTTGAGCACATTTGTTTAAGTCAAAATTGGGGTCAGAAAACAGGTCTTGTTTAATAATAAGGTCTAATTTACTTCTTATATCTTCTATATTGAGTCCGTATTTTGGTTCTTTTATCGAGTTGTTACTTGTATTTGGTGGGGT
Source organism: Pseudalgibacter alginicilyticus (assembly GCF_001310225.1). Taxonomy (GTDB): domain Bacteria; phylum Bacteroidota; class Bacteroidia; order Flavobacteriales; family Flavobacteriaceae; genus Pseudalgibacter; species Pseudalgibacter alginicilyticus. The sequence goes on along the minus strand of NZ_CP012898.1, from coordinate 2,115,166 downwards.
AACAGTATTAGCTATGGAGGTGTTAGGCGCTGTAATGTTCAAATTACTATATAAAATAGAGGGAAACGAAATAGGTATGATGGCTATTAAAAACAAAACGATATAAAATGAAATATTTATCAATGTTGCATTGTCTTGTAAAAGTGAAAGAATACCAATATCAAATGCTCTCTCAATAGCATGAATACAGGTTAAAATTGACATTAAAAACATTAAAGCATATAAAATAATTAGCCAACGTATCAGAATAAGTTTGGCATTTTCTTTTGATTTGTTAGAGCGAATAAAATTTAGCATCAAAGGAAATAATGTTATGACAGCTAAAAATTGCCATATGTGCCTTATTATATAGTGCTGACTTAAATATAGTAGACCGTATTTAGCATGAAATCTTTTAATAGGATTTGTTATTGCCAGTTCTAATAAAGCATCATAAACGGCTTTAGGACTTGTGTAAATTATAATAGTATCTATAATTCCCAACACAAAAGGAACGAATAAAATTAAATAGAACCATTTCCATTTAAACCCGTTATTAATGGTGCTTACAAAATAAAAATACATAGGCACTGCTATCAGGTTGTAAATAGGCAGTGGCCAAACATAAAACCATTTAAAGTTACTAATTAAATTAGCTGTTATAATATAATTTTGGACTGCATATATAGAATATATAAGATAAAAGAGTGCTAAAAATAGAATAGATAGATTAGTCCTTTTTCTTGCAAATAGATTTATGGTTAAAACAAAACCAAAAACAGCGATGATAAGAAGAATGTTGTTCAAATGATTATAATTTCAAATTTGATGAAAATTATATTTAATTTGTGGTCTATTAACTATCAATTTGGTTCATTCTAAAATCTTAATGATTGACTACAAATTGAGTTTAACAATAAGCCTTTTTTTTAAAAATAAACGCAAAATAATTATATAAAAAGAATGGAATTTAGTAAAACCGTGAATAATTTTTTCTTAATTCGTGATTTAACTTTCCTGACGTTTTAAGCTAATAAAACTATTAAAATTCTTCAATATTATAGTAATTGCTTGAGGCTTTTTGTTTTTAATTAAGTATTAGTTATATTTTTTATGATTTTAGCAGGATTTCCTGCTATAAAAACATTATCCGCAAAGCTTTTAGTAACTACGGCACCTGCGCCAATTACCACATTGTCTCCAATAATAACACCTGGGCAAAGGGTGGCATTACCACCTATCCAAACATTTTTGCCAATAATAATTGGTTTAGCAAATTCTTTACCGCTATTTCTAGCTTTAAATTCTAAGGGATGCGTGGCGGTGTAAATTTGAACATTGGGTCCAAACATGCAATTATCGCCTATGGTAACTGTTGATACATCTAAGATGCAACAGTTAAAATTCATATACACATTTTTTCCTGTTTTAATATTATAACCATAGTCACAATAAAAAGGAGGTTCGATGTATAATTTTTCTCCAGCATTCGGAATTAGTTGTTCAAATATTTTGTCACGTGCTGTTTTTTCGTCAACACTTAGTGTGTTTATTTTATTTAAATAGCGTCTTGTTTGATGCCTGTCTTCAACAAGAGTTTTGTCGTCAGGATTGTATAATTCGCCCGCAATCATTTTTTCTTTTTCAGTCATAAAAATCAAATAATTAATGAGGTTTCAATAAATGAAAATTATAAATTTTGTGAGGCCGCTTCAGCACAGCGTTCACCATCCATAGCTGCAGATACAATGCCGCCTGCGTAACCACCACCTTCGCCACAAGGATATAAATTTGAAATTTGAGGATGCGCCAAGTGTTCATTTCTAGGAATGCTAACAGGCGATGAAGTTCTAGATTCTACCCCTACAATATTGGCTTCTTCTGTATAATAGCCTTTCATTTTTTGGCCGAATGCTTCAAAGCCTTTTCGTAATCTGCTACCAATTAATTTAGGTAGTAGTGAATGTAAAGGCGCCGAATTCAATCCAGGTTGGTACGAGGTTGGATTCAAATCATTTGATAATTTACCTTCTACAAAGTCAGTTAAGCGTTGGGCGGGAGCTACTTGACTGCGCCCACCGGCTGTAAAAGCCAATTTTTCTAAGTTTTTTTGATATTCAAGACCTTTTAAAACACCAAACTTTTCATATTTATGTAAATCGATATCAGCATTTATTTCAACCACAATACCTGAATTGGCAAATAGGTTGTTTCGTTTGGAAGGTGACATGCCATTTACAACCACTTCGCCATTATCTGTAGCGGCAGGGACAATAAATCCACCAGGGCACATACAAAAAGAATAGACGCCTCTGTTGTTAACTTGTTGAACCAAACTATAGGAAGCTGCGGGTAGTAATTCATGACGCTCTCCACTACAATGGTATTGAATAGAGTCTATGATATGTTGTGGGTGCTCCACACGAACACCCATAGCAAATGATTTGGCTTCTAATACAATGTGTTTTTTGTGAAGCAGATAAAAAATATCCCGAGCTGAATGTCCTGTTGCTAAAATGACTTTTTCAACAGCCATTTCTTCGCCATTTTGAAATTGTATGGCTTTTATTTGATTGTTTTTTATGGTGAAATCTGAAACCCGTGTTTCAAAATGAATTTCGCCACCAAATTTTAATATGGTTTCCCGAATATTTTGAACTACTTTCGGGAGTTTGTTTGTGCCGATATGAGGGTGTGCATCTACTAAAATTTGGTCGGTTGCGCCATGAAATACTAAGTTTTCGAATATTCTGCGAACATCACCACGTTTTAAACTTCGGGTGTACAACTTGCCGTCGCTATAGGTGCCTGCACCACCTTCTCCAAAACAATAATTGGAATCTTCATTAACAAAATGGTCTTGATTAATTGCTTTTAAATCACGTCTACGATCTTTAACATTTTTGCCACGTTCTAAAACTATGGGTTTAAAACCGAGTTCGATGCAACGTAATGCGGCATACATGCCTGCTGGACCAAAGCCTATAATATGAATGGGTTTGGCTTTTGATATATCTTTATAATCAAATTGGTATTCTGATGTTTTAGGTAAAGATTCACGAATATAAACAGCGACTTTATAATTAAAGATGATTTTTGGTTTTCTAGCATCAATTGATTTTCGCAATACTTTAATACCAGAAATATCTTCTTTATCGATATTTAAGGCATGAGCCGATTTTATTATTAGGATGTCGCTAATTTCTTCTTCTTTAAGCGTAATGCGAAGTTGAATGTCTTTTACCATATGGCAAAATTAGGTAAATTTGAAATAGGAGTTTGAAAAGATTTTTTTGTTTTTATTTAATGGAGTCTTTGATTAGTGCATTATAGATATTATCAGGTGTTTCTTTTTTAAATTTTTCCATTTGAGTTTGAAAGTGTTTATAGAGAAACTCCTTTTCCTTAATATTTAAATTTTTTAGTATTCCAACGCTTCCATAAAAACTTATGTCTTCGTCATTTTTGTGAACTAAAACAATTAATGGGTAATCTTTTTGTGCTTCAAACATTTCAAGGTTTTTTTCAATACCTTTTTTGGGGTTTGGCCGGTCTAAAAAATAAATAAAACTAACATTTTTAGCTATAGAGTGGTCAAAAGGATAACTCGTTGGATTTGCAGATTTAATTATTCCTTGAACTTCATAAAAGTCATTTTTGTTATAATCAGAGTATTTTTTGTCAGGTTTACAAGAATAAAATCCTACGATTAAAATAATTAGTATGAGGTAGTTTGTTTTCAATAATCATCAACAATTATTTCCTTAAACTCCATATTTCATGAAGAGGGTCTCCTTTACTAGAAAAGCCTGAGTGATGCCAATCGCCTTTATCTAATTTAAAATCAAATTTTAGGCTCGCACCTACTCTTGAATCATCTTTTGAAAAGAATTCGATGTTTTCTGTGTATGTTCCATCAATAGTTGTGTAAGTGCCACCACCTGTTCCCATAAATTGTTTTGTTTCAGTATTGTAAGCAATCCATTGAAAACGTGTTCCAGACAATATTTTCATGGTTTTTCTTGGGCCACTTGTGTTCCTCAATTGTGTTTCGCCATTTCTTACCCTGCCGGACATGAGCCAAGCTCCTTTAAGTTTTCCAGGAGTGCCATCATCTATTTTTTTATACGTAATATCGCTGTCAACTATTTCCATTTCGGAATTGTTTAGCGTTATTTTTAAGTTTAACTCTTTTCCTATAAGTTCAGGGGTATTAGTGCTGAATTCAATTTTGCCTGTTAAAATATTTTCTTTCAATTTCCAACTACCGCCACTGGTACTTATAAATTCGCCTGTTTTTGAATTGTAGGTGGAGGTTGCATGATATCCATCAGTAAAAATAATAATGCTTTTAAGGGGGGTGTTGTTTTTTGAAATATGCAGACTTTCCCAAGCCCCTATTAGGCTTTGTGCTTGCATTCCGATTGAAAAGTACAAACAAGTAAGGAATAATAGTATCTTTTTCATAGCTATGAGATTTTAGTTAATTAAACTTAAAAAACAAAGTGAAGATAGTTGAAAATATTCAGAATTTCAAGTCTATTGTCTGTTGTTGTAAAGTTTATAAACCTCAGAACCAGCACTTAAAAAAGCACCTGTGCCATAAACTTCTGTTTTGTCTGCCCAAGCTTTTCCTGGTTCGGCACCAATAGGTTGTACATACCCTAACATACCATCATCAGTTACATGACTAACCAAAGTATGCCATCCTTTTTGTACGGCGGGCAAATAAGTGTCTTTGTTTAAAATATTATTATTGATGCCCCATGCTAAGCCAAACACGAAAAAAGAAGACCCACTAGTTTCTGGTGTTGGGTAAAAATCTTGTTGTAATAAACTCATGGCCCAATGACCTTCTGGGGTTTGAAGTTCAAGAATTTTCTTTGCCATTTTTTTATAAATGTTTAAAAAGTACTTGTATTCTTTTGTGTTTTGATTTAGTTCATTCATGATATTGACTAAACCTCCAAATACCCAGCCATTACCTCTGGACCAAAATATTTTTAAATCGTTATCTAACCTGTCAAAATAGCGTTCATCACGATAGTATAGATTTTCTTTTTTATCAAATAAAAAATTTGTACTTGCTTTGAATTCTGCCATCATAAAATCGAGATATTTTTTTTCGCCTGTTAAATTATAAAGTTGTGCCCAAACAGGAGGCGACATAAATAAGGCATCACACCAGTTCCATCTGTCTTGCGCGTAAGGGGTTTTCCAATTAAGAACAGATATTGAAGGGTGATATAAAATAAACTCAAACTGTTCTTTTGTTGGTTTAATCATTTTTTCATCCCCATATTTTCTGTATAATTCAATATACATTTGGCCTACAGTGTGATCATCTGCATGATACTTTCGTTTATATAAATTCCAGTTGTTTGTTTCTCCTATATGTTTTAACCAATTATAATACGTATCGTCATCAGCCATAGCTGCCCACTTTATCATGCCTGTGTATAAGGCGCCATTGGTCCAATCTAAGGGGTGGTGTGGTTCTTTTTTATTGCTGTAAGTATCCCGAAAATGTTCAATTTGCCAATCAGCAACTCGTTTCATTACTTTTTTAACTTCGGAAGGCTTAATTTCTTGGGCTTGAGAAATATTTAAAACTAATAAGGCTATTAATCCAGTAATAAATGTTTTTAAATTTTTCATGCTTTTATATAATTTAATTGATGTTTTTTAAGGTAAATTTGAGTTTAATTAATTGCTGATAAGTTTGATGTTTTTTTCAATATTATTGTTATAAATTATTTGTAAAAAAGCAGTTTCGTTTGAATTTTTACCCAAATGAGATATTTCCATATTTAGTTCACTATTGGCGTTTAATAGTGTAAGATTGAAGTTTGTTTTTATTTTAAAACTGTTAGCCTCAGAACCTGTAAGCTTTACACTATTTATAAAACTAGCACTATTTCCATTTGTATTTTTAATAATGAAATTTTTAGTATCCCCTTGTTTTATTGAAACTAACTTAGGGGTTTCAAGGTTTGAGGTGATAATGGGAGTTCCATCTGCAGAATCTTCATTATAAACCTCCATATTTAATTGTCTACCTCCCCCTCGGTTTGGCGAACCAGCTGCAATATAAATACCGTTTCCTGAAACAATAGCTTGGGTGCCATGTCTTGGATGATTCATATCTTTTTTTTGAGTCCATTGTTTTGTATTTGGACTATAAGCTTCTACCAGTTTGTAAGCAGGGCCTTTCACTTTGCCTTCTCCACCTATAACTAATAATTCATTATTAAAAACCGCTACACTAGCAGCTGCTCTTGGTGTTGGTAACGGATCTGGAAGGGTTGTCCATTCTTTAGTTGCAAAATTATATACATCAACTTTGTCAATTAGTGGGGCAAAAACGCCACCTTCACCACCAGAATGTCTGCCACCAGCCGCATATAAAACATTCTTTATTATAGCAGCACTAAAGTGATCTCTAGCTTGTGGGGCATTTTCCAATACAGTCCATGTATTTTTTTTAGGGTCGTATTCGTCAAACCAATTAACATACCCACCATTGTGGCCAATAGTATTTCCTCCTATAAGATAGAATTTATCATTATAAACAACCAAACCAGCACCGCCTCGGCGTCTGTTTTCTGGAATTTCAGGTCCTTGAATCCATGTGTCCGTAGGAGGGTGGTATAACCAGATATTGTCCTCTGGAATTTCTTTTGGGAAATTATTAGTTTTAAATGCTCCAATTACCCAAACAAAACCTTTATAAAATGTGGCTTGAAAATGATTAAACTCTTTAGGAGCTGTATTTTTAGTTTGGCTCCACGTGTTTTTTTTGAAATGATATAAATCTAATTGCTTTGCAGATTCTCTGCCGCCAAACATAATAAACTGGTCTCCAGCTTGTACAAAAGAACATTCATGACGCGCAGTATAGTTTTCATCCTCGTCCATATTAATCCAAATAGCTTCTGTTTCTATAGCGTCTTTTGTATGGTTTTTCTTTTTTTGACATGAAGCCACAAGCGTAAAAGATAAAAATAGATATAAGAAGAATTTAGGTTTCATAGCAGACCTAATTTACTTTTTTAGATATGTAATAAAAGAGAAATCGTACTTATGGTTTTCATCTTTTTCATGGTATGTGTTGCTAACTTCTTCCCATGCAGAAGGGTCTATTTCTGGAAAAAAGGTATCGGCTTCAAAATCATTATGGACTCTAGTTAATTCAATTTTGTTAGCAACAGTCATAGCTTGTTTGTAAATTTCGCCCCCACCAATAATAAAGGGTTGTGAATCGTTTTTTGAAGCATCAATAGCATCTTCCAAATTATTAACCACAATCACACCGTTCGGCACCTGATAATTTTGTTGACGAGTAATAACAACATGAGTTCTGTTAGGAAGCGGTTGTGGAAAACTTTCAAAAGTTTTTCGCCCCATAATAATATGATGCCCATTGGTGAGGTTTTTAAAACGTTTTAAATCGTCACTCAAGTGCCAGATTAGTTTATTGTCTTTACCAATAGCATCGTTTTTTGCGGCCGCAACTATTATAGTAAGGTTTGATTTATTAAGTTTAAGAGCTTTTGATTTCTGTTCTTTTAAAACCTCATTTTTTGCTTGGCCGATTTCTTCTTTAGAAAGGTTTTTTTTCAAGATATCAATGCGTTCTTTTTGTTTAGCGACTAATTTATCAAGCTGTTTCTGTTCCCAGTCTTTACCCATAAATTTATGAGTAATAAATACATTAAATAGATGATATATAAAAAAGAATGACCAAATTAGTATAGCGAATAAAAACCATTCTTTTCCAAAAAAAGTGATGTCTTGACCAATACCCAAAACCGTATTGGCAAGAATTAAAAAAACAGCACCAAGTAAAAAAATTACAAAATGGGCATATAAACGCTTTTTTTGTTTAATACGTTTTTGAGCATTTTGAATTAACTCTAATTGGTCTTTATCTATTTGGGGGGGTAGTTTCTTTTTTCCGAACATATTTTTAAAAATAGGAATGTAAAGTTAAATATTTTTTAGCGAGTTATTGTTTTTTTTATAATATTATCTAATTAATCGAAAAGCCTGATTGTCAGTAAAAAAAGATTTTTTTGATGTTAATATTGTAAATATTGAATGGTAATTTTGAATACTTTAAGAGTAATAAGAAGCAATATTATTAAATTGATAATTCTTAGTCTTTAGCAGTATTAAAATAACTATACGTCAATTATTCTTTCATATTTTTGCGTTAAATAACACACAAAAAATTAATATTATGGCAATTACTAAACAATTTTTAAAAACCAAGCCAGTATGTAAAGTTACTTTTTCAATACCTGCAGAAGATGCAAAAAAAGTTTCTGTTGTTGGCTCTTTTAACGAATGGAATGAAAAAAAACTACCTCTTAAAAAATTGAAGAATGGTAATTTTAAAGGGACTGTTGATTTAGAAACAGGGAACTCTTATGAATTTAAATATATTGTTGATGGTATCTACAAAAATGATGAAGCTGCAGATGACTATGCATGGAATGATTTTGCTGGTGCAGAAAACGGTTTATTGAACTTGTAATTAGTATATAATCATAAAAACTTAGAAAAGTGCTTACAGTTTTGTAAGCACTTTTTTATATAGCTACAACCCCCTTAATGTGTGGGTGCGGATTATAATCTTCTAAAGTAAAATCATCAAAAGTAAAGTCAAAAATATCTTTAATTTTAGGATTGAGTATCATTTTAGGCAATGGTCTTAATTCTCTTGAAAGTTGTAATTTCAACTGATCAAAGTGGTTGCTGTAAATATGAGCATCTCCAAATGTATGTATAAATTCACCTGCTTCATAGCCACAAACTTGAGCCATCATCATAGTGAATAAAGCATAAGAAGCAATGTTAAAAGGTACTCCTAAAAATATATCAGCACTGCGTTGATAAAGCTGGCATGATAATTTTCCATTTGCCACATAAAATTGAAAAAAGGCGTGGCATGGTGGCAAAGCAGCCTTGCCATTGGCAACATTTTCGTTAAAAGACTTTGAAGTGTCTGGTAAAACAGATGGATTCCATGCAGAAACCAGCATTCTTCTACTGTTTGGGTTCTTTTTTAGGGTATTAACAATTTCTTTTATTTGGTCAATTTCATCATTATTCCAATTACGCCATTGATGGCCATAAACAGGTCCTAAATCCCCATTTTTGTCCGCCCATTCGTTCCAAATACGAACACCGTTGTCATTAAGGTATTTGATATTAGTATCACCTTTTAAAAACCAAAGTAGTTCATAAACTATGGACTTAAGGTGAAGTTTTTTTGTGGTTACCATGGGGAAACCTTCACTTAAATCAAAACGCATTTGATAACCAAACACACTTTTTGTTCCGGTACCTGTTCTATCTCCTTTTTCATTACCGTTTTTTAGTACGTGTTTTACTAAGTCGTGATATTGTTTCATATTTCCTGGCTTCTGACTCTAAACATGATAAGCTTGAAAAGAATCTTATAATTAATAAAAATAAGCTGTAATTATAATATAATTTGTGGAAACGAAATTAAATAAAAACTAAAGCAATTATTTGATGTGTTAAAGGATAATATTAAAAGTTATTAACGATTTCAAACTTTTTAATAGGGGATTTTAAATAGTATAAATGATTTGCAATAAGCTTAAAAATATTATCAATTGAAGAAGCATAAAGGTGAAAGATGATTTATTATCTAATAGAATTTTAGTTTTATTACCCGATAACCATTCCTGCAATGGTTGCTGAAATTAAAGAGGCTATTGTACCGCCAATTAAAGCTTTCATCCCAAATTTAGATAAAGTTTTACGTTGTTTTGGTGCTAAAGATCCAATGCCTCCAATTTGGATACCAATGGATGCAAAATTTGCAAAACCACAAAGCATATAGGTTGCCATGATGACTGATTTTTCATAATTAAGATGAATGAGGTTTGAAGCATCTTTTAAATCTCGAAGTTGAATGTAACCTATAAACTCACTTGCAGCTAATTTAATTCCTAAAAGCTGTCCCATTAACGCCATATCCTCTTTTGCAACACCAATGAGCCACATTAAAGGAGCAAAGGCATAGCCTAAAATAAGTTCAAGTGATAAGTTTTTATAAGCTGTATTATCGGCTATCCATTCATTCATTGCTGACACATCGCCAATCCAACCCAAAATACCATTAAACATAGCTATAAAAGCAACAAATACTAACAGCATAGCACCAACATTTACAGCAAGTTTTAAGCCTTCAGTAGTACCATTAGCAATGGCGTCTAAAAAATTTGAACCAATTTTATCTTCAGAAACAGAAACATCGGTGTTTACTTTCTCGGTCTGTGGGAATAATATTTTTGAAATGACAATGGCGCCAGGGGCTGCCATAACTGATGCAGCTAATAAATGTTTAGCATATAATAGTCTTAAGTTTGCATCGTCGCCTCCTAAAAAGCCTATATAAGCTGCTAAAACAGCTCCAGCGACTGTAGCCATGCCTCCAATCATCACTAAAAGCATTTCGGATTTATTCATTTTTTCCAAATAAGCTTTTATTAAAAGAGGTGCTTCGGTTTGCCCTAAAAATATATTTCCAGCAACACTTAAACTTTCTGCTCCCGAAATTTTTAGTGATTTAGATAGCAACCAAGCCATCCCTTGAACAACTTTTTGAATAATACCTAAATAAAATAATACAGAAGTTAAAGCAGAAAAGAATATTATAGTTGGTAACACTTGGAAAGCAAATATGTATCCGAAAGTATCCATATCAACAACTAATCCTTCAAATAAAAATTTACTTCCGGCTCTTGTAAAATCTAAAACACTTACAAAAAGACCTCCCACAAATTCAAAGATATTTTTTATAAAATCAACCTTTAAAACGCCAATAGCAATTAATAATTGAAAAGCTAAACCAATACCTACAATTTTCCAATCAATTGCTTTTCTATTGCTACTAAAAAGAAAAGCAATGAATATTAATGATAGCATGCCTAACGTACCTCGCCATAAGCTGTTTAAGGAAAAACCTTGACTTGGAACAATTGTGCTGTGTACAACTAATGTGGTTTCATTGTTGGCGTCAGGAATGTCTTGTGATTGTAGTTGAGACTCATTTAGTGCTAAAGATGTATTAGAATCTTCTGATGATAGTTCTGTTTCTGCGTTATTTGAAAGTCCTATTTTTAAGGAATCTTGAGCTGGTAAGGGGGTATAAAACAATAATAAAACAGTAGAAAATATTAGTAGGCACTGTTTCATTTGATCTTTTTTTTAGCGTTTAGAGATTTCATCACGAATGTTGGCAGCTTTTTCATAATCTTCATTAGCAACTGCTTCATTTAATAGATTGTGGAGTTCTTCAATACTTTTAGATTTATAGTTTTCTTTTGGAGTAGCAGGTTCCATTTCGTCAGCTAAAAGATCGTCTACTAAAACACTATCTTGTTCAGATTCTTCTTCTTTTTTTCTATCTACTTTTAAGTAAATACCAGCCTTATCTAAAATGTTTTTATAAGTAAAAATAGGTGCTTGAAAACGTAGAGCTAAAGCTATGGCATCACTCGTTCTAGCATCAATAATTTCTTCAATTTTATCGCGTTCGCAAATTAAACTAGAATAAAAAACACCATCAACTAATTTGTGGATAATCACTTGCTTTACTACAATATCAAATCGGTCTGCAAAATTTTTAAATAAATCGTGAGTTAAAGGCCTTGGAGGGCTAATTTCTTTTTCTAAAGCTATGGCTATAGATTGTGCTTCAAAAGCGCCAATAACAATAGGAAGTTTACGCTCGCCATCCACTTCATTCAAAATAAGCGCATAGGCTCCATTTTGTGTTTGGCTGTATGATATGCCTTTTATATTTAGTCTTACTAAGCTCATAAATTTGAAAACGCAAAGAACTGTTTAAATTTAGACTTTACCAAACTGAAAGAAACAGAATTCAGCATAAAAATCAATTTAAACAGCCCTTTTTGATAATACAATTTATAAAAAATAAATTTATTCTTGTGCTTTAAAAGCTTTTAATTTTTCTATAAGTTGAGGTACTACCTCAAAGGCATCGCCAACAACCCCATAATCTGCTGCTTTAAAGAAAGGAGCTTCTGGGTCAGTATTAATAACAACTTTTACTTTGGAAGCATTAATACCTGCCAAATGTTGGATAGCTCCAGAAATTCCAATAGCAATATATAAATTTGAAGCAACAGGTTTTCCTGTTTGGCCTACGTGCTCACTATGCGGTCTCCACCCTAAATCGGATACAGGTTTGGAACACGCAGTAGCTGCACCTAAAACGTCAGCAAGTTCTTCAATAATCCCCCAATTTTCTGGACCTTTTAATCCACGTCCGCCAGAAACTACAATTTCCGCGTCAGCAATAGATACTTTATTACTTGCTTTATTTATAGATTTACTTGTAATTCCTAACTCTGGAATAGATGGTGAAAAATCTTCAACTGCTCCACTACCGTTTTCCTCAATCAAACCAAAAGCATTTTTGGAAACACCGATTAATTTAATTTCGGTTTCAATTTGTGTTATTTCAAAAGCTTTATTGGTAAATGCAGTGCGTTTTACTTTAAACGGAGCTGTACTTATAGGAGCTTCAACAACATTGGATGCATACCCCGCATTTAATCCTACCGACAATAATGGAGCTAAGTATTTACTGTTAATACTTGAGCTAATCACCACTACTTTTGAGTTTTCTTTATCTGCGGCTTCTTTAACAGCGGCAGCATAGCTCTTGGCATTAAATGTATCTAAAGACGAATTAGTGATGCTTAAAACTTTATCAACACCATATTTTTCTAATTCAGACGTGCTGTTTGTATTGATAGCTATTGCGGTTACTGTAGTACCTAATTGGTTAGCAACAGCTTTGGCGTAAGAAGCTACCTCAAAAGCTACTTTTTTTAACGTACCGTTTTCTGATTCTGTATATACTAAAACTGACATAAATTATTTCTTTTTTTCATTTCCACAAATGCGGATAATTTTGTTATTCTTTCCTCTAACTTCAAAAAAATTCTGAAAACAATCCAGGATAATTAAATTTGTTGTTAAATTACTTTTGCTTCGTTGTGAAGTAAATTTATTAATTCATCTAAATTGTCTGGAGATACTAATTTAACAGCACCTTTAGGAGCTGGCTTTTCAAATGAAATGGAAGTGCTTTGAGCATCTGTTGTTAAAGGTTCTATAACAGTTAAAGGTTTTTGACGTGCAGTCATGATTCCTCGCATATTTGGAATTCTTAAATCACTCTCTTCTACCAAACCTTTTTGACCACCAATTACCAATGGCAATGATGTTGAAACCGTTTCCTTACCTCCGTCAATTTCTCTTATAGCAGTAGCATTTTCACCATCAATTTCAAGACTAATACAGTTATTTATAAAATTGGCATCTATCAATCCTGCAATCATACCTGGTACCATGCCACCATTATAGTCAATGGATTCACGACCGGCAATAATTAAATCATAATTGCCATCTTGTACAACTTTAGCTAATTGTTTGGCTACGTAAAAACCGTCTATAGCTACGCCATTTACTCTAATAGCTGCATCAGCACCAATTGCTAATGCCTTGCGTAATGTTGGTTCTGTTTCAGGGCCTCCTACATTTGCAACGGTAACGTTGGCTCCTTGTTTTTCTTTAAACCACATGGCTCGTGTAAGACCAAATTCATCATTAGGATTTATAACAAATTGTACACCAGTATTGTCAAATTTACTATTGTTTTCAGTAAAATTGATTTTAGAAGTGGTATCAGGAACATGGCTTATGCACACTAATATTTTCATATTAAAGTATTTTTAATTAATATAATCATTTTTGAAATAATTCAATAAGTAATCCTAAAATATACGAATAATTACTATTGAATACTATAAAATTGTTTTAAAGGCTACGAAGTTAATTATTTTATTTCGAATATTTACTATGCATGCATAGTAAATATGCTCAAAACTTTTAAGAATATTAATGCATTTATTGTTATTTTTGCAACTCGACTTAAAATATATTCAATGAAGACAATTCAATTTAGAGAAGCTATTTGCGAAGCCATGAGTGAAGAAATGCGCCGTGATGAAAGCGTTTATTTAATGGGGGAAGAGGTAGCAGAGTATAACGGTGCCTATAAAGCATCAAAAGGAATGCTAGACGAATTTGGTGCGAAACGAGTAATTGACACACCTATTGCTGAGCTTGGTTTTGCTGGTATTGCTGTGGGTTCTACTATGACAGGAAACAGACCAATTGTAGAATATATGACCTTTAACTTTTCTCTCGTTGGTATTGATCAAATTATAAATAATGCTGCAAAAATTCGTCAGATGTCTGGTGGACAGTTCAAATGTCCAATTGTTTTTCGTGGACCAACAGCTTCTGCAGGACAGTTAGGAGCAACACATTCTCAGGCTTTTGAAAGCTGGTTTGCAAATACCCCAGGTTTGAAAGTGATTGTGCCTTCTAATCCGTATGATGCGAAAGGTCTTTTAAAAGCAGCTATTCGTGATGATGATCCAGTTATTTTCATGGAAAGTGAACAAATGTATGGTGATAAAGGTGAAGTACCAGAAGGTGAATATATTCTTCCTATAGGAGTGGCAGATGTTAAGCGTGAAGGTACCGACGTAACCATTGTATCTTTTGGAAAAATAATTAAAGAAGCATATAAAGCAGCTGATGAATTAGAAAAAGAAGGTATTTCCTGTGAAATTATTGATTTGCGTACTGTTAGACCTTTGGATAAAGAAGCTGTTTTAAAATCAGTTAAGAAAACCAACCGATTGGTTGTTTTGGAAGAAGCTTGGCCTTTTGGTAATGTGTCAACTGAAATCACCTACATTGTACAAGCTGAAGCGTTTGATTATTTAGATGCTCCAATTGTTAGAATTAATACAGCTGATACCCCTGCTGCTTATTCTCCAGTATTAATGGAAGAATGGCTACCTAATAAGGATGAGGTGGTTAAAGCTGTTAAAAAAGTACTATATAAATAAATTACGTATTTTTACGTTATCTAAACTTCATTAGCACGTTGGTTGTTGATGAAGTTTTTTTGTCCTATGAATTTAAACCTACTTTATACATTTTTTTTCTTCGGAATAATTTCTGTTGTAGCTCAAACCAAAGTTAGTGGTTACGTATTTGATGAATACAATGAGCCTGTAGCATATGCAAATATTATATTTAAAGGTTCTTCTGAAGGAGCTACTACCAATGAAAATGGAAAATTTTATTTGGAGTCTGATTCCACTTGGGAGGCCTTAACGGTTTCATTTATTGGCTATGAAACCTTGCAGATTCCTTTAGAAAAAAGAGTGAATTATGATTTGAAGTTTGTATTAAAAGAAGAAGCAGCGCAATTAAACCAAGTATTGATTGTGTCTGGAAAACAACCAAAAAAAAACAATCCTGCTATAGATATCCTTCGAAAAATTTGGGAACATAAGCGTCAAAACGGACTGAAGCAATTCAATCAGTATCAATATGATAAATATGAAAAAGTAGAGTTTGATATAAACACAATTGATAGTGCCCTTATAAAAAGTAAGTTGTTTAAAGGTATGGAATTTGTGTTTAATGAAGTTGATACCTCAAATGTTACTGGAAAAACTTATTTACCTATATTTATTAATGAAGCCGTTTCTACAGTATATGGAGATAATGGATTTAAAAAAGAAAAAGAGGATTTAAAGGGTAATAAAAATTCAGGGTTTAGTGATAATCAAATCATTATTGATTTTGTTGATGATTTGTATTCAGATTTTGATGTATATGATAATTACTTAACCTTTTTTGATAAGAATTTTGTTAGCCCAATTTCACGAACAGGGATCAATACCTACAATTATGTATTATCAGACAGTACGTATCTTGATAATAAGTGGTGCTATAATATTATTTATTACCCACGTCGTACAAATGAATTAACTTTTAAAGGCGATTTTTGGGTGGCTGATACTACGTTTGCCATCAAGGAAATTAACCTACAGGCATCCAAGAGTGCTAATATTAATTGGGTAAAGGAAATTTATATAGAGCAGGAATTTGAAGTTTTAAACGATTCATTATTTCTTATTAAACGCGATTATATGATGTCTGATTTTGCCTTTAATAAAAAGGAAAAATCAAGAGGGGTTTATGGTAAGCGAACCACACTTTATAATAATTATAAATTTAATACTCCAAAGGATAAAAAATTTTATGAAGAAGAGGTGTACAACTATGATAAAGATGTATATGATAGGAATGATGAGTTTTGGTCTGAAAACCGTTTAGAAGCCTTAAATAAAGATGAAAAAGGAGTCTATAAAATGTTAGATACTTTAAAGACTGTCAAAAAATTTAAAAATTTGTATAACTTAGGGAGTATTTTAGCTTCTGGATATATTGAATTTAATAGCTTACCTTTAGATTATGGCCCCATATTTTCAACTTTTGGTTATAATGAAGTAGAGGGTGTAAGGCTTCGTACAGGTGGTCGTACTTATTTTGGGAAAAATGATATGTGGCGTTTGGAGGGTTTTCTTGCTTATGGATTTAAAGACGATAAATTCAAATATGGTATGTCAGGAAAGTGGTTATTAGATAAGAAAAGCCGCTTCATTATTTCTGGAGGTAATAGACGTGATGTGGAGCAAACAGGAGCAAGCTTAACAACAAGTACAGATGTATTAGGGCGTAGTTTAGCTTCATCCTCTGTAATTGGTACTGGAGCAAATGATAAGTTAACGAATGTTAATTTAACCACGCTTGCTTTAGAAATAGAACCTTGGAGGAATTTTATTTTTAGCTTGGGGGGCAATTATAGAACTTTATCATCTGCATCACCAACATTTAGTTTAGATTACAATACTGAAACGGGTCTGGCTTCAGAAATAAAACAATATGAAACCACTTTGTCATTATTTTATTTTCCAAAACGAAAAATGACAGGGTTTGGAGTAGAACGTAGAGAAGCTAATGATGATTTTGCACGTTTGTTTGCACAAATAAGTAAAGGCGATAAAAGTATTTTTGATAGCGATTTTGATTATACTAAATTGCAATTTTCGTATTTACAACCATGGCAAATTGGAGGTTTTGGAAGACTCTACACTACTATTGAAGCAGGAAAAACTTTTGGAGATATACCATTAGGCCTGTTAAGTGTTATACCTGGAAATCAATCCTATTTTTCAATTTACAATACCTTTTCGCAATTGGATTACTATGAATTTGTTTCGGATACTTATGCATCTTTTCATTTAGAACATAATTTTAATGGGCGTTTCTTTTCAAGAATTCCGCTGCTTCGTAAGCTAAATTTACGTGAAATAGTAAGTGTACGCGGAGTTATGGGGAGTATATCGGATGAAAACATTGCACTAAGTACAACTAATAACCCTAATAATATCTTGCTAACAGCTCCCAACCATAAACCTTATTGGGAATATAGTTTTGGTGTTGGTAATATTTTTAAAGTTTTTAGAATAGACTTTAATTTTAGAGGTAATTATAAGGATGATTTAAATTATCCGAATGCTCGAAAATTTGGAATTACTGGTAGTTTTGGGTTTAACTTTTAGTATAATTAGCTTGTAATTTAACGCAACCATTTTATGTTTTACGTATCTTTTATATTTGTAATTAATTACTATACCCATTTTTTAAAGAAATATTCATGATTAAATTAAGAAGCTCCAATAGTTGTTCCTTAAAAAGTATCTTTCTTGAAACTCATAATATAAATAATTTATATTCAGGTTTTGGGCAATTTAATTTTAACTTGGCCAAGGCCTTAAGTGAGCAAAAAGAGTTTCTTGAAGATCATAAAATAATTCTAAATTGTAGTAATAGTGTTACTGAAAAGGAATTAGGAGAAAACCTTTGTTATAATAAATATTGGCAAATAACACGATATCCTTTTTTTAGAATTAAGAAAAAATTTGATTTATGGCACTCTGTAAATCAAAACACAAAAATAGAGCCCTATTTGGATGATATGCCTTATTTGTTAACTGTTCATGATGTGAATTTTATGGAGGAAGAATCAGGGGAACGTTTAGATTTTAGAATCAATCAATTCAAAAATAAAATAGAAAGGAGTAATGCTTTGGTATATATATCTGAATATGCTAAAAAAAGTACACACGAACATTTTAATGTGCCTGATATTCCTGAATATGTTATATATAACGGAAATACTTTAACAAATAATATGATTTCAACCTCAGGAAATGTGTGTTCAAATCGTATTCCTAACAAGCCTTTTATATTTTCAATAGGTCAGGTGGTTGAGAAAAAGAATTTTCATACATTGATTGATATGTTGAAATTTTTGCCAGATATTGATTTGGTGATTGCAGGAGATATGAAAACAGAATATGCCGATTTTTTAACACAAAAAGTTTTGGAGTATAAGTTTGAGGATCGTGTGTTTTTACTTGGTAGAATTACAGAGTCAGATAAAATATTTTTTTATAAAAACTGTCTTGCTTTTACATTTCCTTCATTGAGAGAAGGGTTTGGTTTGCCTGTTTTAGAAGCCATGACTTTTGGGAAACCTGTTTTTTTATCTACTAAAACTTCTTTGCCAGAAATAGGTGGCGAAAAGTCGTTTTATTGGGAAAATTTTGACCCTCAGTACATGGCTGAAATTTTTAATAAGGGCATGGCCGAGTTTGATTCAGATAAAGAAACTTTTGTAAAGGCTTATATAAATCATTCGAAAAAATTTACTTGGGAAAATGCAGCAAAACAATATATTGAGGTTTATGAAAGAATATTAAAAATGTAATATTTTAGATTATACCTTCCCTTTAAGTTTTCTAACCCCTTTTTTTATCTTCATAATAAAACGAATTATTATATTTTTTTTCATACTGCGAAGTTCTTTTTCAAGAATCGTAATTTCAGCCTTCGCAAGTTGCAGTTGATTCAATAAATAAGCATTTTGATTTTTATTGCTATTTAAGTCCTTAAAATTGATGTGTAAATGGTTTAATCGGTTTCTCATAATGGAACCGATGGCATTAAAAGATAATTTTTCTTTAATAAAAAACGTTGCATTTTCAGCTTTCTTTTTTCTTAAATCTGCATTTTGGTAAACCGCTTTTAGCTGTTCTATAGTATGGTCTAACTTAGGGTTTGCCCATAGAGTTTCAGAAGGAAAATTGGAATCTGGATTTTCAATTAGTCCAAGTTCATAGTCAACTAAAAAGCTGTTGTTGTGGTTCATGAATTCTGTGTTCCCAGAATAATTTGTGGCAATTGTGGGTTTGCCAAAGTACATAGCTTCAGCTAATGTTAATCCAAAGCCCTCGGAATGGTGCATGGAAATATAGCTGTCGCAGTTATTAATTAAATGAAGTATTTCGTTTTTATCGAGATCGATATCTATAATCTGTATGTTTTTTTGGTTTGAAATACTTTTTAATAATTTTTTTTCAAGTTTTTTATGGCGATTTGAGCCTGAGGTTTTAATGATTAGTTCTACATTGTCATTGTTTTTAAAGGCTTTTTTAAAGGCTTCTATTAAATGGAAAGGATTTTTTCTTTCAATGGAACTGTGGTAGCTAAAAACAAATAAATAACTAAATTTGTCTTTGTTAAAAACCATAGATTTACGAGTGTTCAACGGTTTAAGTGAAGCTTCAACGGGGTGAGGTACAGTGATAATTGGACCATCATAAACTTTTTTAAATATGTTTTTACAGTATAGTGAAGGTGTCCATATTTCATTAAAAAGGTTAATCGTATTTTTTAATTTTGTAGGGATGTATTCAGACTCCCAAACCAAGAAAAGAATGGTGTATTTATCTTGAAAAAAAAGAGGGTCAATCACACTAAAAAATCTGTCCAAATCATTTAGTGAAATTTGAATTAAATTGATCTTGTAATCAAAGTTATATTTGTAATGAGTGTTTTTCTTTAACTTTTCAAAATCTATTAAATTTAAAGAGATATTTGCAATTTCAGCAGCCTCTATATTTAATCTTACAGCTTCTCCTAAACCAAAGATGCCTTTGGTGTATCCAACAATATTTATTCCTAAATTATTAGTTTTCATTAAAAAAGATTAAAGTTGATGTGTTTATAACGATTAGAATGATGTCAGATTTCAATGGTCATGCTTTAATGTTTTATTAAAACTGTCAGTAGTTTATAGTTTCTTCTGTTATGGTTTAATAGAGCATGTTAGAAATAAGTTTTGGTTTTTAATTAAGATACAAGTTTATTAAAATGGTTGCGTTGCTTCTACTTCTTTGCAAAAAACTATTCTTAATTATAAGAACTATTTTAATTAACCTCTAAAGATTGCAATGCTACTAAATTGCTATAAGTGCCTTTCTTTTTTAAAAGTGCTTCGTGGGTACCTTGCTCAACAATGCGGCCTTTTTTCATAACAACGATGAGGTCTGCTTTTTGGACTGTTGAAAGTCTGTGAGCTATAACAATAGAGGTGCGGTTTTCCATCATGTTTTCCAAGGCATCTTGCACCAATTTTTCAGATTCGGTGTCCAACGCAGAGGTTGCTTCATCAAGAATCATAATAGGTGGGTTTTTCATAACGGCACGGGCAATGGCAATACGCTGGCGTTGCCCACCTGATAGTAAGCTACCACCGTCTCCCACATTGTTTTCATATTGATTGGGGAACTCCATAATGAAATTGTGAGCATTGGCAACTTTAGCAGAGGCTATAATTTGATTTTTGTCTTTCTGTTCAATTCCTAAGGAAATATTATTGGCTATGGTGTCATTAAATAATATAGAATCTTGCGCTACTATACCCATTTGTTTTCTTAAAGATTTTGTGGTCACATTTTTAATATCAACCCCATCAAAAGTAATGTTCCCTTCGTTAACATCGTAAAAGCGGGTGACCAAGTTGGCAAGCGTAGATTTTCCACTTCCAGACTCTCCAACCAACGCAACCATTTTTCCTTTGGGTACAGTAAGATTGAAATCTTTTAAAACATATTCATCTTTATATTTGAAGGAGATATTATTAAATTTTATTTCTTTATTAAATTCGGTTATAACTTTAGCATTAGGGTCATCTTGCAAAGGGTTTTCTGCATCTAAAATAAAGGCTACCCTTTCGTATGCTGCATTACCTCCTTGTAGTGCGTGGTTAGCTCTCGTTATGGCTTTTGCAGGTGTTAAAATTTGGTAAGCAAGCCCCATGTAAGCAATAAAAGCGCCGCCACTTAAAGATTGGTCTACAAGAACTAAAGTACCGCCATAAACTAATAATACAGAAATAACTAAAATACCTAAAAACTCACTGGCAGGAGCTGATAGGCTCATTTTTTTCCCAATGGCATTATTAAGTGTGTTTATGTTTTCAGCAAAATCATTGAATTTTTTTGAAAAATAGCCTTCTGATGTAAAGTTTTTAATAATTTTTATGCCTCCTAAGGTTTCTTCTATACTAGATAATAATTGGCCTTCTAATGCAAAAATATCGCCTGATTGACTTCTAATAGTTTTTCCTATTCTTGAAATAAAGTATCCAGATATAGGAATGAAAAAAAACACGAAAATGGTAAGTTTCCAGCTAATTGCAATCATGGCAGCAAGCGTGAATATGATGGTTAGTGGTTCTCTTACCATCATTAAAACACTCATAAAAGATGTTTTTATAGTGTTAATATCAGAGGTCATCCTAGCAATGAGATCTCCTTTGCGTTCATTGGAAAAAAAAGCAACATTTAAGCTTATTACTTTATTGTAAACATCTTGTCTTAAATCTTTTAAAATCCCGTTATTTAAGTAAGTCATGTAAACAATAGATAAATAACTGAATAGATTTTTTAGTAAAAAGGTTGTTAAAACAAAACCAACAACCGTTATAAGTGTAATTAGTGGGCCTTTAGTTTCTCTAGTGGTAGTAATAAAATAATTAAGGTAGTTTTCAAGGTAATTCAAATCAAAATCCTTCATACCATTAAAAACAGGTTTTACTCTTAGTTTTTCACCTTCTTCAAATAATACCTTTATCATAGGTAATAAAGAAAGCATGGATATAGAAGAAAAAAGAGCATATAGAATGTTAAAGAGAATGCTCATAATTTGAAACTTCCTATAGGCAATAAGGTATTTAAGAAATCTTTTAAAGTTTTTCATTCAATGATTTAAGGTGCTAAGTGTCCAGTGTTTTTTAATTGACAAAAGTAGTGATTTTAAGCTTTGTAATTTCTCTGTTAATTAATCAGCTTTAAAAAGTAATTTTTTGGTGTTTATAAAAAGGTTGTAATGAAAGAATTATTAGGAGTGAAACTGGTGTAATATTAATATTTAAATGCTTAATAATGCATCTACTTAATTAATTATTCTTGAATCCAATTAGTTATTTCTAAAATTGTTTGATCATTTTTTGTAATATCTAAGTGGTTTGCATTAGGTATGATTGTTGTTTTAACAAGGTTTTCTACAGGTTTAAATACCTCCGTAAAACGGTGGGGATAGAAACTTTCATCATTTTCCCCTATTATAACCAAGGATTTTATTTTTAGATTACTGATGTCATTATCAAAATTTTTAGGAGCAAAATTTATGGCCATTTGATAGGAATAAGATGCAACTTGTAGATGATCATTATATGCTTTCGGTCTATTAAAAAACAAAACGGGCATTTTGTTAAACATTTTTATGCCAAAAAAATGAAGCATACTTATGCCTATCCACCTTTTTACAGCTACGGTAACCCAGCCACCGCTGTTTGGTTTAACAGTAGGTGAGTTGTGGCCCAAATAAGGGGCTATCATTATGGCTTTGTCTATTTTTTGTATAAGTTTGTTATTGCCAAGGTATCTAAGCACTAAACCACCGCCAGAAGAGTGCCCTGCTAAAATAATTTTTTCTGCTGATAATTTTTTTTTCGCATATATTATTATGTCTTCAATATCATCTTCTAATTGACCAATATATTGAATATCTGTTTGATTTGAAAAATTTCTTCCGTGTGCTCTTAAATCGGGCGTTATAACTAATGCGTGATTTTTATCTGCTAAAGATTTTGATAAATCAGCCAAATATCTACTTTCTGTCCCAGAACCATGGATTAAAATGCAAACTGTTTTGGTTTCACTATGATAGATTCTACTAAATAACGCTTGTCCGTTTCTAGTTTTAATCCACATTTCTTCAGCATTTTCTAAAAACTTGTTAGAAGTAGTGTCAATAGAGCTATAATCGTAGTTTTTTATATTCTTTTTTTGGGGAATGGGCCAATAAATAAGTATGAAAGAGGCTGTAATAAAAAGAATGCAATTGACTAATAAAAATTTAAGAATTCGTTTTAAAGTTTTATTCATTCTTTTATATAGTAATTAAGGTGGTTTTGTTGATAAAAAGCATCTTACCTTAATGCAAATTTAATTTTTTTTATTGAAATTAATCATAAAACAAAAAGACTACCCATAAGTGTAGTCTTTTTTATTATTCATAATATTTAAAGGATGTTACAATCCAAAAACAGTTTTTATTTTATCAACATAATCTAATTTTTCCCAAGTAAATAATTCTACATCAAGGGTGATGGTGTTGCCATCTGGTTGTGAGTAGGTTTTTGTAACCGTTTCATTAGTACGTCCCATGTGTCCGTAAGCAGCAGTTTCGCTGTACATCGGCGAACGCAATTTTAGTCGTTCTTCAATTGCAAATGGTCGCATGTCAAAAATTTCAGAAACTTTTGTGGCTATTTCACCATCGGTCATGTTAAATGGGCATGTGCCATAGGTGTCAATAAAAATACCCATGGGTTCTACAACGCCAATGGCATAACTTACTTGAACTAAAATTTCATCTGCCACTCCGGCGGCCACTAAGTTTTTAGCAATATGACGGGTAGCATAGGCAGCGCTTCTATCTACTTTACTTGGATCTTTTCCAGAAAATGCACCTCCACCATGGGCGCCTTTCCCACCGTAAGTATCAACAATGATTTTCCGTCCTGTTAATCCTGTATCACCATGAGGACCACCAATAACAAACTTCCCTGTTGGATTTATATGATATTTAATATCATTATTAAACAGTGCTTTTAAGTTTTCTGGTAGTTTTGCAACTACTCTTGGTATTAATATATCAACAATATCTTTTCTGATTTTAGCAAGCATGGCTTCGTCTTCATCAAAATCGTCATGCTGTGTAGACACCACAATAGCATCAATGCGTTGTGGAATATTATCGTCGCTATATTCAATCGTTACTTGACTCTTTGAGTCTGGACGTAAATAGGTGATGTCTTTATTTTCTCGTCTTAAAATAGCTAATTCAATCAGTAAGCGATGTGATAAGTCTAATGCTAATGGCATGAAGTTTTCTGTTTCGCGAGTTGCGTAACCAAACATCATTCCTTGGTCTCCTGCCCCTTGTTGTTCTTTACTGCCACGATCTACACCTTGGTTGATATCTTCAGATTGCTCGTGGATTGCAGAAAGTACACCGCATGAATTACCATCAAACATATATTCACCTTTGGTATAACCAATTTTGTTTATAGTATCTCTCGCTATTTTTTGAACATCCAAATAGGTTTTAGATTTTACTTCGCCCGCTAAAACAACTTGCCCTGTAGTAACAAGGGTTTCACAAGCAACTTTTGAGTCTTTGTCAAATGCTAAAAAGTTATCAATTAAAGCATCACTAATTTGGTCTGCTACTTTATCAGGGTGTCCTTCAGAAACACTTTCTGATGTAAATAAATACGCCATTAAAATATGTTTATAGTAGAAGATTTGACGATAACGTCTCAGGGAGCTTACACTGCCTTTAGCATTTTTGCTTGTACCGAATTGTTTTTTTAAAATAGGAACAATTTAATGTGTACAAAGAGGTTGCAATCAGTCAAATCCTTCCTCTGTTATTTGTTTAGCAAAAGTAAAAAAAATAAGTGAATAGCAAATTGATTCTTATTTTTTTTAAAATTAAATTGGTTATTATGTTTTTATTTTCAACATTTGTTTTATCAAATGAATAAACAAATAGTAAATAGCATTTCTATTCATGTCGTTGTAGATATTTCACATCGATAGGGAGGCTTATTTATAGACGTTAATAAATATTACAAGCCTTCCAAAAACGGAAGGTTTTTTTGTTGATTATTTTGAATGTTTTGAACATCATAAAAATATCTATTTAACAATTTGTTTTTCAGGTGTTTAATATGTTTTTGTAGGCAATGGATTTAACCTTAAATAAGAAAAAAAAACCTTTATAAAATCATAATAAATTAATTTCGAACACTAATTTGATAATGTTGAATATTTTTCAATAATAATCATAAAATTGTTGAAGATTAATTGGAATTAAGGTAAAGTATAAAATTATCTATATAAAAAATGAGTAAACTTAATAAACACAGTAGTAGATTAACTCAAGATGTGTCTCAGCCAGCTTCTCAAGCCATGTTGTATGCAGTAGGTCTAACAGACGAAGATATGCAAAAAGCTCAAGTGGGCATTGCAAGTACGGGCTATGATGGTAATCCGTGTAATATGCATTTAAATGGGTTGGCCTCTGAAGTAAAAATTGAATGTAAAATAGCAGGTTTAGTAGGTTTAGGATTCAATACTATTGGTGTGAGTGATGGTATTTCTATGGGGACCACAGGCATGAATTATTCTTTAGCATCTCGTGATATTATTGCTGATTCTATTGAAACAGTGATGAATGCTCAAAGTTATGATGCACTTATATCTGTTGTTGGTTGTGATAAAAATATGCCAGGAGCAGTAATTGCTATGTTACGATTAAATCGTCCGTCAATTATGATGTATGGAGGGACCATTGCTTCAGGAAAATATAAAGGAAGAAAACTTAATATTGTCTCGGCTTTTGAAGCTTTAGGGCAAAAAGTAGCTGGAGAAATTGATGATGAAGAGTATAGAGAAATTATAAAAAGTGCTATTCCTGGAGCAGGAGCTTGTGGTGGGATGTATACAGCAAACACTATGGCATCGGCCATTGAGTGTATGGGCTTTGCATTGCCATATAACTCATCTATTCCAGCTGAAAACCCGAATAAATTATCAGAAAGTGAACGGACAGCACTAGCAATTAAAAATTTATTAGAATTAGATTTAAAACCTTTAGATATTATTTCTAAAAAATCGATTGAAAATGCTATTGCGCTTGTAAATGCTTTAGGAGGGTCAACAAATGCAGTATTGCACTTTTTAGCTATTGCACACGCGGCAGATATAGAGTTTACTTTAGAAGATTTTCAACGTGTTAGTGATAGAACACCATTGATAGCCGATTTAAAACCATCTGGAAAATATTTAATGGAAGATGTTCATGGTATAGGAGGGACCCCTGCTGTCATGAAGTACTTATTAGATCATGGCTATTTGCATGGTGATTGTTTGACAGTAACAGGTAAAACTTTAGCTGAAAACTTAGCAAATGTTGAACCTCTTACCTTTGAAGATGACCAAGATGTTATTTATCCTAAAGATAAAGCTTTAAAATCTTCAGGTAATCTTCAAATTCTTTATGGAAATTTAGCCGAAGAAGGCGCTGTTGCAAAAATATCTGGAAATGAAGGGTTATTGTTTGAGGGTAAAGCCGTTGTTTATGATGGTGAACAAGCTGCAAATACAGGGATTTCTAATGGAGAAGTTGCAAAAGGTGATGTAGTTGTTATTCGTTACGTTGGGCCTAAAGGAGGTCCAGGTATGCCAGAAATGTTAAAACCAACTTCACTAATAATGGGGGCTGGTTTAGGGAAATCAGTAGCTTTAATTACAGATGGACGTTTTTCTGGGGGAACACATGGTTTTGTGGTAGGACACATTACGCCAGAAGCACAAGAAGGTGGAGCTATAGGATTGATTAAAACTGGTGATAGAATTAGAATTAGTGCTGAAGATAATACCATTAATGTACTACTTTCTGATGAGGAATTGGCAGAAAGAAAATCAAAATGGATACAACCAGCCTTAAAACACAAAAAAGGAATATTGTATAAATATGCAAAGTCTGTAGCATCGGCTTCAAAAGGCTGTGTAACGGATGCATAAAAGATAAAATTTTCATTCCCTCAAAAAAAGGGAATCTCAATAAAGTGAGACCTATGAAAACACAAACAATTAATAAAAAACAAGAAGTGGCAGTAAAAACAGAACGTATATCGGGTAGCGAAGCTGTTGTAAGAAGTTTGATAGCTGAAGGTGTTGATATTCTTTACGGATATCCAGGAGGCGCTATTATGCCTGTTTACGATGAATTGTTCAAATTTCAAGATAAAATTCATCATGTATTAACACGTCACGAACAAGGTGCCGCACATGCAGCACAAGGTTACGCACGTATATCTGGTAAGGTTGGTGTTGCTATGGCTACTTCAGGACCTGGAGCAACCAATTTAATAACAGGTATAGCAGATGCACAAATTGATTCTACACCTTTGGTTTGCATAACCGGTCAAGTGTTTTCTCATTTATTGGGAAGTGATGCATTTCAAGAAACCGATATTGTTGGTATTTCTACACCAGTTACTAAATGGAATTGTCAAGTGACTAAGTCTGAAGATATTCCAGCTGCTATCGCAAAAGCATTTTATATTGCTAAAAGTGGAAGACCAGGGCCTGTGTTAGTAGATATAACAAAAGATGCTCAAGTTTCTGAATTAGACTTTAAGTATGAAAAATGTAAAGGTGTAAGAAGTTATATGCCTGTACCTAAAACAAATCCAGAACATATCAAAGCCGCTGCAGCGTTGATTAATAATGCTAAAAAACCTATGATTGTTTGGGGTCAAGGTGTTATTTTAGGGCAAGCTGAAGAGGAGCTTAAAGCGGTGATTGAAAAAGCTGGTATTCCAGCTGCATGGACTATTTTAGGAGCCTCAGCTTTGCCAACATCGCATCCGTTAAATATAGGTATGGTTGGAATGCATGGTAATTATGCGCCAAATAAATTAACCAATGAGTGCGATGTGCTTATTGCAATTGGAATGCGTTTTGATGACCGCGTTACGGGAGATTTAAGCCGCTATGCAAAGCAGGCAAAAATTATTCATTTTGATATTGACCCAGCAGAAATTAATAAAAATGTTCAAACGGATGTAGCTGTATTGGGAAATTCAAAAGAAAGTTTAGCTATGCTTCTTGATGCTATAAATACAAACTCACACGAATTGTGGTTACAAGAATTCAAAGATTTATATGCTATTGAATTTGAAAAGGTAATCAATAATGATATCAATCCTACAAAAGAAGGATTGACTATGGGAGAGGTTTTAAAGCAAATAAATATTGAAAGTAAAGGTCATGCGGCTATTGTTTCGGACGTTGGGCAACACCAAATGATTGCTTGTAGATATGCTGAATTTACTACTACTAAAAGTAATATAACTTCTGGAGGTTTAGGAACCATGGGATTTGCACTTCCAGCTGCTATTGGAGCAAAAATGGCTGCACCAAATCGTGAGGTTGTAGCTATTATTGGAGATGGTGGTTTTCAAATGAATATTCAAGAACTAGGAACCATTTTTCAGCAAAAAACAGCTGTCAAAGTTGTGGTACTAAACAATGAGTTTTTAGGAATGGTGCGTCAGTGGCAGCAATTATTTTTTGATAGGCGTTATGCATCTACCGAAATGACAAATCCTAATTTTATAGCCATTGCAGAAGGTTACTATATTAAAGCGAGGAAAGTAACTAAGCGCGAAGAATTGGCAGAAGCAATAAAAGAAATGATAGCTTCAAAAGAGTCGTATTTCTTAGAAGTTTGTGTAGAAAAAGAAGATAATGTATTTCCAATGATTCCTTCAGGAGCATCGGTTTCAGACGTAAGATTAAGTTAAGATTATTAAAACATGAACGAAGAAATAAAATCATTCACAATATCAATTTAT
The DNA here is from genome assembly GCF_001310225.1 of Pseudalgibacter alginicilyticus. Lineage (GTDB taxonomy): Bacteria > Bacteroidota > Bacteroidia > Flavobacteriales > Flavobacteriaceae > Pseudalgibacter > Pseudalgibacter alginicilyticus. The sequence goes on along the minus strand of NZ_CP012898.1, from coordinate 2,086,335 downwards.
ACCGAAAACAATATCGGTTTATTGAACCGTATTTCAGCTATTTTTCAACGTAGACACATAAATATAGAAAGCTTAACAACGTCTCAATCAGAAATTGATGGTGTAAATCGTTTTGTAATTGTTGTCAACATCACAGAAGAGAAAGCTTCTAAAATTGTTAAACAAATTGAAAAACAAGTTGAAACAATTAGAGCATATTATCATACAGAAGACCAAACTATTTTTACAGAATCTTGTATGTTTAAAATTAAATCTGATTTGTTATTTAATGAACCTCAAATTCAGAATATCATTAAAGAAAGTTATGCAAGAATTGTAACAGTAAATAGGGAGTTTTTTGTGCTTGAAAAATCAGGTAGAAGAAACGAAATTGAATCTTTACGTAGAGATTTAAATGCCTTTGGTATTATGCAATTTGTACGCTCAGGAAGAATAGCAGTAACCAAAGATCAAATGAAAATAACTGAATTGCTTACAGCATTCAATAATCAATAATAATAACAATCAAATATAAAATGGGAAATTATTTTAACACACTTTCGTTAAGAGATAAATTAAATCAACTATCGAAGTGTAGATTTATGGACGCTTCAGAATTTACAGATGGCGTAAATGCTTTAAAAGGTAAAAAAATTGTCATCGTAGGGTGTGGTGCTCAAGGCTTAAATCAAGGGTTGAATATGAGAGATTCAGGTCTGGATATTTCTTATGCTTTGCGTGATGCAGCTATTAAAGAAAAACGTGCATCGTTTGTTAATGCTACAGAAAATGGGTTTACAGTAGGGACTTATGAAGAGTTAATTCCAACAGCAGATTTGGTGTTAAATTTAACACCAGATAAACAACACACCAGTGTAGTGAAAGCAGTTATGCCATTAATGAAAAAAGGAGCGACTTTATCATATTCTCATGGTTTTAATATAGTTGAAGAAGGTACTCAAGTGCGTGAAGATTTAACCGTAATCATGGTAGCGCCTAAATGTCCAGGAACAGAAGTTAGAGAAGAATACAAAAGAGGATTTGGTGTTCCAACATTAATTGCGGTTCACGAAGAAAATGATCCAGAAGGAAAAGGTTGGGCGCAAGCTAAAGCGTATGCTGCAGCTACTGGAGGAGATAGAGCAGGTGTTTTGGCATCATCTTTTATTGCTGAGGTAAAATCTGATTTAATGGGTGAGCAAACCATTCTTTGTGGTTTGTTACAAACAGGGTCTATCCTTTGTTTTGATAAAATGATTGAAAAAGGTATTGATGCAGGCTATGCTTCAAAATTAATTCAATATGGATGGGAAACGATAACAGAAGGTCTTAAATATGGAGGAATTACCAACATGATGGATCGTTTGTCAAACCCAGCAAAAATTAAGGCTTTTGAACTTTCAGAAGAATTAAAAGATATTATGCGCCCATTATTCCAAAAACATATGGATGATATTATTGAAGGTCGTTTTTCTGCAGGCATGATGGCAGATTGGGCTAATGATGATAAAGATTTATTAGGATGGAGAGCTGCAACAGCAGAAACTGCATTTGAAAAAACACCTGCTGGAAATGTTGAAATTACAGAGCAAGAGTATTATGATAATGGCGTATTAATGGTAGCTATGGTAAGAGCAGGTGTGGAATTGGCTTTTGAAGCTATGACAGATTCTGGAATTATTGATGCTTCTGCTTATTACGAATCATTACACGAAACGCCACTTATTGCAAATACAATTGCAAGACGTAAGTTATACGAAATGAACTCTGTGATTTCTGATACAGCCGAATACGGATGTTATTTATTTGATCATGCTTGTAAACCTTTATTAGCAGATTTTATGAAGAAAATAGATGCGGATGTTATCGGAAAAACCTATGCTAAAGATAACGGTAAAGGGGTAGATAATGCTAAATTAATTGAAGTAAATGCTGCTTTAAGAAATCACCCTGTAGAAAAAGTAGGAAGGTTTTTAAGAGCTTCAATGACGGCTATGAAACCAATAGTATAAGTTTTTAAATAGGTTGTGTTTAGTCACTTTTTTGGCTGAGTATAGTCGATGCCAAGAATCTAATAAATAATCAATAATGAACAAGGAGAAAAATACTTATTTTCCTAGTATTGATAATATAAAAGTAGCTGCTGATACCATTAAAAAAGTATCGGCAGTTACTCCTTTAAGCCCAAGCTTGAGATATTCTAATTTTTTTAAAGCGAATATTTTTTTTAAGCGCGAAGACCTGCAACAAGTACGTTCTTATAAAATAAGAGGTGCCTATAATAAAATCAGCTCTCTTAAAGATGTACAAGCAAAAAAGGGAGTGGTTTGTGCCAGTGCCGGAAACCACGCACAAGGCGTTGCCTTATCTTGCAAGTTATTAAAAATAAAAGGAACTATTTATATGCCAGCACCTACTCCAAAACAAAAGGTGGAGCAGGTAAAAATGTTTGGCGAAGATTTTATTGAAGTAAAGTTAATTGGTGATACTTTTGATGATGCTTATTATGAAGCACTCCAAGAATGTGAGGCTTTGCATAAAATATTTATTCATCCTTTTAATGATGAAAAAGTAATTGAAGGACAAGCAACCATTGGTTTAGAAATTTTAGAACAAGCAACAACACCTATTGATTATGTATTTATTCCAGTTGGAGGTGGAGGGTTGGCAGCAGGTTTATCTACTGTTTTTAAAGCCTTATCTCCAAATACAAAAATTATTGGTGTGGAGCCTGAAGGAGCACCCTCCATGTTACTTTCTATAAAAAACAATAAGAATACTGAATTAAATGATATAGAAAAGTTTGTTGATGGAGCAGCAGTTAAACGGGTTGGTGATTTAACCTTTCCAATTTGCAAGGCATTGCTGCATGATATGGTTACAGTTCCTGAAGGTAAAGTATGTCAAACCATTTTGGAGCTTTATAATAAAGATGCTATTGTGGTTGAACCTGCAGGGGCATTAAGCATTGCAGCATTAGATTTTTATGCCGAAGACATCAAAGGAGCAAATGTAGTATGTGTAATTAGTGGTAGTAATAATGATTTTACAAGAGCTGCTGAAATTAAAGAACGCGCTCTGCTTTATGCCAATTTGAAGCATTATTTTATAGTAATATTTCCACAACGCTCTGGGGCTTTAAAACAGTTTGTGGTAGATATTTTAGGTCCTAATGATGATATAACCCATTTTAGGTATACTAAAAATACCAATCGAGAAAATGGTACGGCCGTGGTAGGTGTTGAGTTAAAACATCCAAAGGATTTGGAGCCTTTAATAGCCAGAATGAAACGAGACAAATTTTATGGTGATTATTTAAATAATAAGCCAGAGTTATTTCAGTTTTTGGTTTAAGATTCTGTTTTTTAGTATTTTATTTGTATAGAGGTTTCGAAAACGTTTTCGCTTGAATCATTTAATTTATAAGTGTTTTCAGTTCTAAGTCTAAGTTATTTTTCATTCCTTTGATATGATTTATATCAAAACATATTAAAAATAAAATTATGAAAGCTCCCTTTATAGAAATTCCTGAACCATATAAAATAAAAACACTCTTACATCAAAATACTTACTTGGTGGATGGAGAACTTAAACATTGGGAAGGAGAAACCGCAGAAGTTTACTCAACCATTTCTTCAACGGAAAAATATAAGCCTACTTTATTAGGTACCATTCCTCAATTAGGCGAAAATGAAGCTTTAGATGCTTTAAATTCTTCATTAGATGCATATGATAAAGGTCAGGGTTTATGGCCAACTATGAAAGTGATTGATAGAATTGCTTGCATGGAGAAATTTGTTAAACAAATGAAAACCAAGCGTGAAGAAGTTGTTAAATTATTGATGTGGGAAATAGGTAAAAATCTACCAGACTCTGAAAAAGAGTTTGATAGAACTGTTGATTATATTTATGATACCATTGAAGATTACAAACAATTAGATCGTGATTCAGCTAAGTTTGAAAAAAATTCTGGGGTATATGCTCATATTCGCAGAGGACCACTTGGTTCGGTATTGTGCTTAGGACCATACAATTATCCGCTTAATGAAACTTTCACCTTACTCATACCTGCATTGATAATGGGTAATACCGTTATTTTTAAACCTGCAAAATTGGGTGTTTTATTAATCTCCCCTTTATTGGAAGCTTTTCAAAGTAGTTTTCCAAAAGGGGTAGTAAATATTATTTATGGTAGAGGGCGTGTATTAGCTTCGCCTATAATGAAATCAGGTAAAATTAATGTATTGGCCTTAATAGGAAATAGTAAATCAGCAAATGCATTACAGGCACAGCATCCAAAAGGAAACAGATTGCGTTTGGTGTTAGGTTTGGAAGCGAAAAACCCTGCTATTGTACTACCAGATGCAGATTTAGACTTGGCGGTAGATGAATGTATAGCAGGAACCTTATCATTCAATGGGCAACGATGTACTGCACTTAAAGTATTGTATGTACATGAGTCAATTGTGGAAGAATTTAATAGACGATTTTCTTATAAAGTTGATCAGCTTAAATTTGCTAATCCGTGGGAGTCAGGGGCAAAATTAACACCACTTCCAGAAGTTGAAAAGCCAGAATATATTAAAGGGTTAATTGATGATGCCTTAAGTAAGGGAGCAAAAATATTAAATAAAAAAGGGGGAGAAATGACAGATAATTTTATTTTCCCTGCTGTTTTATACCCTGTTAGTAAAAATATGCGTGTATTTGAAGAAGAGCAATTTGGACCTGTTGTTCCTGTGGTTTCTTTTTCTGATATTGAAGAGCCGTTGAATGATATGGCAGAGTCTAATTACGGACAGCAGGTAAGTTTGTTTGGTAAAAACATTCATACATTATCTCCCTTAATCGATACGCTTGTTAATTTGGTTTGTCGTGTTAATTTAAATAGTTCTTGTCAAAGAGGGCCTGATGTATATCCTTTTACAGGAAGAAAAGACTCTGCATTTAGTACACTAAGTGTTCATGATGCATTGCGTTCTTTTTCTATTAGAACGTTTGTGGCTTCAAAAGACAATGCATACAATAATGCTATTTTAAAAGAATTATTAGAAGAAAAAACATCTAATTTTATTAGCACAGATTACATTCTGTAAAGAGGACTTTTTAGAGATAATTTATTACTTTTACGAGTATAAAATTTAAAAAAAAATGAAGGTATTTAAGTATTCAATAGTGTGTATCTTTTCTGCATTAATTTTAATGAACTGTGGTGGGAAAGAAGAGAAAAAGAAAGAGGGATTTTCTTATGAGAAAAAAGAATCTACTGCTCCAGTAGAAAAGACAGCTGAGGCTTCCAATGAAGCTAATGTAGTTATTGTTGGTGATGATTTAATGAAGTTTGATAAAAGCGAAATTAAGGTAAAAGCGGGGCAAAAAGTAAAAATAACGTTGAGACATACTGGAAAACTAAACAAGCAAGTTATGGGGCATAACTTAGTTATACTTAACCAAGATGCTGATTTGGTAGCATTTGCTGCTAAAGCAGCCACTGCTTCTGCTACAGAGTATATTCCAGAAGATTCAGATGACGTTTTAGTACATACTAAATTGATAGGTGGTGGTGAAACGACTGTTATAGAATTTGACGCACCAGCAATTGGTACGTATGATTTCTTATGTAGTTTTCCAGGGCATTATGCTATGATGAAAGGGAAATTTATTGTTGAATAAAAGTCTTTGTATCAAAACGTTTTAACGACAATAATATAATAATAAAGAAGCACCATTTAACTGTTAAATGGTGCTTCTTGTTTTAATGATACCTAATTTATATAAATCTAAAGCTTGATTCATAATCAAATCAATGCTTGTAATTGGTAGGTCTTTTTCTGGGTCAACTCTTAAAATTTTCATCCGAGATCTATGGCCTGTTTCTAATTTAGGATGTTTTAAACGATTGCCCTCTACCATAAGAAAATAAGGGGCGTTATTTTTTTTATCCACCCATAAATAGCAAAACATTTTGTTTTTATAACAAAAACAAGGCATGCCGTATTTTTTGGTTTCTGTAATGTTTTGATCGTAATTTAGTACTATGTCTCGCATAGCTAACAAACAACTTTTGTTAGGTTCTTGTTGGTTTGTGTAAAAATTGTTTTGAAAACTCATGATAATAAAGCAATGTTCATATAACTTATCTGTAAGCTTTAGTTACCACCAGATTTCACTAAATGTTTTATGTAAAGTCTCAAAATTTTTCGTGTATATTGTTCAATTTTTTAGCGTTATTAACTCTTTAGATTATTAAAAAAAATAATGAATTATAATTGAAAAAATTAATAACACACATTAATTAATTTTCACGAAGATAAGTGTTTACGTTAATAGCAACTTCATCCCAAGTTTTGCTAACACCATCAGGACCTTTGTGTAAATCAAAACAAGCCTTATTAAGTGATTCTAATGCCTCTAAGGCATCCCAATCTTTAAGGAGCATAGTCCCAGTCATACTAACTCTTCTTTCTTCAGTTATAGATACTTTTAATGGTAAATCCTTAGTTACTCCATTCATGGTTATTGTAGCACTATATGCACTATCCTTCAAGTTAATGGTGCCTTTTAAAAATTCGGTATCTAACATGGCGCCAAAAAAAGATTCCATTATTTTTGCATCGCGAGTATTAGTAGCGTCATTAGTGAATAGGCTACTGATAGGAATAGAAAAATTTAAGTTGTTTAAAGCTTCTTGTGGAGTTGCTCCTTCCTTGTTTTCAAATTTTAAAATTTTAAATTCTCCTCCAACAGGTAGTTTTTCAGTAGTTTTATAAGCAGTCCATTCTACAGACGTGGCTTCAGGTTTAACAACAAATTTTTCTGTTATTGCTGATTCAATTTGTGTTTCAGATTTAGTCTCTTTTTTTTCGTTTTTACAAGAAACAATTCCTATTGCAAGTGCAATTAATACAAGGCTGATTTTTTTCATTAGATGTTTTTATTTGTTCGAAATTAAAACAATAATGAAACAATAGCAAATTAAATTTCTGCGATACCTTTAAAGCGTCATGTGTTTGCTTTTAATGTTTTGTTTGTAAGGTTATTGATTTGTGTTTAACAAATATTTGAAGTGCTACGGTATATTACTGAATAATTCCAGCACAGCTTACTCTAGAGCCAGCATCACCTGATGGTTGCGAGGTGAAATCGTCGGCTTCAGCATGCACAATAACACTTTTGTTTAAAATGTTTTTGCTTGTGTCGTTACAACCTATGCACCATTCGTCTGTTGAAAAAGTGACGGTGCCATTACCGTTTTCATCGGCAGTAAAATTACCAATATCACCCTTGTGGTATCCAGCTGCATCGCCCCATTTACCATGAGGTTGCGCTGTAGGGTTCCAATGGCCACCAGCAGATGTTCCGTTGTCGGACGAACAATCAGCCTTTTCATGTAGGTGAATGGCATGTACTCCAGCATCTAAGCCACTAATATTAGCAGTCATACTCACTTTGCCATCTTCTTCAGTAAAAACTACAAGACCATTAGCATTGCTTTCACTTTTTGCATTTAAAACAATTTCTACTTTTTTTGGTGCCATAACAGTTGTTTCGGTTGTTTTGTATTCCATGGTTTTGGTTTCTTTCGTTTTGTTTTTACATGAAATAATACCAATTGCAAAAACAATTAATAAGATATTTATTTTTTTCATAATTAAAGTTTTTAGGCATTTCCTCGAACCCAGATAGCAATCTAAGCAGGAGAAAACTTGTTTTTGTTTTTTTCGAATTTAAGATATTGATGAATTTGATTATGACTTATATCATATTATTATGAACTCATATGAATTAGTTTTGAAGTATAAAAGTTAGGAATGCTACAATCTATAGTTAATAAATACAATATTGCAGGGCCTCGTTATACGAGTTATCCAACGGTGCCCTATTGGAATTTAGAAAGTTTTTCTTTAAATAAATGGAAATCATCATTAATAACATCTTTTCAAGAAAGCAATTCAAAAGAAGGTATTAGTTTGTACATTCACCTGCCTTTTTGCGAAAGTCTATGTACGTTCTGTGGTTGTAATAAACGTATTACTAAGCAACACAATGTAGAATCACCTTACATAAATGCGGTTTTAAAAGAATGGAATTTATATTTAAATTTGTTTGATGAAAAACCTATTATTAAGGAATTGCATTTGGGAGGTGGGACACCAACGTTTTTTAGTCCAGAAAATTTAAAGCAATTGATTGATGGTATTTTTAATCACGCAACACGTGCTAAAAGTCATGAATTTAGTTTTGAAGGGCATCCTAATAACACAACCCGGGAGCATTTACAAGTGCTTTATGATGTTGGGTTTAGGCGCGTAAGTTATGGTGTTCAAGATTATAACGAAACCGTACAAAAAGCCATTCATAGAATACAACCTTTTGAAAATGTTAAGAGAGCAACAGAATTAGCCAGAGAAATTGGCTATACTTCAGTTGGGCACGATATTATTTTTGGGTTACCATTTCAAACGTTAGAGCATGTAAAAGAAACGATAATTAAAACCAAAGAATTACAACCCGATAGGTTAGCATTTTATAGTTATGCCCATGTGCCTTGGATAAAAGGAAATGGTCAACGCGGGTTTAATGACGCAGATTTACCATCGCCAAAATTAAAAAGAGCACAATATGAAATAGGTAAACAGTTGCTTGCAGAGGTTGGTTATCATGAAATTGGGATGGATCATTTTGCAATAACAACAGATTCCTTATTTGAGTCTATGGAAAGTGGTAACTTACATAGAAATTTTATGGGATACACTGCCTCCAAAACACAAGTAATGATAGGCTTAGGAGTATCCTCAATTAGTGATAGTTGGTATGGGTTTTCTCAAAATGTAAAAGATATTGAGAGTTATTATGATTTATTGAAGAGTGATATTATACCAGTATATAGAGGTCATATTTTAAATGAAGAAGATTTGGTAATACGTAGACATATTCTTAACTTAATGTGTCGTTTTAAAACAGCTTGGAGTGAAGATGATCTTTATTTTGAATCATTGCCTGATGTTTTATTGCAGTTAAAAGAAATGGAAAGTGACACCTTATTGCAAATAAATTCAAATACCATCGAGCTTTCGGAAAAAGGACGTCCTTTTGTTAGGAATGTATGTATGGCATTTGATTTATTATTGCAGAGAAAACAACCCAATAGACAATTGTTTTCAATGACAATTTAAAAAAATAAAAAGATGAAAAAAATTATTGTACCCATTGATTTTTCAGAGCATTCAGAATATGCTTTAAAAACAGCAGCTGATTTAGCTAAAAGAAATGATGCAGAAATTTTAGCATTACATATGCTAGAAATGTCTGATATTTTATTGACAGCATCTGGAATTGAGCAAAACCAAAAAACCATGTTTTTCTATAAATTAGCAGAGCAGAAGTTTGAAACTTTTTTAGATAAGCCTTATCTAAAAGGTGTTAAAGTAACTCCACTTGTTAAACATTTTAAGGTGTTTAGTGAAGTAAACGACGTTGCTTTAAAGTATAAGGCTGATATTATTATAATGGGCTCTCAGGGTACCAATGGAGTAACTGATATGTTTGTAGGATCCAATACAGAACGTGTTGTACGTACAGCTAATATTCCAGTATTGGTAGTTAAAAATAATGTGGCTGATATTAATTTTGAAGTTGTAGTGCTTGCTTGTGATTTTTCAGAAGAATCTATTAAGCCTTATTTAAATACAGTAGCTATGTTTAAAAACATTGCTGATAAATTGTATTTGGTTCATGTTAATTTAGCTACTGATAGATTTAAAAGTACTGTTGAAATTGAAAAATTAGCAGTCAACTTTTTTATGAAAGCAGATAAAAAATTAGATAGAATGAAAAATGTACATTATGTATGTGATTATACTGTTGAGGACGGTATTCTTAATTTTTCTAATAAAATAGGAGCTGATTTAATTGTGGTTCCAACACATGGTCGTACAGGGTTGTCTCGTTTTTTTGTTGGAAGTATAGGGGAGGATGTAGCCAATCATTCCACCTTACCTGTTCTAACTTTTAAGATATAGTATTTATAGAGAGTGACTAACTTTTTTAGAATGCCACTAAACCTCTCAATTTTTTTGAGAGGTTTAGTATATTATATAGTAATTTTTTTAGCTAAAGGTATTAACGTTAAAATCGTCTTCTTTGTCCAGAAAACTCCATAGCCTCACCTTTTCCAAAGCCATAACTTACACCAAGAGTAATAAATCTGCCACGGGTACTGTTTCTATTTAAAATATAATTAGATTGAGTGGTAGAACTAATAAATTTTCTTGAAGCAAATACATCTTGAGCACTTAGATTTATTATAACCTTTCCTTTAAATACTTTTTTTCTAATGCCTGCATCGGCATAAATTTCTTCGCCACGGTTTTCAATAACGCCTTTATATGGTGAGCGGTAGTTTCCAGTAATTTCAAATTCAATACCAGCTGGAAGTTTAAATTGAGAATTTAATTTAGAAGACCATAAATCACCAGTAAAATTGAAGGAAGTCCCTTCAAATTCTCCTTTTCTTTTAAAAAAATTAAAATTAGCATCCGCGCTAAATGTAGCCCAATTTGCGGGCGAATATTTTCCGTTAAATTCAATGCCAGATACGTTGTTCGTTCCAATATTTAAAGGCATTCTTGTGCTAATGTCATCCATATAAGTAATGGTTTCTTCAATCACATCGGTAGTGTAACGATGATAAACTCCTAAATTTAAAGATACATCTCCAATTTTCATAATACTGGTTATTTCATAGGAATCTGTAAACTCGGGGTCTAAATCAGGGTTTCCTTGTGAAATATTGAAATTATCACGTCTTACAGAAAATGGATTTAATTCTCTCAAACCGGGTCTGTTGATACGTTTTGAGTATCCAGCTTGCAAGGATAGTGTTTCGGATATTTTGTACGATGTGTGAACGCTAGGAAATAGATTGGAATAATTTTGATTTCGCTTTTCATTAGTGGTTTCTAATAGCGTTTTTAAATCCGTGTTTTCAAGTCTTGCCCCAAGTTTTAAGCCCCATTTTTCGTCTTCATAGCTTGTAGTAGCATAAAGTCCGAGTACATTTTGATTGTATTCAAATACGTTAGTAAGGTTTGGGTCACTTACCCATGAATTGGTTACAAAATTTTGTACTTCATAATCGTTAAACACATCTTGAATATAATATTGGGCTCCCGTTTCCAAAGTGTATTTTTCTGAAAAGGGACGTGTGTAGTCTAATTTAAAAGTATATTCCAACCTACCATAATCCGTTAAATTTTTTTCTTGTCCGTTTTCAGTGTAGCTTCCAAGAGAAACAATATCTTCAAAATCTGATTCAGAATCTTTACTAAAGGAAGATCCAATAGCAGAAAATAATAAATCATGATCTTCATGATTGTCAAAATCCTTCTTGTATTGTAATTCGTAACCCCACTTAGGGTTATCTGCGAGTGTAAACTCTGTTCTTTGCCATTGGTCAGTTAAATTGTTGTTCTCGTCAAAACGACTGTAGTTGTTAGTTCCTGGTGTATCTTCCTTCTCATAAGCATAATTTACAGATAGCGTTATTACGTTATTTTCATTTAAAAAAAAGTCTGATCCTAAAAGAAAATTATAAAATTTTTCGCGCATTTCATTGTAACTGTTGTTGGTAATAAGCTCATCGTTTATTACATTATAATTTGTGCCATCCGTATATCTAGGAAACGTTCTTTTCCCTAAACCTAACTGACTGAAAATATTAAGATTTTCTGTTCTTCGATTGATGCTGAGTCCAAAACTTTGCGAACTAGGATCTCCTATATTGACAGAAACCGAACCATTTATGCCTTTTTTTTGATCTTTTTTTAAAATAATATTTAATATGCCTGAGGTGCCTTCGGCATCATATTTTGCAGACGGGTTTGTTACTACTTCTATTTTTTCTATCATTTCTGCTGTTATAGTGCCTAAAGCGTTATTGCCATCGCCACTAGCTAATACAGAAGGTTTACCGTTAATTAATATTTGAACTCCTTGGCTTCCTCTTAGACTTATCTGTCCTTCAATATCTACATTTACAGAAGGAACATTATTTAATACTTCCAAAGCACTAGATCCTGAAGAAGCCAAATCGCTTCCCACATTAAAAATACGTTTGTCTAATCGGAATTCGGTAGTCGATTTTTCAGCTATAATAGTGACTTCAGATAAACTTTCAAGATCTTCCTCCAAATAAATAGTTTTTAAATCAATAAGTTTAGTTGTGTTTTTAGGCTTGTTGAAAATACTTTTTTTATAACCTATAAAACTAACTTCTATATAAAAATTAGTAGCATTTGTTGTTAATGAAAAGCTCCCGTTTGAGTTTGTTGTGCTTCCATGAATAGGGTTGAGTGTTTTATTGTCAGCAATTAAAATAGTGGCAGATTCTATAGGCTGTTTGGTGTTTTTATCTAAAACTACACCTATGATTTCAATGTCTTTAAGGGTTTGTGCATTCAGAAAACACATTGAAAATAGCAAGGTTAAAATTGAAAGGCTGTTTTTAAGTTGTTTGTTTGTCATCATTGATTGAACTGTATGGATTTTTTTACTAATTTTATCTTTTAGGATTAATTTGTAAAAATTAAATGCTAAAAATAAGGATTTATTAATTAGCTATATAATAAGTAGAGTTTGTGTTGTTACACAGGTTTTGTGAAAAAGATATTAGGCATTGTTAGTTTCAATAAAACAAAAAATCCCGTAAACATTAAAGTTTCGGGATTTTTTTGTGGTACCTCCAGTACTACAATAAATTATTTAGTGAGATTTGATAAATTTTAAAACATCTGTAATGTACTGTAAATATAGGGTTTTTGAATTTAAATAAATTTATTTAACTTATCTAAATTTAAAAATGTTGTCCCTAATGTTGTCCCTTTTAGTTATCTTTGCAGAAAGATTTCTTCTATGATTCAATCCAGACGAACAAAAGGAGCTGAACCAGTATTTAGGCTTAAAGCATCCACCAAACCAGAGAAACCAATATTCCTTGATTATTCATACGGAAGAAAGAAGCGGTTTAAGTATTCTATAGGTTATTCAGTCAATCCAAACTATTGGGTTGTAGACAAGGGAAGGGTTAAAAATGTTCGTGCAGTTACTAATGCAAAAATTATAAATGATAGAATTGATGATTTAACTCGTATACTAAAAGAGTTTGTTGAAGACTGTGATTCCAACCAAATTCCACTTACCAATCCTATTATGAAAGCTTGTTTAGATGATTTTAGAAATGAGAAGGAAGAAGTGATTGAAGGGGATGAAGACGAAATAAAAACTTTAATACCATTTATAGAAAAGCATATTAAACAAAAGGAAAAAGAACTCCCTAAACCTAAAACAGGATATAAAAATGCTACAGTAAAATCTTATGAACAGACTTTAGGTCATTTAAAGGATTTTGAGAATGATTTTGAACGTATTTTAGATTTTGACTTAGACAGTGAATTCTATTCTGATTTTATTGAACATATGAATTCTAAAACATATCAGTTTAGTAAAAAGGAGAAAAGGCATTATTCGCTCAACACTATTGGGAAACAAATCAAGAACCTGAAAGTTCTTATGGGAGCAGCTTTAGCGGATGAATATCATGCTAATTTGAAATATAAGAGGTTTAAGGTTCATACAGAAGAAACTAAAGCAATTCACTTAGAAATTGATGAACTCAAGAGGATATATGAACTAGATTTAAGTAAAACACCTCATTTGGAGTTAGCAAGAGATGTTTTTATTATAGGCAGCGAAATTGGTCAACGTATCAGTGATTATCATAATTTACGGGAACATGAAATTGAGATTCGTGGAAATGAAAGATATATAAAGATTAGGCAAGAGAAAACAGATAAGACGGTTTGGTGTAAAATTACTCCTGTTATTGAAGCCATTATGAATCAAAGATATAAAGGCAAGTTACCTCCCAAAATTACCGAACAAAAGCTTAATGATTATATTAAAATAGTTGGTAAAAAAGCTAAAATTGATGAAGAAATTAAAGTTGAAATCACCAGAGGAGGAAAGCGAAAGAAAAAGAATATTATTAAGCATCAGTTAATAATGGGGCACACAGCAAGGAGAACATTTTGTACTTTAAAATTTAAGGCAGGAGTTCCTGTCCACTCTATTATGGAACTTAGCGGTCATTCTACGCTTACGGAATTCATGAAATATATTCGCAACCCCAAGGTGGAAAGAGCTTCTCAAATAACTTCTACAGAAGCATTCCAAAATTCATGTATTCCTGTTTAGAAGTTTCCAAAATTCATATGCGATAATAACCAAAAGAGGACTAAATATTAGTCCTTTTTTTTGTGACTTTTACTAGTGGAAATATGTCAACTAGAAGAATCAACAAAATTTAACACGTAAAAACCTTCATGATTTTTATTGAATTAGCTAATTCATTGCCCAAATGTTAAAAAGGTTAGATTAGTTAATCCAAAAACCATATTAGTTAATTTATTGTTTCTTTTAAATATCTGAAAAACAAATAGTTGTGTAATCTTCATTTGGTTTGAATTAGTTAATTTAAGTTGCTGACTGTCAATTTGTTAAAGTTTTTAAAGTCGTTGTTTTTAGCATTTAAAAATATTAATTATGTCTTCAAGTTATTAGTGCGCAATTAACTTTTTAAGGTTTAGAAAAATTCTGAACTATTTGTTCAACATTTAAAAAGTAAATATTATGAGTAATAAGAAGCATATTTTTCAAATGACTACTGAGGAGTTTTTTGAAGTATTTAGAAAAGAGATATTGTCCCTTTTAGAAAAGAAGGATTCTATTGTTCAAAAGAAACCAAGAGAAGATAAGGAGTATTTTACTAGAGAAGAGGCTAAGGACTTATTAAAGGTCAGTTATGCAACATTATGGAAGTATAATAAGAATGGTGTTTTACGAGCTACAAAAATTGGTAGTAGGGTATATTATAAAAGAAAAGATATTGATGATGCAATGGAAGGAGGTTGTAATGTTTAATTATTTTCCAAGCATAAAATCATCCGATTTAGTAGAGGGTTTCGTGTCACCTGAAGAATTTCTATACCAGATAAAAAGTGGTGAAGATTATGCCAATAAGGTATTAGAAGCTAGAGAGATTTATAAATCTAACAAGGAGAACTATACCTTGTTTAAGCAAACGAATCTTCCTTGCTATTCGTTAAACTTCACATTTAATAAAATTAGGAGTAATGATACAATTAATGAGGCATCTGGTTATATCTATTTGGATATTGATAACAACTTAGAAATTGAACTAGGCAACCCTTTAATATTTGCTTCTTGGGTTTCCTTGTCAGGACATGGGCGAGGAGTGCTCGTAAAAGTAAATGGATTAAATAAAGCTAATTTCTCTTATACCTATAATGAAATCAGTAGAGAGCTAAGCATTCATAGCGACAATGGAGCTAGAAAAGCTACTCAAGTAAATGTACTATCCTATGACCCAGATTTATATTTAAATAATACTTCTAATACATTTTTGGCTATTTCGAAAAAAGACCAGTACAGTACTAAAAAAACTAAAAAGACTATAGGGACTGTAATGGGCTCTGAATTTCATAATCTGAGATTTGACAACCTTGACGAACTTATCGAGAATATTGAATTTGATGGAGAGGTTATTTATGATTTTAAACAGAAAATTAAGTATGCAGATGCTTATATCCCATTTGGAGGTTACCAAGAGGGGTATAGGAATAATGGGTTATGCGGATATGCTTATCAAGTAAGAGCACTAAATCCTAAAGTTAATTTTAAAACACTATACAATTTATTAAAGATTGTAAATCAGGAGCAATGCCATCCACCGCTACATAATTTTAAAATAAGGAAAATTGTTGAAAGTGTCATGGAAATAAAAAACTTTGCTCCCATTATGAATAAAACTCGAAGGTTTGTTTATAATAAAGATTATCAACTAAATGTTTCTCAGAGGAAGAGTGAAATGATGAGACTTATTAACGCAGGAAGAACGGAGAATTCAAAGATTAAAATTGAAAATGCAATTTATGATTGGGACTTTGAAACTATGGGTAAAATTACTCAGAAAGGTATTAGGTCTATAACTGGTCTTAATTTAAAAACCATTAAAAAATATTATCCATTATATAAATCTGACATAAAATTACTAAATGACAATTATGCTAAGAACAGTTAAAAACCCTTTTTGTCAAACCATCAACCTCTCCAGCCTATCTTTAGTTTCCCTCCAGTCAGGATAAACCTTATCTAAAAGGTCATAAAAAGCTGTACTGTGATTTAGATATTTTAAGTGACAAAGCTCATGTACTATAACATATTCTATGCACTTTTTGGGAGCCTTTATTAACTCCAAATTCAAATGTATCTTTCCGTTCTTATCACAGCTTCCCCAGCGTTTTTGCATCCACCTGTAGGTTAATGACGGTTTGTGGTCATAAAAGCCTTTAGAGATGGATTTAAGCTCCTCAAATAGTTTATTGAAGTGTTGTTCCGCTTTTTCCTTATACCAGCTCTTTAAAAGCCTCTGAATAGCTTCTTTGTCATCGAGATTTTTTGTAGCAACATGAATATAACCTCCAGCCAATTTTATTGATGGATTGGAAGTTTCATGAAGTTTTAGTCTGTACTGTTTCCCTAAATATAAATGGGTTTCTCCATTAACATATTTTCGAGCTGGAGTAAGTGGATGGAAGGACAAAAATAAGTCTTGCTGTTTGATTATCCATGAAGCCTTTTTCTTTACCTTTTCCTTAATTTTTTCAATGGTACTTTCTTGAGGAGCTAAAACGTTTACAGATTTATCAGGATGTACTTTAATGCCTAATGTTTTTCTTTCCGCAAACTCCAAATCAAAATTTATGGTGGTATTACCGTATTGAATCTGCTGCTTCATAAATACTACTTGTATTTTAAAATGGCTACTTTCATGCATTCTTCAATCAAATGGTCAATTTTAGACCAGTCCGTGTCTAAATCAAACTTCTTCAATAGCTCATAGAGTACATCTCCCAAAACAATATTAATTTTACCTGTAATGTCATTGTTTTTATGCCATTCAATAATCTTATTTCCATTAAGATAAATATGCTTCTTAACTGTGTTATCAATGGCTAAACTTACTTCAATATGAAAAGGTGTTTTCAATAATTCGGAATCATCATAAATGGACTTACTAAAGTTGTAAAAAGCTAATGCAGCATCATTGTTTGCTAATTCTTCTGGAGCATCATCAGACCTGCCATGTAAAAATCTATCCTCATGCTCTTTTGCTCTTTTCAAGAATTCAGTTTCCGATATGCGTTTTAAATAATACTCCTCTATGGTTTCTTTAATCAAATCTGCAAGCTTTTTGTAATACACAGGGTCTTCTTGCATCTTAACATTTATTGCCTTTATGGTTCGGCTTGCTATATGGTCTGCTTGAGATGCCTTTCCTGTGATTTTTTCTATTTCTGCCTCTCGCTCTTCCTTGTCAAAAATATTTACCAATTCAGTAACCTTCATTATTTCACCTTCAGTAGAGATGTGCTTATTAATTAGCTTCTGAATTTGAGGTTCAAACTCTTTGTAAGAGAGGTTATCGTTGTAACGCCTTTTTACATCAACACGTAATTTCAAAAAGAATTTGGCATCTCTTTTATACATGTTAATCTTTTTGTCATCAGTATTGTTTACAAAATCAATTGAAGACAAAGCCATCTTTAAAAGACGTGCAAAATGACTCAATTTCTCATAAAACTTGTTTCTAATATCTTCAGGTGCTAATAGCTCTTCATATGCTGTCGGCTCCAGATTTTTATCTTTAAGGGTCTTGAAAATGTCCCAAAGTTCTGAATGGGCTTGAGGTAATTTTTTCACCTCTTCATTAAGGTTGGTCAATGTGCCTTCCAATTCAGAATCATCAAATTCTGCTAGTCCAGAATAGGTGCTTAATGCATTGTCCAAATTCTCTAAATTGCCATAATAATCAATAATATAGCCATAGTCTTTTCCAGGGTATACACGGTTAACTCTGGCTACAGCTTGAAGAAGTGTGTGTTCCTTTAACGACCTGCATAAGTATAAGATTGTGTTATTTGGTGCATCAAAACCAGTTAACAGTTTTGCAACGACAATTAAGATTTCTGGATGCTCTCTTTTTTTGAATTGAGTTATAATACTTTTCTCAAATCGCTTTAAGTCCCCATATTTATCAATCATGGCATTGAAATAAGCATCTTCTCGTTCCTTCTCTTCATTAACATTATAAAATCCATCTTCGGTGCCTTCTCGTGGGTCTGATTGAGTGACAACGACTTCCGATGAAACCATACCAATTTCATCTAAATACTGTTTATATAAGAGAGCTGTTTTTATGCTTGGTGCAACTAATTGAGCTTTCGGTTTATACTTGTCCCCTTCAGTTTGGAAAAAGCTCCTGTAATGCTCCGAAATATCCCATGCTCTGGCATAAATAACCTTCTCCGTTTTATTCAATTCATTAATGGTGTTGAACTTCTTTTTGAGGTTGGCTTTACCATAATCTGAAAGCGGTTCTGAAAGTTTATCAAAATACCTGTTTATAGGGTCTTCATCAACTGTAATAAGATTATGTCTTCCTTCATAAAGCAATGGTACCACAGCACCATCTTCTACAGCATCTTTAACAGTATAGGGAAGCCCTATATAGCCTCCAAACTTGTTGGCGGTACTCTTCTCCTTTTTCATCAAAGGAGTCCCTGTAAAGGCTAAAAAACAAGCGTTTGAAAATACACGTTGCATGCTCACATTAAAACTACCATATTGGGTTCTGTGCCCTTCGTCTATCATTACAAAAATGTCTGGTGATAAAAACGGTTGCTTGCATTGGTTTACTGCCGCTTCAAACTTGTTAATAATAGTGGTTATAATCGCATCACTTTTATCATGTAGAAGTTCCGTTAGATGAGAACCTGTTTTGGCTTGCTTAACCTCTTTTTGACACTTTTTAAAAGTGTCAGATATTTGGTCATCTAAATCAATCCTATCAGTTACCAATAGAATCTTTGGATTAGATATTTTTGGACTTGAAGCTATCATTTGAGCCAACATGACCATGGTTAGTGATTTTCCGCTTCCTTGAGTGTGCCAAATTACACCACCTTGCCTTTTGCCTGTATTGTCAAAATGTGTTACTCGCTTTAAAGTGTCCTTTACTGCAAAATATTGCTGGTATCGGGCTACTTTTTTTATGCCTTCGTCATAAACAGTAAAGTTTCTAATAATATCAATCAATCGTTCTGGTCTACATAAACTGTACAATAACTCATCTTGTTTGGTCAGTGGTCTATTTTCTTCCTCCAGACTATCAAAATACCATCTTGCATAATTGAATCCAAAGGTGCGTTCTGTAAACAATTGGTCTTTGACTGATTCTTTCAAAGGTTTGTTTTTTAAAGCCTGTAATCCGTCCCAATACTTTGATTCAGTTTCTTTATTGGCAAATTGCTCTTTCCATTTTGACCAAAACTCCTTACTGGTTCCTGTTGTGGCATAGCTGCCATCATTGGCAGCAATACTCAATAACAGATTAGAGTATATATAAAGTGACCTAATGCCAGTTTTACTGAAGTTACGTATATGTTGTTCAATAGCTAATTCGGTAGGTGATTTGGTACCACTTAAAGACGGGCTTTTACATTCAATAACTACAATTGGAATACCATTGATAAATAATACAATATCTGGTCTGTAAGTGTCCGTTCTGCCAGTTCTTAAAACCGCATATTCTTCGGTAACATGAAACACATTGTTTTCTGGTGTTTCCCAATCTATATATTGTAGTGTATGACTTTTTTTATCACCGTCAATGCTTTGCTCTAATGCTTTGCCTAAAGTAATCAGGTCGTAAAATGCTGCATTGGCATTTAAAAACCCTTCGTTTATAGGTAAGTCTTTTAATGACAAAATAGCCGAATTGATATTAGCTTCTGAAAATTCATAGCTTTTGCCCTTCCTTTGGATACTATTGATTTTCTTAAGCTGTTCTTTTAGAATATTTTCAAACAAGACATGAGATTTCTTATCATTACGCCACTCTAAAGCCTGTTCAGGTGATACATACTGGTACCCCATGTTAATGAGCAATTGAATCGCTGGTATCTGCGATATATGGTCTTCTAAAAATGATGGTGTTTTACTCATGACATGTTAATATTTTGGTATTATTTTTGTTTATAACTTGTTAAAAACTATCAATTTATTTGCTTTATAGCTAAAATATCATAAATTTGCACTGCTCATCTTACCGAATATAGGAAGACAGAGTTTCGAGGCTCGATACAACAAGATTTGTACCGAGCCTTGCGGTTTTAATAGAGTTCAGCAAGCTTTTGTTTCATTTTTTTCTTCATCTGTTTTAAACCATATTTCTTGTTTAAATAGTAAGCTGTAAGCAAGTAATAATCCTTGTTTGAGTTCTGTGGCTCCAATACAACTACATACTTTTCAGTAACATTAAAAATATAGGTTCTTACTACGCCCTTACGTTTTCTTTGGTCTCTTTCAACTACAGAAAAACAATGGACTTCATCTTTAATTTTTGCTTCTACATGAGGCTTTAGCCAGTGTAAACGGTGTGCTCTGTCTTTTTCAAACTCTCTGCGCTTAACCTGTTTGCCATCTTCATCGGTCTCATAAATATCTTCTGTGATTAGGTGTGTAAACACATTGCCTAAATCTATTTCACCATCCAATTTGGTTGGTCTAATGACTTTTTTATTGAATAGGAATTTGTCGTTTTCGGTTATGTCCCTATCAAAAATGGCTCTTAACGATACTTTTCTTGCATACTCGTTAAGATGCATAATTTCCAATAGCTGCGGATATTTTTTAATTTGATTATGAGGCATACCACTATCTTAAGTCTATATAGAATAGGTTAAACTTCTCTGCTTCTTTTGGGGTGGATTTTTTAAGGTTGATTTTAGCATGCGACTGCATCTTTTCAATAATCCTATTTTTTGCCGTAACCTTATTTAAACCTCTAATATGGTAGTTTATGGCACCCATCATCACATCTGCTATTTGCATGAGGTAGCTCTCGTAAGACTTGATAAACTGAATGTTTCTTATGTTATGGTGGTTGTCCAGTATATTTTTAAGCCTTGACAATTTATCCTGACTTCTGGTGTCCTTTACATCCAAATACAAGTTGTAGGTGTATTTTGCAGCCATTTTTTGAGCTACCAATTGGTAATACATTCTAAAATAAAAATCGTCATAGGTAAAGCCCTCACGAGTTTCATCTATTTGCGATTTATCAACCACTATTGCCCTAAAGTTTAGGTCTGTAGCAAAAAAATAGTCTATTACATCAGCATAAAACTCTGCATTGGATTTTGAGATTTTAGACCATTTCATTTCACCATGAAACTTATGCTTGGCTTTAAGTAGCTTGATGTAGTCCTTGTGCTGTTTAATTTGTGGATAGGCACATTTAATATAGGCTATCATCATGTATGGCTTGCCATCATGTTGTAGATGTGTGCTTTCGTCACAATATAGATTGAATGTTTTGCTCATAGTTTTTAGTTCATATTTTTTTCTGCATTAACCGCAGCTTCATAAGCCAGTTTGTTTGGATATTTGGACAAGGCTGTTATCCTTCCAGTTCCTTGCTCACCAATGGCTCTATCAAACTCAAAAGTGACTTTTAAAAACACTTCATCCTGCAATCGTATATTCACGGTAACATCTTTAAGTTTTTCTATCTGCCCTTTGGTTTGCTTAAAGCATTGCACATATAATTGCTGCATGTCTTTTTCTAACTCTGCTCTTTGAGCTGGACTTAAGTTGTTTAATATTTCAAATTCTTTATCCATCTTTATGCTTTTACTCTAATCTTACCAGTTAACAACTGCTGCATCAAGCCTTTTTTTTGGGCTTGTAATTGCTCTAAATAGCTTTGTTGCTGTTCTATTTCTTTATCGGCTGTTACCAAAATTTCAGCTATTGCAGTTTGCTCCTCCCTACATGATGGAGCTTGAAACTTAATAATCTTCAAATCTTTGAACTTACACATCCATGTATCGCTTACCATACCTTGAGAATTTCTGTAAAACTTATGAATCATTTCTTCAAGCTTGAATAGATAGCTAAAAAACACTGGATTTGTATTTTCTTTCGCTTTCAAGATGGTGTATGCTGGACTAACAATTCCTTCTATTTCAGATAAAGCACTCCTGCCTTGCCACATTCGCATGGTGTTATAGCCAATATCTCCTATGCATATTCTTTTATATTTAGACTTATTAGCATTTGAAGTATCTTTTTTCTGTGTTGTATCTTGAGGGTAAACGCCATTTCTTCCTACTGACAGTAACTGTAAATTGTCATGACCAGTTTCTTTTCTTTCAGTAAAGTAATTACCAAGTTTATCCTCTTTCCAGTTACCGCTAAACCCTTTCAAGCGAGTTTTACCAGTTAATAGCTGTTGCATTAACCCTTTTTTACGAAGTTGGAGCTTTTCAATAAGTGTTTGCGTTTTTTCTATAGCCTCGTCCCAATCAGATAAAATTTCACCTATTTTAATTTGTTCTTCAATTGGGGGTGATAAAATAGGAATCTTCATGCACTCAGCCTTATTTAATTTTGGCTGTGCGATACTAGTATTGTATTTTCTATAATTAATGCTTTCTAAAAAGTCATTAAGAAAATCAATATCGAAGGTTTTTTTGGGTTTTAGAACATGGGCGTGATTATTAACCCATACCTTGCCTGATACTTTAAATGCAAGTCTAGTACTTCTAGTTAAGATGTTTGCACCATCTTCACCAAGAAGGATTAAATCATCATCAAAAATGTAGTTGTTGACATAATCAATTATTCCAGATGCACCATAGTAAGGATAATGACCTTGCATTTTACTTCTGTCAGATTCTTTAATAGGTTTTCTTTTGCCATCTAAAAAATCAACTGCATTAGATAAATTCACTACCTTCCAATCTTCAGGAATCCAACCCAGTTTTGTTTTTTTATAACCTACTTTATGTTCTTCAATTACCTCCATATTAAAACCCTAATGTTTGTAAATGTTGCTCTAGTTTTTGCTCTACTGCTTTAATTTGTTGTTTTATGGCTTTTATCTCTTCTTGGGTAGCTTTAATATCTACTGGTTCTTCTTCTTCAAAGGTGTCCATATAACGAGGTATATTAAGGTTGTAATCGTTCTCCTTTATTTCCTCCAGTGTGGCTACATGGCTGTACTTGTCAACCGTTCCCCAGTTTTTATAGGTGCTTACTATTTTTTCAATATTAGCATTAGTGAGTTTGTTCTGGTTTTTGGCATTTTCAAACTCATTACTGGCATCTATAAATAACACCTCTGTGTTGCAGCCTTTGTTTTTATCAAATACCAAAATGGTAGCTGGTATACCTGTACCGAAAAATAAATTGGCTGGTAAGCCTATCACTGCTTTTAATATATTTTCGTCTATAAGCTGTTTACGGATTTTAGCTTCAGAGCTTCCTCTAAACAAAACACCATGAGGTAATACCACACCAGCTTTTCCATGCTCATTTAAGGTCTCTATCATATGGGTTATAAAGGCATAATCACCTTTGCTTTTAGGTGGAATCCCTCTATGAAAACGATTGTATCTGTCGGCACTGGCATTGTCGGCTCCCCATTTATCTAACGAAAAAGGAGGATTGGCTACTACCACATCAAATTTCATAAGGGCATCATCCTTTTTAAGTAATGGATTGTTAAGCGTATCGCCCCATTCTATGTGTGCATTGTCCATCTCGTGCAAGAACATGTTCATGCGAGCCAATGCCCATGTGCTACCGTTTAATTCCTGACCATTAAGAGCCACGTTTTTACTGCCAATTTCATCAGCTACCTTTAATAACAAAGAGCCAGAACCACAGGTTGGGTCGCATACTCTATCTCCAGCTTTTGGCTCCACCAGTTTTGCTAACAAGGTTGAAACTTGAGATGGCGTGTAAAATTCACCAGCTTTTTTACCAGCATCAGAGGCAAAGTTGGCTATTAGGTATTCGTAGCTATCTCCTATCACATCGTTACCTTCTAAATTGGATGGTCTTAAATCCAGCTCCACAAAATCGGTCAACAAGTGCTTTAAACGTCTGTTACGGTCTTTGGTTTGCCCCAAATTAGGCTCTGAATTATAATCTATATTACGGAAAACCTTTTCCAATTTGGAACGGTTGGCATCTTCAATATTCTCTAGAGCTATATTGGTAAGCTCTCCCAAATTGTCTGCATTCCTGTTATCGTATAAATAATCAAACGAACTGTCTTCTGGCACCTTAAAGCGCTCATGCTTCATGGCACGTTCCACACGCTCTATATCACCACTGTATTTATCCATATAATCTGCTCTCTTTTCTTTATTCACATCAGAAATGTACTTAATGAAGAGCATGGTTAGAATATAGTCCTTATACTGTGTGGCATCTATGGTGCCTCTAAAGGTGTCGCATGCAGCCCAGACCTTATCGTTGATTTGTTTTTGTGTTAACTTACTCATATTATATTCTTTAAAAGAAGAGAGCAGGGGTGCTGCTCCCTTCAGATTGATTTAACTTATCCTCTTGGAGGAAACTTATCGTTACCATGAGAATCCTTTCGCTGAATTTTACCATCTTTTCCATGGATAAACAATTCAGAACCTTCTTTTCGAGACAAATCTCTACTGTAGGTTTCAGCATCCTTTTTGGTTTCAAAATGTTTGGAAGCTCTTTCTGCTCCTCCTTTTTTGGAATCCCAACCACCATCGGAATTCGGTACTACGTGCCTTGTTTTAGACATAATTATGATTTTAAAATACACTCAATCTTTTTACGGAGTAGAGTTTTCTTGCCGAGTCCAGACAAACCAATGCTTTGATATGTCATATATAAGGCATACTTTTGTTTCGTTACAACATTGTTAGTTTCAGTTAGGTGACGAGCCTCTGATAAAAACAATACCTTATACCAAGTCTTAAAAAGGGACTAACTTTTTAAGACTTTTTTTTATGTCTTCATTTTAATTAGATTACTAATTAATTTATTTACAAGCCCTTTTTTAAGAGCAGCTCTCTTTTCTAATAAATTTTGTGTTAATCTTAAATCTTCATCCAATAGCTCAATAAAATCAACAATTTTTTTCTGTTCCTCCAGAGAAGGGATTTCAACGGTTATTTCTTCAAGTTCCTTTTTTGGGATGGATGTAATAGTTGCTCCAGCCCCAATAAGTTTAAGGTTGTATTGTGTTTTTTCTGAGTTGAGAAATTGAGCCAAATAAGCCCCTAATACCTTGGAAGGTTTTGTTCTGATGGTATAAAATAGAGAGGAGGGGATAGCTTTGCCAAAATCGGGATTATAAGCCCATGCAAAAGTACGATGACCTTTGCCAGCTAAAATAACATCATTAGGCTGTAGCAGGAATTTATCATTTTTACCATCTAATTCTACAAAGCTTTCTTCAAACTTAGTGGGCTTGAAAAGCTTATCAAAATGACCAGCATGTAGGTACTTTATACTCCCTTTTTCTTGGGGTTTGTCATAAGAACCAAACTGAATTTCTGCAATATTTCCAAGCTTATAAACCATACAACACTCTATTTTTTATCATTGTTCTGGTACAAATGTATAAAAAATATTTACTGTAGAGCATTTCAAATCACATTTTTTTGATATTTTTTATTTTGTAGATAGTTTCAAAAAAATATTTTATTATCTAACCTATTGAGGTTATTGGTGTTTTATGATTCTGAAAGATAATACATATATTTGAAAAAAATCTAGTTTTATGCTGGCAAAAAAATTCCCTAAAAACAACGAAGAAGCCAAAAATTTTGGTGGCTTTTTGGTTAACGCAAATCAGTTTTGTCGTTCTTTTGAAAGTAAAACAAGTTTAAAAACTACCATTGATGAAGTTAACCTGTTTTTGTTAAGTAATGGTTTCGAACCAATTCACTATGAGTCTTTTGATATTGAGCTGGGGTATGATAAAAATGGTGTTTCACTTTCAAAACATGGCTATTTAGAAGAACTTGTTTTATTTATACTTAAAAAATAATTACAGCTCCATCTTGTCTTTCAAATTCAAATCATGCTTACGAAATAAATCACCTAAGCTGATTCTTCCCAGTTCGTATGCTTTATGTTTCTCAAAGTGAAAATATTGATTAAAAAAGCCAGAGTTTAATCTTATATCAATTCTCTGAACATCATTTTCAAGCGTATGCCGAATACTATATACATAGAAATAATCTGTGCCAACTTTTGCCTTTAAAAATGGGATGGTCATATTTTCCCCAACTCTAGGGATGTATGCCAAATCAGTACACTTGAAATAACCAAATTGACCTTCAAAACAATGCAAGTCGAAATAAATTTCCAGTTTATTGAATTTCAAGCCATGTTTTAATTCGTAACTGAATAATTCATTATATAAGTCAGTAATAAGTTTTCTAAGTTTATGGGCTTTCATGTTTAGAGAAGATTCCATTGATTTTAATGAAGGCAATGGCTCATCAGATTCTAAAAAATCGTTAGACATCATAAAAGCTATTAATTTCCGATATTTTTCATCATTCCCTAATAATTTGTGAACCTGATTTTTAATAAATAGGAGGTCTAAAAAAGCTCTTTTGGCAGCTACTGTAGTTTTCATAATTACTATGATTTTATGTGAAGTTTAACTTTGTCTTTAGCTATGCTCGTAATTTAAGAAATATTACTTGTTTGTATCTGAGCAGAACACAGCCTAATCGTAAAAGCCACTTTTTTTGGGCAATTTTAGATAAAAAAATCCCCTATAGTATATACGTATTACAAAATCAGTTTAATGAGTTAATTGATATTTAAAATCAAAACCCTTTTGAAAAAGGTAAAATGGATGGAATAATTGACTTCTTGGCAAGGCATAAATTACTATTAATTTATGCCAGATTAAATAATAGTTAATGGATTAAATGAGGGTTTATGTTTTAAAATAAGTATGTAATATCTGGGTCGCTGTTGTTTCGAGCATCCCTTTCGTGCCCATCACTATAATTACATCTAAAAATGTCCTTAATACAACCATTTTCTTCTTTTATGTTATAGGCAAAAGCAGGTTTACCTTTGTTAGGCTCTTTGTAGAATTCATATACTTTATCCCCAACAAAACACATTTTGCAAGTACCCATGGACAATTTTACTTCTTCTAATCCAAGTCCCTTTAAATAGTCAAATTGAGATTTCATGGATTGTAAAAATCTGTACTTATCCAGTTCTTCAAAATATTGGTCTTCATCAATAAGAGGTTTAAATATGGAAGCATCCAGTTTTTGACAGGCTTTTAAGAAGGTTTTCTTTATTAGTTGAGAATGGTCTTTAGTGGAACTCTCTTGTTTTGTTTTAAGTTTTATAAGCTCTGTTTCCATAATTTCAATAGTTAAATATCTTTTCTCTGTAGTCTGAGAACAACTTTGCAATATCAAAAAGTTCCTTTTGAGTTGATATAATAGTGTAGCTCATTAACTCCCTGTCTATTGCTTCTGTATCATATACACCAGATTCGTTTTTGTTGGTTTCTAGTATCTTTTGTATCTGCTCTAGAGTTTTCATGGTCTGTTGCTTTTTGTTCCATTCAGCTTCGCTTGACAATAGGCTACTATCATCTAAATTTCCTGAGTTTAAACATGACCTATACGTTGAGCGATACTTGTTTAAAGCTTTGGTAGTGTCTTTTGTGGCTTTAACAAGCTGTTCTTTTAGTTCTCGATGTGCTTCTATTATAGTATTTTGTCTTACGATATTTTTGAATTTTGATTGTTTTGTTCAAATGGGTGATGCTTTACTTTACATAATTTATTAGCATCTGAAATAAAATTATAAAGTTCATTAAATAAATCTACTTCATCATATAGATTGTATTTAAAATTGGTTTTAGGAACAATATCATTTGCGTAATCTATTTTTAATAAGGTTCTGCCATCTGCTCGGCTTCCGCCATATAGGATAACCCCTTCTTCTTCACAAATAGTAATTGTAAATTTATAGATGTCAGTATTTAAAACTAGTTTAGTGTTCTTCTCATATTTGCTGTTTTCAAACCTGAAATTATTATTTGCTTCAAAAATTTTTTTGATAAGATTTGGTATTTTTTCCTTCCTTTTTACATGCTCATTTAATAATTCTATATGTTGTTTGTTACTTTCTTCTTTATCTCTAAACTCTTTATTAATTTCTTTTTGGTGGGTGTTGTTCATGGAAATAAACCCAAGCAATAAAATTACTAGCCCAAGTAAAATAGGTATGGTCATAACTTAATTTCTTTTTTTACAAACTAAACTATCTTGTTAAATTCTAATTAAAAGGGATTTATTCTGTTAAGGTTTCAACTATTTGTTTAACTATTATTTAATACAGAGATAAGGATAATTATTAAATACCACAAACGTGGGGTTAATAATTTTTACAGATAGAAGGACTTTTGGGCATGGAAATGTCTGAAAAAGAAATAATCAAGCAAATAGGCGATAATGTTCGCCAACTTCGTCTTGAAAGACATTTAAGCCAATTTCAACTGCAAGTAGATGCTAATGTTGCTAAAAACCAAATTGGAAGGATAGAAAGAGGGGAGCATATTCCAAATATCATTACTGTAATTAAAATAGCCAAAGCTCTTAATGTGAGTATTTCTGAAATTATAGACTTGAAAAAAATTTAATATAATTTTTTTGGCATTAGTTAATTCGAAATCCATTAATTCTAAAAGGGAGACACCCTACCCTTTTATTTGAGGGGCACTATATATATGTTTTTTTCCATACCCCTCCTTCAAAAATTTAAATGTTTTAAATCACAGACTTTTTTTGAGAAATATTAAAAGTTTGGAGATTTTTAAGAAAATTTCTTGATAAAAGAATAGGATGGGAGTATGCTACAGGAAATGATAATGGATTAAATATAGATAGGTTTAGGTAGGTTAATTTTTAGTCAAAAAATCAAATGTTGTCCCGAATGTTGTCCCCTTTAAGAAACAAAAAAACCCTTAAAAGTTTGATATCCAAACGAATAAGGGTTAATTTAAGTGGTACCTCCAGGAATCGAACCAGGGACACAAGGATTTTCAGTCCTTTGCTCTACCAACTGAGCTAAGGTACCTCGCCAAAGCGGATGCAAATATATTCATTTTTATTATTCACCAAAAGAAAATTTAAAAAAATAGTTACTTTTTTTTCGTAAAAATAGTTAGTTGGCTTATTATGTTAACATTAAGTGAAAATAGTATTTGATTTTGTTGTGTGTTTTGTAATTTAGCAACTTTGGTAGATAAATGAATTTAGTAGTAGATGTAGGGAATTCTTTTTTTAAACTGGCTGTTTTTGAAGGTGATACTCTTGAAGTCAAAGCGGTAGTAGAATCAGATGTTTTTTTAGAGGAAGTCGATAAGTTATTATATAAATTTCCCGTCATAGAAAAAGCTATTGTAGCTTCAGTTGGAAAAATAAAAGAGAGTGATGTAAATTATTTAAAGAATAAGCTTCATGTTTTATTTTTAAATAGAGAAACGGTATTGCCATTTGTTAATAAATATGCTACACCAAGCACCTTAGGTATTGATAGAATGGTTTTGGTTAGTGCTTCTATATTTCAGTTTTCTAACAAAAACAAACTTATTATTGATGCAGGTACTTGTATTACCTATGATTTTGTAACTGATAAAAATGAATATTTAGGTGGTGCTATTTCGCCAGGAATTCAAATGCGTTATAAATCCTTGCATAATTTTACAGCCAATTTGCCGTTGTTAGAAACAGAGGAACCTGAAAGTATCATTGGAAATTCCACAAATAGTTCTATACACTCTGGAGTGATTTATGGCGTTATAAATGAAATTGAAGGTGTGATTGATAGTTATAAACATAAATTTTCGGATTTAACAGTTATTTTAACAGGAGGAGATACTAATTTCTTGTCTAAACAATTAAAAAGTAGCATATTTGCCAACTCTAATTTCCTTTTAGAGGGATTGAACGCTATTTTACAATATAATAATAACGAATGATAAAAAAACTTGTATTGGTTTTTATTGCAATTTTTGCAATTCAATTATATGCCCAAGAAGGCACCGCTTCACTGTATTCTTTTTATGGTATTGGAAGCCAAAAGTTTAAAGGAACCGCAGAGAATAGAAGTATGGGTGGATTGAGTATTTATACTGATAGCATTCATGTCAATTTGCGGAATCCTGCTTCTTATGCTACTCCTAATTTAACATATTTTAATAACGAAAGTAGACCTATTAAGTTTTCTGTTGGTAGTAGTTATTCTAGTTTAAATTTAAAAAGTACTAACAATACAGACAATGCTTCAGCAGTAAGTTTTGATTATTTAGCGATGTCTATTCCTATGGGAAAATTTGGATTTGGATTTGGTATTATGCCTTCTACCGCCGTAGGCTATAAATTGGATAATAATAATACAGCAGGGGATTTATTAAATAGGTTTCAAGGAGAAGGAGGGCTTAATAAAGCCTTTTTAGGATTTGGGTATCAAATTGTAAATGGTTTAAGCGTAGGGGTTGATGCTCAATATAATTTTGGTAATGTGCAAAATAGTATTATTGAATTTGTTTATGACGACGATGATGTGCCTTTACAGTATCAGTCTAAAGAAACAAATAGAGCAGATTTGAGTGGTTTAAATTTTAATTTAGGACTATCTTATAAACAAATGCTTAATGAAAAGTTAGAAATAGTTTCAGGTGTTACATATTCTATTGAGAGTAAGTTATCATCCAAGAATGAACGCTCTTATTCAACAATATTATATGATCGCTCTACAGGTGATGAGTTCGTTTACTCAAATTTAGATGTAGATTTAGAAGCTCTTGGTTTAAAAGAAACAGATTTAATACTACCATCTAAGGTATCTGTTGGTTTAGGAGTTGGTCAACCTAGAAAATGGTTTGTTGGAACAGAATATTTATTTCAAAACACCAGCAATTTAAAGAACGTAATATTAAGTAGTGGTAATAATGCTACGTTTAAAGATGCTTCAACCATTTCATTTGGAGGGTTCTACATTCCAGAATATAATTCATTTACAAGTTATTTTAAAAGAGTGGTTTATAGAGGTGGGGTATATGTTGAAGATACGGGTTTAACAATTAACAACGAGGATGTAAAAGAGTTTGGCATGTCTTTTGGAGTAGGTCTACCAGTTGGCGATGTGTTTTCTAATGTAAACATAGGTTTAGAAATAGGAAAACGAGGTTCAACTAACAGTAATTTAATACAAGAGAATTTTATTAATTTACAATTAAGTTTATCTTTGAACGATAAATGGTTTGGGAAACATAAATATGACTAACAATAGTGAAAAAATGAATATCATGAAAACAAAAATTACTTTATTATTAACCTTATTTTTCTTGGTCGCAAATGTTAGTTTTGCACAGCAAGAAGAATGCATGACAAAGCTTTCTATATTTCATGAATATGTGAAAGGTAAAAACTTTGAAGCAGCAGTAGAGCCATGGAGCGAGGTTAGAAAAATGTGTCCTAAATTTAATATTGCTATTTATTCCGATGGGGAAGCTATTTTATCTAATAAAATAGAAAATACAACTGGAGCAGAAAAAGTGGCCGCTATCAACGATTTGATGAAGTTATGGGAAGAGAGATTGTTGCATTTTCCCGAAAAAACAAAAAAAGGAGAATATGCTGCTAAAGCTTGTCAATTGATGTATGATAATAACGCCGATTTAGAAAAAACTGATGAGGAATTATACGATTGTTTTGATGCTGCATTTAAGGCTGATAAGGCAACTTTTACAAACCCTAAAAGCTTGTATACATATTTTTCTTTAATGGTGGGATTATATGATGCTAAAAAGAAAACAGATGCTGAATTATTTAATAAATATGATGATATAGCAGAAAAGGTTGAAGAAGAAGTACAAAACTATTCTGAAAACTTAAATAAAATCTTTGAAAAGGAAGAAGCAGGAACGCCTTTAACAAAAACAGAAACTAGTTACAAGCCATACTATGAAAGTTATTTAAAGGCTTATGATCAAATTTCAAGTGGTATTGATAGAAAATTAGGAGACAGGGCAAATTGTGAAAACTTAATTCCTTTATATGAAAAAGATTTTGAAGCAAATAAATCTGATGAAGTTTGGTTAAGACGTGCAGCTGGCAAAATGTCTGAAAAGGAATGTACAGATGATCCATTATTCTTTAAATTGGTAAATGCCTTACATGATTTAAGCCCGTCAGCTAATTCAGCGTTCTATTTAGGAATCCTAAAAGATAAAGAGAAAAAGTCTTCTGAAGCTATGGCGTTTTATAAACAAGCTCTTGATTTGGAAACAGATCACTTTAAGAAATCAAGATTAGCGTATAGAATTGGTTTAAAATTAAAAGGACGAGGAAACTATTCTGCAGCAAGAAATTATTTTAGAGATGCCTTAAAATACAATCCATCAAATGGGAACCCACATTTAGCTATTGCAGGGATGTATGCTTCAAGTGCTAATAGTTGTGGTGACGATGCTTTTAGTAAAAGAGCGGTATTTTGGTTAGCTGCAGATGAGGCTAGAAAAGCATCAAGAGTGGATCCAACGTTAAATAAAGCTGCTGCTCAAACAGCAGAAAATTATGAAGCTAAAGCACCAACAAAATCAGACATCTTTACCCAAGGTAATGGTGGTCAAGTTATAAAAATTGGATGTTGGATAGGGGCTAGTGTTACAGTACCTAGTATATAAATGAAACTTTTTTTAAAATATCATATATTTAACATAGTCACCGTAATTGCGGTGACTATGTTTTTTTCATGCGATAATAGACTGAAAGAAGTGCAACAAATTGGCATTTCAGATAATGAACCTATAGGTGTTGCTGAAAATATAATACTTAAACACATAGATTCAGGTAAGGTAGAATCGATTCTTACAAGTCCTAAAATGATAGATTATTCAAACAGGGATTTTGCTTTTAATGAATTTCCAGATGGTATGCATTTAGAGTTGTTTGATTCTAAAAATCAAAAAACAACTATCCGATCTGATTATGCTATCATTTATGATAAAACAGGTTTAACAGATTTGCAAGGGAATGTTGTTTTGTCAACAGAAACCAAGGATACTTTGTTTGCCGAACAATTATTTTTTGATAAAATTAAACAGTGGGTTTTTACCAATAAGCCTGTAAAATTTAGAACGGGCACAGACTTAATTAATGGCAATGGTTTTGATTCTGATAAAGAATTTAGTCAAGCGGAGGTTTTAGAAATAAATGGTATCATAACACTTAATGAATAGTTGAAAAACCATCTGTGTATTCTCAATTTTGAGTATCTTTACCCCATAAATACATACCGATGAAATATCAAAAATATTTTCAGTACGCCTATCTAATATTTGCTTTACTTTTTTTTTATGATGCTGTATCCAAATGGGCAAATACAGCAACTGTAGCCTATCCTTCTATACTGTTAGGGGCTACGGCGTTATTTATGTTTTTTTTTAGAAGAAAATTTTATAAAAAATTTGACAATAAAGACGATTCAAAATAAATGAGTCTTGTGGTTGTTATTATAATCGTATCCTTATTACTTTCAGCCTTTTTTTCGGGTATGGAGATTGCTTATGTCTCTTCAAACAAAATTCATATCGAAATTGAGAAAATGCAAGAGGGAGTTTTGGCAAAAGTGCTTTCCAAACTAACTGCTAGACCTTCAAAATTTATTGCAACCATGCTAATTGGTAATAATATAGCTTTAGTTGTTTATGGGTTCTTTATGGGTGATCTGCTTGTTGAAAAGTTTCAAACCCTGCTTCCAGCGTCGTCTAGTTTTGTAAACTACATACTAACAGATTTAAGTTTGTTAACTCAAACGATTATTTCAACTTTAGTTATTTTAATAACGGCAGAGTTTTTGCCAAAAGTGTTTTTTCAAATTTATTCTAATAGCTTGCTAAAATTATTAGCAATACCCGCCTATGTATTTTATGTGTTGTTTTCCGGGGTTTCAGACTTTGTTATTTGGATATCAGATACGGTTTTAAAACTTTTTTTTAAAACCGAAGGCGATCAAATACAAATGGCTTTTACTAAGGTAGAACTTGGGCATTATATTAGTGAGCAAATGGAATCTGTAGAGGCGCATGAAGATGTAGATACTGAAATACAGATTTTTCAAAATGCGTTGGAGTTTTCTGAAGTTAAAGCACGGGATGTAATGGTGCCACGTACCGAAATTATTGCTGTTGAAAAAAGTGAAAGCATTAAAACGCTAAATGCACTTTTTACAGAATCTGGTTGTACAAAAATATTGGTTTATAAAGATACTATTGATGATATTTTAGGTTATGTACACTCATTTGAACTGTTTAAAAAACCAAAAAGTATACAATCTATTATATTGCCGGTAGAATTTGTTCCTGAAACCGTGTTGATTAATGATGTACTTAATGTACTTATAAAAAAGCGGAAAAGTATTGCCGTAGTTTTGGACGAATATGGAGGTACTTCAGGAATTATGACAGTGGAAGACATTGTTGAAGAACTTTTTGGTGAAATTGAAGATGAGCACGATACTATTGTGTTAATAGAAGAACAACTCGAGGAAAATGTTTTTAAATTTTCAGCCCGTTTGGATGTAGATTATATTAATGAAACCTATAAGATTAATCTTCCTGAAAGTGAAAATTATGGAACGCTTGGCGGATTGATTGTAAATGCTACAGAAGAGATTCCTACTAAAAATGAAGTAGTTATTATTGAAGCGTTTCAGTTTACAATATTAGAAGCTACAAACACAAAAATTAATTTAGTAGAATTGAGGCTTTTGCAAGAAGATTAGTTTATTAGTTTTAGTGTTTAAGAAAATTTGTAGTTTTCAAGTTAATTATAATATAACTTAACAACAAATGTAAAGCTAAGGGAAACGGAAGTCTATTTTAAGGATAAACAAATACAAAATAACCCTTTTATTATTAAATGTAAAATGGTATTTTCGCGGACATTATTTTGTTTAGCAGAAAATAAAAAACAAACACAAACTTATAGTTTTTATAAATTTAAATAACCCATGGCAGTTTTAAATAAAATTAGACAACGTTCTCTTTTTTTGATATTAATCATAGCGTTGGCGCTATTCTCATTTGTATTGGCAGATTTGTTTCAAAACAGTGATGCTTTAATAGCTAAGTCGCAAAACATTGTGGCGACTATTAATGGAAAAGATATAACACGAGAAGAGTTTCTTCAAAAAGTAGAAGTAGCTCAGCAACAATCAGGTGCAACTGCTACAAGTTCGCAGGTTATGAATCGTGTTTGGGATCAAGAAGTACGTCAAGCAGTTATGGAAACTCAATTTGAAAAATTGGGTATTACTGTAGAAAAAGATCAAATGCGTGATTTGCTAAAAACAGCTTTAGCATCAAGTCCTGAATTTTTAAACGAAGCGGGTTTGTTTGATGAGAATAAATTGAATGAGTACATAATCAATTTAAAAGAAACGTCTCCTGCAGGTTATGAAAGTTGGATTAATTATGAAAAATCTTTGGCAGCTAATGCACTTCAGCAAAACTATTACAATATGGTTAAAGCTGGGTTAACAGGAACTTTAGCAGAAGGAGAATTACAGCATAAGTTAGAAGGCAATAAAGTAGATGTTCAATATGTGCAAGTCCCTTTTTCGTCTGTGATTGATAGTACAGTGCAAGTTACTACGTCTGATATTAAAAGCTATATTTCTAAAAATGAAAAACAATATAAAGTTGAGGAGTCTAGAGATATTAGATATATTGAATTTAAAGAAATGGCTACTGTTGAAGATGAAAATGCAATAAAAGCTGAAGTAGAAAGCTTGTTAAATGATAAAGAAGAGTATAATCAAGCGGCTAAAGCAAGTGAAACGGTAATAGGTTTTAAAAACACAACTGATAATGAAGGATTTGTTAATAGTCATTCAGATATCAAGTTTGAAGATCGTTTTGTGTTCAAGTCAGGGTTGCCAACTGTAGCAGCGGATAGTATTTTTGATTTGAATGTAGGTGGTATTTACGGGGCATATAAAGACAATGGCTATTATAAAATAACAAAAGTAATTGATGTTACTAAACAGCCAGATTCAGTTCAAGCTAGACATATTTTAATACCTTTTATAGGATCGCGTTCTGCAACAGAAACGGCATTGCCAAAAGAGGAGGCTAAGCGTCAAGCAGATAGTTTATTGGCTATTTTTAAATCTAACAAGTCTAAGTTTGCTGCTATAGCCGAAGAGCTTTCGGCAGATACAGGTAGTGCTCAAAAAGGAGGTGATTTAGGTTATTTTACTTCAGGAAGAATGGTTCCTGAATTTAATGACTTTTGTTTTCAACAAAGTAAAGGTGATATTGGAGTAGTAGAAACCGTCTTTGGCTTTCATATTATCGACATACAAGATCAGAAAAATATACAACGCGCTATAAAAGTTGCTACAATTGCAAGAAAAATAGAGCCTTCAGAAGCAACTATTTCAAAAGTTTTTAGAGATGCATCTAATTTTGAAATAGCTGTAACTGAAAAAGATTTTGACGAGGTAGCTAACGAAAATAATTATTCTGCCCGTCCCGTTAACGGTATTAAAGTTTTGGATGAAAATATTCCAGGTATAGGTAATCAAAGACCGATAGTAAGATGGGCTTTTGAAGAAGATGTTAAGGTAGGTAAAGTTAAGCGTTTTAATGTGTCTGGAGGATATGCAATAGTGCAATTAGTAGCTAAGCATGAAGCGGGATTAATGTCTGTTGAAGAAGCTAAAGCAACTGCAATTCCTGCTATTAGAAAAGAGAAAAAAGCAGAAATTATTAGAGATAGAATTTCTGCAACAACACTAGAGGATTTAGCAAAGGCAGAAAAAACTTCAGTAAGATCTGCTTCTGCAATAAACATGAAAAACCCAACACTTTCTGGTGCAGGTAGAGAACCATTGGTTGTAGGTGCTGCATTTGCTTTAAAAGAAGGAGAAACTTCTAATTTGATTGATGGGAATAATGGTGTATATATGATTAAAGTAACTAAAATAGAGCCAGCTGTTGTTTTAGATAACTATCAGTCTTATGCGAATCAAGTAGAGGCACAAAAATCAAATGTGGTAAGTTCAAAACTTTATAACGCTTTAAAAGAAGCCGCAGATATTGAAGATAATAGAGCTAAGTCGCAAGTTCAATAAAATTCCGTGTTAAGAAAGAAAAAGCCTCGAATTAACGAGGCTTTTTTTTTATTTGTTTTTACATGGTGTGTGGAATCTCATTGGTTTTGGATTTTTCTTTCAATTGTTGACAGAGGTTTTATTTGAATAATCAATTTATTGTTGTTGAAAGGAAAAAGTTAGAGTTGTACGTTTACAAAATCATATCCTTAAAAGAAATAACAGTATCATGTCCCTTGTTCTTAAAATAAGAGGTTGGATTGTTTTTTGAAGTTGCTAATATAAAATCGCCTCCCCAAGCCCCCAAGCTTTTTATTTGCCCTGCAAAATCTTGAAATAGAAGTGATTTAACAGGTATTTGTTTTGTTATTTTAGATATAATTGTTTCATGCAAATTTATAAGTTTTTCAAAATCATGTAAATTAGTTGAAGAACTCATTTCTGTAGTAATATGACTAATTTCAGAAATATAAGAAACTATATTACCTTTATTTGCTTTGTAATGAGCAATCCCATCTCGGCTGTTTTGCTTTTTGTTGAGGTAGACAAAATAAAGATGTTCTTTAAAAGCAGGATTGAAATTAATTTGTTTTACAACGGGTGTTCCTTGGTTTAATTGATAACTAATCGGATTGTTGTTTTGTGCGCAAGCAATATCGTAGCCACTGCCACCAAAAGTTAATTCTAATAATTTATAGGCGTCTACTTGTGCCCATTGTGCTAAGTTGTTTATTAATGTTGAAGAAGTGCCTAGTCCCCAGTTTTTAGGGAAATCTAATGTGGTGATAACTTTGTATCCGTTATCAGAATTTAAAAAATTTGGGTTTAATTGTTTTACAGCATTTAATATTTGTATAAGTCTGCTATTAATGTCATTAACAGGGTGTTTAGAATCGGTAATTTCATCAACTAAGAATGTGTTTTCAAACCAAATCTGTCCTTCCTCATCATAACTTTTCCAAATGAGTTTCGGTTCGTTAATAGGTGTAGCCGTTAAAGATTGACCGAATTTGGTGGGAATAGCTAATGATAAGGCACCATCAAGTACCACATATTCACCAGTAAGCAATAATTTTCCGTGACTATTAAAACGTTTCACTTTTAATTTAATTCTTAGTTCTTAAATTATGAATGGCATCTACTACAGCACTATGAGAAATCGCCTGGGTTTTAAACCGCTCTATTATAATTTGCTTTTCTTCATTATTAGCTT
Source organism: Pseudalgibacter alginicilyticus (assembly GCF_001310225.1). Classification (GTDB taxonomy): domain Bacteria; phylum Bacteroidota; class Bacteroidia; order Flavobacteriales; family Flavobacteriaceae; genus Pseudalgibacter; species Pseudalgibacter alginicilyticus. The sequence continues at coordinate 2,047,988 of NZ_CP012898.1, read as the reverse complement.
CAAGTTGATTTAAAATATTCATCAAATGCATTTTCATATGTCCTTCTTGAATACCTGTGGTAGTAAGGGAGCGTAAGGCTGCAAAATTTTGTGCCAATCCTGCTACTGCTACAATTTGCATCAATTCCTTGGCAGATGGATGGTGTAGCAATTCCAATGCCAGTTTTACTAACGGGTGTAAGCCTGTAAGCCCTCCCACAGTTCCTAAAGCCAATGGAATTTCCATCCAAAATGTAAAGATGCCATTTTCTACTTTCGCATGTGATAAACTACTGTATTTTCCATGTCTGGAGGCATAGGCATGTACGCCTGCTTCTATAGCTCTAAAATCATTTCCAGTGGCTAATACTACGGCGTCAATGCCATTCATAATGCCTTTATTATGAGTAACGGCACGATAAGGTTCAACTTCGGCAATATTAACAGCCTGAATAAATTTAGAGGCATATTCTTCAGCGGTTATGTTTTTATCTTCATTTAAGTCTTCTACTTTACAACTTACCTCAGCGCGTACCAAACAATCGGGAACATAGTTTGATAAAATACTCATAACAATTTTAATGTTTTTTTCTTCTTCAGAAAAACCATCAAATAGTAATCCTTCATTTTTAAATGTTTTAGCAAATTGCTCTAAACAGGAGTTGATAAAATTTGCGCCCATGGCATCTAAGGTTTCAAATGACACATGTAATTGGTAATATCCATTAATGTCTTTTGTTTTGTCCCGAAGTTCAATATCAATAATACCACCACCGCGTTTTTCCATGTTTTTAGTAATGGAAGCAACGTCTTTAATAAGTTTGGGTTTAACAGTCTTGAAAAATTTTTTTAGTTTATCAACATTCCCATAAAACATAAAATGTACTTGACCGATTTTAGTTGTAGAAATGACTTTGGTTTTAAAACCTCCTCTGTCCATCCAAAATTTAGCAGCTTTACTGGCAGCAGCCACCACAGAACTCTCTTCTATGGCCATAGGAATGGTGTATATTTTTTTATTGATTAAAAAATTTGGAGCTACTCCAAACGGCAAATAGTAATTTGAAATGGTGTTTTCAATAAACTCGTCATGTAGTTGCTGGAGTTTAACATCATTGTTCCAATATTGTTTTAATATACTTTTTGCGTCTTCAGAATTTGAAAAGTAAGTATCAACAATCCAGTCGATTTTTTTAGTTTTTGAAAGTTTGGAAAATCCAGAGATAGAAGCGCTCATTAATTTAAAAGTTTTTTTGATGAGCAAAGATACTATAAACTTGTTTTGATTTGAATTTAGAGGTTTTTAATATATTTAAAATATGTATATTTAGCCTTTAAAAATCTTAATGTTTATCTTGTTTTTAATATACAAGATTTATTTTTTTGAAATAAAAGTTTTTAATGAAATACCAAAAATACTCCTTTTACATTCTTCTTTTTTTTACATCTATTTTAACGGCTCAAACAGAGGTTATTAGCTTAGAAGCTATATGGAATGGTGAATTTAGGACAGATGGAATGGATGCTTTACACTCCATGTCAAATGGGCAACAATATGCGGTTTTGAATTTTGATAGAGCTTCAAGAAGTACTTCTATTGATCTGTATGACTATAATACGCTCCAAAAAGTAAAAACGCTGGTAAGTTCTTCAAATTTGGACGAAATGGCTTATTTTTCAGATTATAATTTTAGTAATGATGAGCAAAAAATTATTTTAGTAACTAATCAAGAGCCTATTTATCGGCGTTCATCATTAGGGGATTATTATGTTTATAATATTCTTGACAAGTCATTAACCTTAATTTCTGAAGAAAAAATTCAGGAGCCAACTTTTTCACCAAACGGAAATAAAGTAGCATTTGTTTTAAATAATAATTTATTTATAAAGGATTTAAACTCTGGTAAAACCACGCAAGTTACTTTTGATGGTGAAAAGAATAAAATAATAAATGGTATAACTGATTGGGTTTACGAAGAAGAATTTGCTTTTGTTCGTGCTTTTGATTGGAATGCTGATAGTAATAAAATAGCTTATATCAGATTTGATGAGACCAATGTGCCCGAATTTTCAATGGATGTATATGGAACAGATCTTTATCAAACTCAACAAGTATTTAAGTACCCCAAAGCAGGAGAACAAAACTCAGTTGTTTCGCTCCATATATACGATATAGAAACAAATGAAACAGCAGAGGTTAAGGTTGGTAAAAGTTATAATGATTTCTATATTCCACGAATTAAGTGGACAAACAATTCTGACATCCTGAGTGCTCAGTTTATGAATAGACATCAAAACGAATTAGATTTGTGGATGATAAATGCTAAAAGTAACTCTTCTAATTTAGTGTTAGCTGAAACAGATAAAGCTTATATTGATGTAACGGACAATTTAACGTTTTTAAAAGATAATAGCTTTATTTGGACCAGTGAAAAAGATGGGTATAATCATATTTATCATTATAATAGCAATGGGGAATTAATAAATCAAGTAACTAACGGTAATTGGGAAGTGACAGATTACTACGGGTATAATGATAAAACGAATTCTGTTTTTTACCAATCGGTTGAAAATGGGTCTATAAATAGAGATGTATATTCTATAAAATTAAATGGGAAGAAAAAAACTAGACTTTCAAATCTCAATGGGACAAATGATGCTGATTTTAGTGCTGATTTTTCATATTTTATAAATACATTTTCAAACGCATCAACACCTCCAAAATACACTTTGAATGATGCTGCTTCTGGAAAAGTAATAAGAGTGATTAAGGATAATCAATCACTGTCCAATAAACTATCAAATTATAAACTATCTGAAAAGGAATTTAGTACCATTGCTGTTAATGGCAATGATCTGAATATGTGGATGATAAAACCTGCTGATTTTGATTCATCAAAACAGTATCCGTTGTTTATGACTCAATATTCAGGCCCTGGTTCGCAATATGTTTCCAATAGTTGGAATGGTACAAATGATTATTGGTATCAGTTTTTAGCAGCTAGAGGCTATATTGTTATTTGTGTTGATGGCCGCGGAACGGGTTTTAAAGGTGCTGATTTTAAAAAAGTTACACAAAAAGAATTGGGTAAGTATGAAGTTGAAGACCAAATAGAAGCAGCAAAACAAATAGGTAATTTGCCTTATATTGATGCTGGAAGAATAGGTATTTGGGGGTGGAGTTATGGTGGTTTTATGAGTAGTAATTGTTTGTTTAAGGGTAATGACGTGTTTTCAATGGCCATAGCTGTGGCACCCGTAACAAGTTGGCGTTTTTACGATACAATTTATACGGAACGTTATATGACAACACCACAAGAAAATGCAAATGGTTATGACTATAATTCTCCAATAAATCATGTTGATAAATTAAAAGGTGATTTTCTTTTGCTGCATGGTTCTGCAGATGATAATGTGCATGTACAAAACACCATGCGATTGGTTGAGGCTTTAATTCAAGCCGATAAGCAATTCGATTGGGCCATTTATCCTGACAAAAACCATGGTATTTACGGAGGTAACACTAGATTACATCTATATAAAAAAATGACTGAATTTATAATAAATAACCTATAAAAAGAAATAAGTTTATGAATCAAGAAAAAGATTTAGCTCTAACAGCACACCTAAAAAAACAAGGAGTTGATAATAAAATGCTAATGGGGCATCCTGCTGGGTTATTTGTTTTGTTTTTTACAGAAATGTGGGAGCGTTTTAGTTATTATGGAATGCGAGCGTTATTGACTGTTTTTTTAATTACAGAAATAGGAAAAGGAGGCTGGGAATGGACAAATGCAGATGCTATGCAGTTGTATGCTTGGTATACAGGTTTGGTTTATTTAACACCACTTGTTGGAGGGCTCATAGCAGATAAATTTACAGGATTTAGAAAGGCCATATTATTAGGGGCTTTAATTATGACTTTAGGTCATGCAGCTATGGCATTTGAGACGATTAGTCCTACTTTTTTTTATATAGGTTTGGTATTTATGATTTTAGGAAATGGTTTGTTTAAACCAAATATTTCTTCAATGGTAGGTAATCTTTATCCTGATTCAAGTTCAAAAAAAGATGCAGGTTACACTATTTTTTATATGGGTATTAATGCAGGTGCATTTTTAGGAATGTTACTTTGTGGTTATATAGGTGAAAAAGTGGGATGGCATTATGGATTTGGATTGGCAGGTGTATTTATGTTATTCGGTATGTTACAATTCTATTTTGGGCGTAATATATTTGGTGTTATAGGAGAACAGCCAAAAAAACAAATTGTTATAGAGGTAGATGAAATTGTAGAAGCAACAGAAGATGAAGAGATCCCTGCTCATATTGTACGAGATCGATTAGTCGTTGTGGGTGTATTAATGGTTGCCAGTATTTTTTTCTTTTTTGCCTTTGAACAGGCAGGTGGGTCTATGACAGTGTTTGCTAAAAATTATACACAAAGAATTTTAGAAGGAAATGCAGGCACTATTTTTAAATGGATAGATGCAATTTTAACTATTTTTCCTATTTTAATTGTTACATGGGTGCTTTACGGTTTAGGAAAGAAAATTTACAATGAATACCCATTAACAATTATATTCACATCTGTTTCTTTTGTTATTATCTGGATTTTAGGTGGGTGGAAAGTTTATCGTGAATTTAGTCTAGAGCAAACAGAAGTAACTGTTTCTTGGTTTCAGATACTAAATTCCTTTTTTATAATTGCATTAGCTTCGTCCTTTAGTAAAATGTGGGAAAAGGTATGGAATCCTTCCGGACCAATTAAATTTGCAATGGGTTTGACTTTAGTAGGAGCTGGATTTTTAGTTTTATCATTAGGATCAAGTAGTATTCCTCAAGGGGCAAAAGAGGCATCAGTTAGTATGATTTGGTTGATTTTAGCCTATTTTTTTCATACTACTGGGGAGTTGTGCTTATCACCAGTTGGGCTGTCCTACGTGTCTAAATTATCTCCCAAACGATTAGCAGGATTGTTATTCGGGCTCTGGTTTACAGCTTCAGCTATAGCTAATTTTATAGCAGGAATGACGGGATCTTATATTGATAAAATATCAGAGACGTATTCCTTGTCTACATTTTTCTTAATTATTGCAGCTATACCTATGATTGCAGCGGTAATTTTGATAGTATTGAATCCAAAATTAAAGAAAATGATGCATGGCATTAATTAATTGTCATTATACCCTAACCGCAAAAAATACTTATCAAAATGAATACTGACATTGAAAATTTATTTAAAGACACCGTTCTTGGGCATCCAGTTGGATTGTTTATCTTGTTTTTTACAGAAATGTGGGAGCGTTTTTCTTTTTATGGTATGCGCATACTTCTTATTTTATTTTTAACAGCACCTTTGGTTAGTGATAATCCAGGTTGGGAATGGCCACGTGAACATGCTTTGTCTTTAATAGGTACCTACGCCTCACTTTTGTATTTAACCCCTATTATTGGAGGCTGGATTGCAGATAAATGGACAGGTTATCGTATTGCCGTTGTAATTGGTTGTGTTATTATGACGCTTGGCCATGTTGCTATGGCACTCGAAACTACATCTTCATTTTATTTAGGTTTGGCATTATTGGTTATTGGTACTGGTTTCTTTAAGCCTAATATTACCTCTATCATTTCAGAAATGTATAAAACAAGGGAGTCAAAAAAAGATGGTGCTTATACCATTTTTTACATGGGGGTCAATGCTGGAGCTTTTTTTGGCATGATGCTTTGTGGGTATTTAGCTGAAAATTATGGATGGACTTATGGGTTTGGTTTGGCTGGTATTTTTATGTTATTAGGGATGCTTCAGTTTTTATTTGCGCATAAAATATTTGGTGAAGTTGGAGCTGCGCCTTCAAAAACTATAAATGTAGTCTTACACGATGATGAAGATTTAACAAATCCAGAAGTTGTAAAAGAAGAAGTTGAGGCAGCTTCTAAGCTTAATCCGTTTACAACATTAGATAAAATACTAATTGTATTAGCTTCTTTAGGAGGACTTGTATATTTATTTAATGATCCATTAGAGAAAATTGGAGGTACCTCTATGTTACCTTTTGAATTTTTAGGAATGAGTGGTTCTAATTTTGTTGTTCTTGCTGCTTTAATTCTTTTTTTGGTTTTATTAATTGGCCGTTTGGCTCGTTACATTCCTATTGTTAGAGACCGTTTGGCTGCGGTTTCTATTTTTGCACTTTTTACAGTATTCTTTTTTGCTTTTTTTGAACAATCTTTAGGGTCTATGACTTTGTTTGCAAGTGATTATACTAATAGAGATTTAGTAGGAAATACAGCTACCATATTTAAGATTGTTGATGGATTATTAACAACCATTCCATTAATTATAATCACTTATGTTATTTTCTTGATTTTTAAAAAAACTTTTGGAAAAATAGGGCTGTCAAATGTGATGTTGGCTATTGCTTTTCTTGGGGTATGGGCATTGGTTATTTATCGTATTTATGACAAATCGTTTTCAGAGGAATTAAAAGTTGATGCAACATGGTTTGGAATTTTAAATTCTTTCTTTATTATCACATTAGCACCTCTTTTTTCAAAATGGTGGGAAAGTAAATATAATCCGAGTGCTGCTATGAAATATGCCATTGGATTGGTGTTATTAGGTTTAGGGTTTGGGATTTTGGCTTATGGTGCTTCAGATATACCCTCCGGAGCTAAAACCGCATCTGTAAGTATGCTGTTTTTAATATTAGCATATTTGTTTCATACTATGGGTGAGCTTTGTTTGTCCCCATTAGGATTGTCTTATTTAAGTAAATTAGTGCCTGCTAGAATGATTGGTTTTATGTTTGGAGTTTGGTATTTGGCAATTGCTGTGGGACAGAAATTGGCTAATACTATGGGGGGAATGATTGATAAAATTTCAGAAGAATATTCATTGGGGACATTTTTTTTAATATTTACTTTAATTCCTATTGGTGTAGGTCTAATATCAGTTTTATTAAATCCACTCCTTAAAAAACTTATGCATGGAGTTCGATAAATAATTAAAAAGCGTTAAAGTATTTTTAAAAACGCTATATTTTAAGAGGTTTTTTGTAAGTTCGGAACAGCTTTTGAAATAAAGAAATTGAAATATAAAAAATATTAAATGAAAAAAAATGTATTGTTAGTGGTGCTTACAATGGTATTTGCCTTAAGTAGTGTCGCTCAAGAAATAAATTGGGTAACTTTTAATGAGGCTATTGAACTTCAGAAAAAAGCACCAAAGAAAATTATGATGGATGTGTATACCAATTGGTGTGGACCTTGTAAGATGTTAGATAAAAATACCTTTCAAAATAAGGATGTTGCTGATTATGTAAATGAGCATTATTATGCTGTAAAATTTAATGGAGAAGGCAACCAAGAGGTTCGTTATAAAGATAACACTTTTGCAAACCCTGGATATAATCCTGCCAACGCTAACAGACGAAATAGTGCACATCAATTAGCAAGTTATTTGCAAATTTCTGCGTATCCAACCATAGTGTTTTTTGATGAAAATGCTGATGTAATAACACCTTTAAGAGGGTATCAAACACCTCCGCAATTAGAGTTGTATTTAAAAATGTTTAAAGCAGATGCACATAAAGAAATTACAACTCAAGAAGAATTTAATACTTATTATTCATCCTTTAAGCCTCAATTTAAAGGGTAATATTACTATTAAAAATTATAATTAATAATATAAGCTCCCATTTTTCCAGTTTCGTGAAATGGGATTTTTCTTTTATTACAAATGTTTTCCCAGTTTTTGATATATGATAGGTAGTTACTGCCATCAGCAATAATTTGTTTTGGCTTTAAAGAATCAATCAGTCGATTTAAGTTTATTTTTGGAGATTGCCGTAATAGTACATAATCTGGTTGAAATGTGTTGAGATTATACACCCCTAAACTATCAATTACTAAAAGTTTTTTGTTATTTAATAAATAAACAGATTTAATTGAAGTTTCTTCAATATGATTAATAAAATTCCCAATTTTATAATCTTCAATGGTATTATTGGTTTTTGAAATACTATCAATATCACTGGCAATTATTAAATGATGTTTCTTGTTGTTTCCCAAAAGTGTGTGTTTACTTTTATGAAAAACAATGAATTCATTTGTAGGTTTACTGTAATTCGTGAAAATTGCTATTCCTTGAAAAATTAAAATTGCGATTAAAAATAATCGCAATGAAGAATAGTTTCGCTTCAATATGAGGTGAACCAAAGTAATAATAACAAAGTATGAAGTTAGAAGGTATAAAAAATTAAAAGAGATTTCTTCAAAAAGAAAGGTTTTCATATTGGATATCCAGCTTACAAAATTAGTCATGCTACTTATAATAGATCCATATATGGTGGCTACAATATTTGGAAGTATACCTATTAGCGCCAATATAATAACAGTAATACCATAGAATAAGATAAAACCTAAAAAGGGAACAATTACCAAATTTGAAATAAAAAATAAGCTTGGGAATTGATTGAAATAATATAAAGTAATGGGTATAATGCCAAGTTGAGCAGCCATGGTTACGCTAAGTGTTTCCCAATATATTCTGATAAGTTTGTTTTTGGGCTTCCATAATTTAGTACAATAAGGTACTATACTCACTATAGCAAATACGGCCATGTAACTGAGCTGAAAGCCAACATCAAACAAAAATAAAGGTTTGAAAAGCAAAATAATAAATATGGAAATAGCCAGTGTATTATAAATATTGGTGGGTCTTTTTAAGTTTATTGCAATAGCCACAATACTAAACATTGTAACGGCTCGTGTGATAGAAGGAGATAAACCAGCAATAATAGCAAAGCTCCATAGAATAATAACCATTAAAACGCCCTTAACAATGTGTCCATGTTTAAAATGTTCAATAGGTTTAAAAATACGGTTTAGTATTAATAAAATAATTCCAATATGCAGGCCAGAAAGGGCTAAAATATGGATAACGCCAGCGTTAACATAATTTGAATAAACGGTTTCGCTTATATCTTGTCTTTGACCCAATAAAAGCGCATTTATTACAGCAAGTTCATCAGGCTTAAATGGGTAAGTTTTTAATTTGGAGTTGATATGACTTCGAATAGTGTTAGCAATGCCATATGTTGTATTAACAGGGTTTTCAACTTTATAAAGAGATGTTTTAGTAAGTGATAATTGACTGTAAATTTGCTTTTTCTTTAAATAGTTTTTATAATCAAATTGATTGGGGTTTAAAGGCGGACTAATATCTTTAAATACTGCTTTGCTAATAAAAGTAGCGTCTACATTTAAAGTAGGTTGAGTACTGTCTTTTTTTATATTTAATAAGGATTTTCCAGAGGTGTTTTTGCCGTCTATGTTTAAAATAGTAACAACATATTTTTCATAATAATTATTAGGTTTTAAAACTTCACGGATTTTAAATGTAACGGTTTTTAATAAATCAGTTTCATTTGCTATTTGGTGTGTGAAATGAATGGGGTGGTTTTTTTCATTATGAAATGTTTCCGTTAAAATTCCAATGGAAATCATGGTTAAATAAGCAGCAATACCAAACCAAATAGTTTTAACAAACTGTTTCTTTGCAAAAAGAAAACACCCACATAAAATAAGGAAAAATATACCTGTGATTGCAATAGAAGTATTTGCGGAAATATTAAAAAAATAACCAATAAGTATTCCTGTAACAAGAAAAAAAGTGAGTTTTATAATGGTAAAGTTTAGTAAACGCATACCATGGAAAGATATAAAAATATCTTATAAAATTCTACGTACTTCATGAAAAGCATTTTTCCAATACGACTCATTTAAGGAAGAAATAATAACGCCTGCGCTTGTTGTAGAGTGAATAAAATATATAGTATTATCTTTTATTTCAGTAACCAAGCCTACATGATTAATATCATTGCGGCGGTTTCTGGTTTTGAAAAACAATAAATCGCCTCTTAATGTTTGTTTTAATGTTATTTTTTTACCTCGTTTAGCCATATCTCTAGATATTCTAGGGAGAAAAATATCATAAGCCTTAAATGATTCAAAAACTAATCCAGAGCAATCCATTCCAGCTTTGGTTGTGCCACCCCATTTGTATTTTACACCTTCAAATTGTTTGGCATAATCAATAATATTTGTAGAAATTGATGCGTTTTTACCTGCAATTTCTGAATTAGAATGAGCACGTGTTGAAGTGTTGTATCCTGAAGAAATAATTTGTTTTGTTTTGTTGTCAGTCCTTTTATCAATAATAACTTTGGTAGAGGTATTGTTTTTAGCCTTTTTAGAAGATTTACAACTAACAAAACCAATAAATAAAATAAAAACAATAATAATTCTACTCATAAATAAACTAAGCTTGAAGGGATTTATAAATTAATTGAGCAGTTTTTTTACTAGCGCCTTTTCCGCCCAAGACTTTTTCTAATTCATAATAATGAATGAATAATTTTTCACGAATATCTGGATTTAAAATCTTTTCTAACTCGTTTTTAAGTCGCTTTTTATTGAAATCATTTTGAATAAGTTCAGTTACAACTTCTTTGTCCATAACTAAGTTTACTAACGAAATAAACTTTAAAGTTATTATGCGTTTAGCAATTTGATAAGAAATAGCGCTTCCTTTATAACATACTACTTGTGGGACTTTAAATAAAGCTGTTTCTAAAGTAGCAGTGCCAGAAGTTACTAAGGCTGCTGTAGAAATGCTCAATAAATCGTAAGTTTTGTTTGTTATAAATTTAACATGGTTGGATTTTATAAAAGACTCATAAAAAGTATAATCTTGACTTGGTGCACCAGCAATTACAAATTGATAATTTTTAAAATCATCTACCAAACTCAACATTACCGAAAGCATGTTTTTTATTTCCTGTTTTCTGCTGCCTGGTAATAATGCTATAATAGGCTTGTTGCCTAACTGGTGTTTTTCTCTAAAGCTAAATTCGTTTACTTGTTCTCTATTTGCAATGGCGTCTATAAGAGGGTGCCCAACAAAATGTACTTTATAATCGTGTTTTTTGTAAAAAGCCTCTACAAAAGGTAGAATTACATACATAGCATCAATGTCATGCTTAATTGCTTTTACGCGCTTTGCTCTAGAAGCCCAAACCTGTGGCGAAATATAATAGTGTGTTCTAAAATTTTGTTGTTTAGCCCATTTTGCTATGCGAAGATTAAAACCAGAATTATCAATAAAAATTATTACATCTGGCTTAAAATTTTTAATATCGTTTTTGCAAAGCGTGATGTCTTTGAAAATGGACGATAGATTTATTAATACTTCTATAAAGCCCATAAAAGCACGTTCTTTATAGTGTTTTACCAATGTGCCACCAACTGCTTGCATTAAATCGCCACCCCAAAATCTAAAATCAGCACTAACATCTTCCTTTTGTAGTGCCTTCATTAGGTTTGATCCATGTAAATCTCCCGATGCTTCGCCAGCTATAATGTAGTATTTCATGGTTTTAAGTTGTTAGTCATTGGTAACTGATATCAGTGACAGTTGAATTTTTTTCAGTTTAAAATATCTTAAATATAAACGTAAATACAGCTACAAAAATAGTAATCAATAAAACACCTCGGGCTTTATAATCTTGTTTCTTTTTTATAAAAATAAAAAAAGCTATTAAATTCAAAATAGCTCCTAAACTAATTAGTTTGCCTAAAAAACCTTCATTTGAGGCCGCTTTAATTACGGTTATAAAATCATCGCCATTTCCTAACAGAGTTGCTGCTAAATACAGCCCAATACTGTTAGCAATTAAACCAACTAATATACCTATAAAAATATCTTTTTTAATCATTTAAATCCCATGTATTTAAGTTTTGTATGCTATGGTGAGCAGTTAAATCAAACTGAATGGGTACCACTGATACATAATTATTGGTTAAAGCCCATTCGTCAGTGTCTTCTCCGTTATCTAAATTAACAAATTTTCCTGAAAGCCAATAATAATCACGCCCTTGTGGACTAATGCGTTTGTCAAATTTTTCTTCCCAGTTGGCTTTAGCTTGTCTGCAAATTTTAACGCCTTTTATCTCTTTCTGGTCTACATTTGGAATGTTCACATTAAGAACAACCCCTTTTGTTAAACCGTGTTTTAATACATTTTCTGTAATTAATTTAACATACTTTTTGCAAGCTTCAAAATTAGCATTCCAAGAATAATCTAAAAGTGAAAAACCAATAGATGGAATCCCTTCAATACCAGCTTCTAAAGCAGCACTCATTGTACCAGAATATATAACATTTATAGAGGAATTTGAACCATGGTTAATTCCAGAAACACAAATATCTGGACGTCTATCTAAAATTTCTTTAATTCCTAATTTAACACAATCAGCTGGCGTTCCGGAGCAGCTGTATTCATTGGTTTTTTTACCGTTAACTATTAAACGTTCTACATAAAGAGTGGAGTCGAGAGTTATGGCATGGCCCATTCCACTTTGTGGGCTGTCTGGAGCAACAACCACTACGTTGCCAATGGTTAGCATTACGTCAATTAAAGTTCTGATGCCTGGAGCATTGATGCCGTCATCATTGGTAACTAAAATTAATGGTTTCTTTGTCATAACTGTGCTTTCATAAAATCTCGCTAAAATACATAATTCCTTACATAATCCCCTTAATTCTTTGCTTTAACAAAAATTTAGCCTAACTTCATGTTTGTTGGCATGGTTTTTTCTCTATTTTAGTGAAAAATTATGCGTTAAATTTTATTTATTAATCGGTAATACCTTTAATTATCTCTAATAGATTTAATATGAAAAAAATTATGAAGAGGAATCACATTGTATTGTTGTTGGTGCTATTATTAGCCTTTGCGTCATGCAGTTTTACTACAAAAAAATTTACAGATCCCAATAGAGACAAATTGTTAGTTCAAGTAATTACCTATGTTTTGGAACAAGGTCATTTTGATCCTATTAATTTGGATGATACATTTTCAGAAGAATTGTTTGCAGATTATATAGAAAAAATAGATCCAGTAAAACGTTATTTTTATGAGTCTGATATAAAAGAATTTGAAAATTATAAAACAACTTTAGACGATCAATTAAAAGCATACGATATTACGTTTTTTAATGTAACCCATGAGCGCATGTTAAAGCGTATTGCAGAAGCTAAGGAAATCTATAAAGAAGTTTTGTCTAAACCTTTTGATTATACTAAAGTAGAATTTTTTGATACAGATTATGAGAATACGGGTTTTGCTAAGAATAGAGAAGAGATGGTTGAGCGGTGGAGACAACAACTAAAGTTCTCTACCCTTACAAATTATGACGATATTTTTACAGAGGAAAAAAATAAGAAAAAAAAGGATGATACTTACGTTATGAAAACGGAAGCTATCATTGAAAAAGAAGCTCGTGAAGCAACATTTAAATCGATTGATATTTATTTTAATGATAGTATAGAGGATTTATCTCGTGAAGATTGGTTTGCAGAATATGTAAATACCATTGTGGAGGAGTTTGATCCCCATACGTACTATTTACCTCCTCGCGGAAAAGAAGCTTTTGATATGCGAATGTCTGGTAAATTAGAAGGTATCGGTGCAAAATTACAGAAACGTATGGACTATATTAAAATAGTAGAATTGATTTCTGGTGGTCCAGCATGGAGAAGTAAAGAATTAGAGGTTGAGGATGTTATTCTTAAAGTAAAACAAGAAGATGAGGAGCATCCAGTTAGTATTGTAGGAATGCGTATAGATGACGCTATTAAATACATAAAAGGTCCTAAAGGAACTAAGGTAACCTTAACTATTAAAAAAGTAGATGGAACTATTGAAGATGTAGTCATTATTAGAGATGTAGTAGAGCTGGGTGAAACATATGCCAAAGCATCTATTGTTGAAAAAAACAACATGAAATTTGGGGTTATTAACTTGCCTGCTTTTTATGTTGATTTTCAAGATTATAAGAACTTAAATGCGGCCATTGATGTTAAGCGAGAAATTGAAAATTTAAAATCTGAAGGGATGGAAGGTTTAGTGCTTGATTTGCGTAATAATGGAGGGGGTTCTTTGCCTGCGGTTGTAGATATGGCAGGGTTGTTTATTAAAGATGGTCCTGTTGTACAAGTGCGTTCTACTGGTGAGCCTAAAGAGGTTTTGAAAGATAGAGATAAATCAATTGCTTGGGATGGTCCATTGGTTATTTTAGTGAATGAATTATCGGCTTCAGCTTCTGAAATTATGGCTGCAGCTATGCAAGATTATAAGCGAGCTATAGTTATTGGTAGTAAGCAAACTTATGGAAAAGGCACAGTTCAAAATGTGTTGAATCTTAATAATTTAGTTAGTAATAATACCAGTGGCGATTTAGGTGCTTTGGCATTAACTACTCAAAAATATTATAGAATTAATGGGGGTTCTGTTCAGTTGGAAGGTGTTAAAAGTGATGTTACTGTTCCTGGGCGTTTTAGTTTTATTAATGTAGGAGAAAAGGATAAAGATAATCCGTTGCCTTGGGATGAAATTGATGCTGCTGATTATGAAGTCTGGGAAAACTATTTTGATTATAATACTGCGGTAAGTAATAGTACTGCTCGTATGCAGAATAATAGTCAATTGAAGTTGATTGAAGAAAATGCAAAATGGGTGAAAAGCAAGATTGATGACACTATGGTAAGTTTAAATTATAAAACTTATAAAGAACAAATAGCTTTAAATGAAGAGGAAGCAAAGCGTTTTGATAGTATTTCAGATTATAAATCTAACTTAACTTTTAATTCTCTTAATTATGAAAAAGCACTTTTTGAAAAGGATACAACCGATTTAAGGGAAAAACGTGAACGTTGGCATGAAAGTTTGAGTCATGACGTTTATATTGAAGAAGCTTTAAATGTTTTAGAAGATTTAAAAGCTACTTCAAGGGTTGGAAAAGTGGCAACCGTAAAAAAATAGTAATATCAATGAGTAATCAATCAGGCTCATTAAAACAATTAGCGCTCCAAAAGTTTAAGAAGAACTTTTGGGGCGTTTTTAGTTTGTGGTTTATTGTTTTAGTAGGTTTGGTTTCTGTATTTGCTTATGTTTTTGCACCTGATAATTCTCAGTATGCCAATCAGATGCATTTATCAATACATTCCAAAAAACCTGGTTTTACAGTAAAAATGCTTACTATTCCTTCTGGTTTAAAAACGCAACAAAACAGTTTTGATAGAATCTTTTTTGGAAAAAAAAATAACAATACTGAAATTCCAATTATGGATTATAGAGTTGATAATAATCAATTAATCTACACAGAGTATGCATCTGATGGCTTGGTAGGCAACGTAAAAACTATAGATTTAAAAGTTTTTCCAAATAATGCTGTTGATGATTTTATAAACGAAAAAACCTTTATTTTTGGTACTGATAAATACGGTCGCGATTTATTAAGTCGTGTTTTGGTTGGAGCTAGAATTTCTTTTTTTATAGGTTTTGTGGCCGTTTTTATATCGCTGATTATTGGCGTTTTTATGGGGAGTGTTGCTGGGTATTTTGGAGGTAAAATAGATGCTATTATTATGTGGATTATTAATGTTACTTGGTCTATTCCAACGTTGTTGTTGGTTATTGCTATTACCTTGGCATTAGGGAAGGGCTTTTGGCAAGTATTTATTGCTGTGGGTTTAACCATGTGGGTAGAAGTGGCAAGAGTGGTGCGTGGGCAAATAATTAGTGCTAAAGAAATGCAATATATTACTGCTGCCAGAGCATTAGGTTATAACCATTTTAGAGTCATTACAAAGCATATTTTACCAAATATTATGGCCCCAGTTATTGTTATATCGGCTGCAAATTTTGCAGCAGCTATCTTAATTGAAAGTGGTCTTAGTTTCTTAGGTATTGGAGCTCAGCCACCTATGGCAAGCTGGGGTGCTATGATTAAAGATCACTATAATTATATTATTTTAGGGAAACCCTATTTAGCCTTAATACCGGGATTGTGTATTATGAGTTTAGTAATGGCTTTTATGTTGATTGGGAATGCGTTACGGGATGCGTTGGATGTTAAAGGGTGAAAATTTTAATTTATATGGTTAGGTTTGCTATTCATTATTAGTTTTTTATTTTTATAAAAGTGTGTAATGGTAATGTTTTACACAATTCAAATAGAATCCAACTTCATATTTTCATTTAGTTCTTCAATATACCCCAAAACGTCATCCTGTCCAACGCCATTGGAAGATGAGGTGATGAAGTAATTAGGCATCTCTTCCCAACTTTCTAATAGAATAGTTTGATAGTCATTAACATGTTTTTTAATAGCCATTGGTTTTAGTTTGTCTGCTTTGGTGAAAATAATAGAAAATGGAATACCATGTTCACCTAACCATTGCATGAATTCTAAGTCTATAGGTTGTGGGTTGTGCCTAATATCGACTAACACAAAAGCTGTTACAAGTTGTTCACGAAGATTAAAATATTGAGTAATAAATTTTTGAAAGGTTTTTTTTGAACTTTTTGAAACTCGGGCATAACCATAACCTGGTAAATCAACTAAATGCCAGTTTTTATTAATTAAAAAATGATTAATAAGTTGTGTTTTTCCTGGCCTTCCAGAAGTTTTTGCTAAGCTTTTACGGTTGGTTAGCATGTTGATGAGCGATGATTTTCCTACATTACTTCTGCCTATAAAAGCATATTCTGGCAATCTGCTTTTCGGACATTTTTCAACATCAGAATTGCTCATTATAAACTCGGCAGACTTAATTTTCATGACAATAATTTTTTGTCATTCCTATGTGTTCAGTACATATAGTGTTACTGAATAAGGAAATCTCATTTATTGAACTTTAATTCACCTACTACAGCGTTAGTAAAAGTTGTAGGCGGATTTGATTTTTTTATTAGAATTTTCTTTTTTGTAACCATTCACCCATAATCTGGTTAAATTCTTCAGGATGTTCCATCATAGCAGCATGTCCACATTTATCTATCCAAAACAATTCAGAATCAGGTAAAAGTTCATTAAATTCTTTAGCAACTTCAGGAGGTGTTACATTATCGTTTTTACCCCAAATAATACATGTTGGAGTAGGCATTTTTGGTAAGTCATCAGACATGTTGTGTCTAATAGCGCTTTTTGCAATTGCTAATGTTTTAATTAATTTATTTCGGTCGTTTACCGTTTCGTAAACTTCATCAACTATTTCTTTGGTAGCTACAGCAGGATCGTAAAAAACATCTTGAGCTTTCTTTTTTATAACTTCATAATCGCCACGTTTGGTGTAGCCGTTTCCCATTGCACTTTCATAAAGTCCTGAACTTCCTGTTATAATAAGGGCTTTAACTCGTTTAGGGTATAATTTGGTATGATATAAACCGATATGTCCACCTAAAGAATTTCCTAATAAAATAACTTCGTCAAGCTCTTTAAATTCTATAAAGTCATGTAGGTATTTTGCGAAATTTTTTACATTGGTTTTTATTAAAGACATTGTGTAAAGCGGTAGCTCAGGAACAATTACCTGATATCCTTTTTTGCTAAAAAACTCAATTACAGAATTAAAGTTGCTTAAGCCTCCCATAAGTCCGTGTAAAACAATAATTGGTGTGCCTTCACCTGCCTCAATATAGCTGTAATTATTTTCTTTTTTTAAACTGTGCGTCATTAATTACTTCAGTAAGTTCAATAAAAACAAATATAGGTATTTCATTCATAACTCCCTCACTTTAATTAATGCTTCATATTAAATGTTTAGTAGATAATTATTAACAGTTTTTAAATATAAAAAACAATGGGTTGTAATTGCTTGATATTCAATTAAAAAAGGGTTTAACGTATTTTTTTAAGTGAAATTAAGAGGTTGTTAGTTGAAAAATTATTAACAAAGTGTAGTAAAGTGGTAAAATGTGGTAATATTTTCAATATCTTTGAGACTTAATCTAAAAAGTAGTTAAATAACCGATTTTGAACACGTTAATAGGAACATATGATTGTAAAGTGGATGCCAAAGGCAGGCTTATGTTGCCTAGTGGCATGCAAAAACAATTGGATTCTATTTTAGAATCAGGGTTTGTATTGCGTCGTTCGGTATTTCAGCCTTGTTTGGAATTGTATCCCATGGAGGAGTGGCAGATTTTGATGCGGAAAATGAATAAGTTGAATAAATTTAAAAAGAAAAACAATGACTTTATTCGTCGTTTTAGCGCCGGAGCCAGAATTGTGGAAGTGGATAAAAGTGGGCGTTTGTTGATTCCGAAAGATTTAACAGTTTTTGCTGGGATTTCAAAAAATATAGTGATTTCTCCAGCAATCAATATTATTGAGATCTGGGATAAAGATAAGTATGAACAAGCCATTGATGATGCTACAGGCGATTTTGCCGATTTAGCAGAAGAGGTAATGGGACAAGATGACGATGAAGATGGAATATCATAACCCTGTATTGTTGAAGGAAACCGTTGATGGGTTGAATATTAAAGAGGATGGCGTTTATGTGGATGTTACTTTTGGTGGTGGCGGACATAGTAGAGAAATATTAAATCGATTAGGTGGAAAAGGTAAATTATTTGCTTTTGACCAAGATTTAGATGCTCTTGGAAATACAATTGAGGATGTTAGGTTTCAATTAATTAATGAAAACTTTAGGTATATAAAACGATTTTTAAGGTTTTATGGTGTTAAGAAAGTAGATGGTATATTGGCGGATTTTGGAGTGTCTTCTCATCAGTTTGATGTAGCTGAGCGAGGTTTTTCTACGCGTTTTGAAGCTGATTTGGATATGAGGATGAATCAACAAAGTGAATTATCTGCATTTAATGTGGTTAATGATTATGAGGAAGAACAATTAAAACAAGTATTGTTACAGTATGGCGAGTTAAGAGCTGCGCCAGCTATGGCAAAACTCATTGTAGAGCATAGAAAAGATGGTCCGGTTAAAACAAGTAATCAATTAAAAAAAGTATTGCAGAAGTTTTTGCCACCTAGACATGAGAATAAGGTATTGGCTCAAATATATCAAGCCATTCGGATAGAAGTAAATCAGGAAATTGAAGCTTTGAAAGAGTTTTTAGAGCAAACTCCGGAGTTGCTGAATGATGGTGGAAGATTAAGTTTTATATCCTACCACTCTTTAGAAGATAGGTTAGTAAAGCGTTTTATAAGAAATGGGTTGTTTGAAGGGGAGCCAGAGCGTGATGTATTCGGAAATTTTGAAGTGCCTCTAAAAAAAGTCAACGGACTCATAGTGCCGAGTAAAGAGGAAATAAAATTAAATAACAGAGCAAGAAGTGCAAAACTTCGGATAGCTGAAAAATTATAATACTGGTTGCTAGGTGAAGGTTGGTTTTGATGGTTGAGTAACCTGTGTGGAGTTGAAGTAAGTTGAAGCTATAATTTAAAATGAAATGAAAAAAAATATTTATAGCATATTAAAAGGAACATTTTTAGTAAGCGATGATTCTTTTAAAAATTGGAGAGGGATTATTTTTATTTCTGTTTTAGCTATAATAATGATTGCAAGTTCACATAGTGCCGATAAAAAAGTATATGATATTGCAAGATTAAATAATGAAGTAAAGGAGATGCGATCAGCATTTGTTGATGGTCGATCCAAATTAATGCGGCTCAAAATGGAATCGGCAGTCGTAAAAAAAATGAAAAAAAAAGGCTTGGCGCCCTCGGTAATTCCGCCAAAAAAGATAAAAGTTAAATCCCAAAATTAAAGTTCAGTCTTGGCAATAAGTGAGAAGAACATATTAAACCGATTGTATTTTATAGCAGGATGTATGTTCATCTTCGGGCTTCTTGTGTTGTTCAAATTAGTGAATATACAGTTTGTAGAGGGTGAAAAATATCGAGCTATGGCAAGTGAGCGTGTGGTTAAAGATGTAACCATTCCAGCCAACAGGGGAAATGTGTATTCAGTAAATGGTAATTTATTAGCAACTTCTATACCTAAATATGATATTCGTTTGGATGCGCTTACTCCGTCAAGTAAGGTGTTTGAAGAAAATCTAAAACCATTGTCTGATTCGCTTTCTAAATATTCAGGAAAGTCTTCAGGTTATTATCAAAAAGCTATTAGAAAAGCAAGAGCTAATAAAAATAGGTATTATTTGTTGGCAAGAAACATTGGCTATTCAGATTATATACGCATACGAAATTTTCCGTTGTTAAAATTAGGGGCCTTCAAAGGAGGGTTGATTGTTGAGCAAACAACAAAGCGGGAGCATCCTATGGGAGGTATTGCACAGCGAACAATTGGTTATGAACGTACTGATGAAGATGGTAATGTAACACGCCCAGGTATTGATGGAGCCTATGGTATTAAGTATTTACGGGGTGTGGATGGGAAACGAAAAAAACAGCAAATAGGTAAAGGGCAATGGAAGCCTTTAAACGATGCTAATGAAATTGAGCCTAAAGATGGCTATGATATTTATACTACAATAGATGTTAATATTCAAGATATTGCTCATCATGCGCTTTTAATGCAATTGGAAGAGTATGAGGCAGAGCATGGTTGTGTGGTGGTAATGGAGGCTAAAACAGGTGAGATTCGAGCAATTTCCAATTTAGGTAGAAATGAAAACGGACATTATTATGAACGCTTAAATTACGCGGTGGGTGAAGCGCATGAACCCGGATCTACATTTAAGGTCATGTCTATGATGGCAGCCTTGGAGGATAAAGTTGTAGATACAGCAACCGTTATTGATACAAAATTAGGTTATAAACAATTTTATGGGCGTGGTATTTATGATACTCATGGTCATGGGAAAATTTCAGCAGCAAGAACGTTGGAAGTGTCTTCTAATATTGGTATAGCAACTATTATAGATGAAGGGTACTCAGAAAGGCCTCAAAAATTTATAGACCGTTTACATGATTGGAAATTAGATAAACCCTTAGGGTTAGCAATTATAGGAGAAGCAAAACCAGTGATACCGCAACCAGGAGATAAAATTTGGAGTAGAAACGCGCTGCCTTCTATGGCGTATGGGTATAATCTAAAGTTGACACCTTTGCAAACTTTAACATTTTATAATGCTATTGCAAATAATGGAGTTATGGTAAAGCCTCGGTTTATCAGGGAAGTAAAAGAATTAGATAAGGTAATAGAGACTTTTGAAAAAGATGTTGTTGTAGAGAAAATTTGCTCGGATAAAACTTTAAAAGAAATTCAAGATATTTTAAAAAATGTGGTAGATCGAGGTACGGGTAACTCTTTGTATTCTCCATACTTTTCTATGGCAGGAAAAACAGGAACTGCACAAACAGAATATTGGATGAAAGATTGGAAAGAAAATAGACGCTATATTTCTTCGTTTGCAGGTTATTTCCCCGCAGATAATCCTAAATATTCATGTATTGTTGTTATTCATAAGCCTAGTGTTAAAAAAGGGTATTATGGTGCTGATGTTACAGGTCCAGTATTTAAAAAAATTGCTCAAAAAATATTCACAGACACGCCTATTATAGATGAAGTTGAAAGCCTTGAAGTGAAAAACGCTTCGGCTGAAAAAGAGTATGAGAGGTATTATAATATAGCTCAGAATTACAAAACAATTATGCCAAGTGTAGTGGGGTTGCCAGTGATGGATGCAATGGCATTATTAGAAAACATGGGGCTGCAAGTAAAAATTGAGGGTGTTGGCCTTGTGCAAACTCAATCTGTGAATAAAGGTGAGAAAGTAAAGAAAAATGAAATTATTATTTTGAAAAATTCATGAATGTATTAAAAGACATACTTTATAAAGTTCCAATTAACGCTGTTGTTGGTAATACAAGTGTTGCTATTAATGCGATTCATTTTGACTCAAGGCGCGTTGTTGAAAATGACATGTTTGTAGCAATTAAAGGAAGTGTAGTGGATGGTCATAAATATATAGGTAAAGCTTTGGAAAATGGTGCGAATACCATTGTTTGTGAAGAGCTTCCAGACGAGTTGAATGCTGGGATAACCTATGTGGAAGTTGTATGTGCAAGTCAAGCATTGGCTTTTATGGCTGCGAATTATTATGGCACGCCTTCTGAAAACCTGAAACTAATTGGGGTTACTGGTACAAATGGAAAAACAACCATTGCTACATTATTGTGTCAATTGTTTAAAAAAGCTGGATATAAAGTAGGGTTGCTTTCTACGGTTAAAATAATGGTAGATGAAAAAGAATATAAAGCTACGCATACCACTCCAGATTCTGTTACTATTAATAAGTATTTAAAAGAAATGAATGATGAGGGTGTGGAGTTTTGCTTTATGGAGGTGAGTTCGCATGGTATTCATCAGAATAGAACGGAAGGGCTTCATTTTGTAGGTGGTGTTTTTACAAATTTGTCTCACGATCATTTAGATTATCATGAAACCTTTGCGGAATATAGAGATGTAAAAAAATCATTTTTTGATAAGTTGCCAAAAGAAGCATTTGCTATTGTGAATGCAGATGATAAAAATGGCTTGGTGATGCTTCAGAATACAAAAGCACGAAAATGTACCTATGCATTAAAAAATTACGCTAATTATAAAGCGCAGATTTTAGAAAATCAGTTTAGTGGATTGCTATTAAAAGTTAATGAAAGTGAAGTTTGGACACGTTTAATTGGAAATTTTAATGCTTACAATGTATTAGCTATCTATGCTACTGCGGAGTTATTAGGGTTAGAAAAAGTAGAAATACTTCGATTGATTAGTGAATTAGTAAGTGTGAGTGGGAGATTTCAATATCTAATTTCTGATGAAAAAATAACTGCAATTGTTGATTATGCTCATACGCCAGATGCTTTGCAAAATGTATTAGAAACCATTAATAGTATTCGTACTAAAAATGAAACACTAATTACAGTAGTAGGTTGTGGAGGCGATAGAGATAAAACTAAGCGACCAAAAATGGGACGCATTGCTTCAGCTTTAAGTTCCAAAGTTATTTTTACAAGTGATAACCCAAGAAGCGAAGTTCCTGAAACTATTATTGAAGAGATTGAGAAAGGTGTAGAGCCTCAAAATTTTAAAAAAATACTTTCAATAGTGGATAGAAAACAAGCTATTAAAACTGCTTGTCAATTAGCTCAACCCAATGATATTATACTCATCGCAGGAAAAGGTCATGAAACTTATCAAGAAATTAAAGGAGAGCGTTTTGATTTTGATGATTATAAAATAGTACAGGAGTATTTAAAACAATTAGAAAAATAATCAAAGACACTGAGATTGGTCTAAGTGTAGTTAGTAAAGAAATAATAAAATAATGTTATTCAGAGCATAGCCGAAGAATTTCAATAAAAAAAGACGATGTTATATTATTTATTTGAATATTTAGAAAAGGAATTTCAATTTCCTGGAGCTTCACTCTTTGGGTTTTTAACGCCCAGAGCTGCTTTTGCCATGATTTTGTCTTTGTTGATTTCTACTATTTATGGAAAACGTATTATTCGTTTTTTACAACGTCAACAAGTTGGTGAAACTATTAGAGATTTAGGCTTAGATGGGCAACAAGAAAAAGCAGGAACGCCAACAATGGGAGGGCTTATTATCATTATGGCAACACTTATACCTGTGTTGTTGTTGGCTAAATTGGAAAATATTTATATCATACTATTGATTGTTACAACAGTTTGGATGGGGGTTATCGGATTTATAGACGATTATATTAAAAAGTTCAAACAAGATAAAGATGGTTTAAAAGGGCGTTTCAAAATATTGGGGCAAATTGGGCTTGGTGTTATAGTGGGGACAACTTTGTTTTTTCATCCAGAGGTTACTATAAAAGAAAAGTTACCGTTGGAACAGCGACAAGCTTTGTTGGCGGAAAACCCAAAGATTGAGCCGGCGAAATTGTTTGAAAGTGAAATAAAATCAACTAAAACAACCATTCCTTTTGTAAAGGAAAACGAGTTTGAATACTCAAAATTAATTACGTGGATAAGTTCAGACTTAGAAAAGTATGCTTGGATTGTTTTTCTTTTGGCTGTTATTATTATAATCACAGGTGTATCAAACGGAGCTAATCTTACAGATGGTATTGATGGATTGGCAGCAGGTACATCGGCAATTATAGCACTCACTTTAGGAATTTTTGCTTGGTTATCGGGTAATATTATTTTTTCTGATTTTCTCAATATCATGTATATCCCTCGTGTAGAGGAAATCACTATTTATATTGCTGCTTTTGTGGGAGCGTTAATCGGTTTTTTGTGGTATAACACATATCCAGCACAAGTATTTATGGGAGATACAGGGAGTTTGACTATTGGGGGTATTATAGCAGTTATTGCTATTGCTGTCCGTAAAGAATGGCTGATTCCTGTGTTGTGCGGTATTTTTGTTGCCGAAAATTTATCGGTGATTATGCAAGTGGGTTGGTTTAAATATACCAAGAAAAAATATGGTGAAGGTAGGCGCATATTTAAAATGTCGCCTTTACATCATCACTATCAAAAAATAGGATATCACGAAAGTAAAATAGTAACACGTTTTTGGATTATTGGCATATTACTGGCAATTTTATCAATAGTTACATTGAAAATAAGATAATGATTTTTTGTGCCAAATCAGCTTGTCTTGAGAACAAGTTGATTGAAGCAAGTTTAATGAAATGAAAACAGAATGACAAAACACAGATTAGTCGTATTAGGAGGTGGAGAAAGTGGTGTTGGTGCAGCGCTTTTAGGACAGAAAAAAGGCTATGATGTTTTTGTATCAGATAAAGGAAAAATTAAGGATAACTATAAAGAAGTTCTTATACATAATGAGATTGAATGGGAAGAAGAGCAGCATACTGAATCTAAAATTCTGAATGCAGATATTGTAATGAAAAGTCCTGGAATTCCAGATAAAGCTCCTTTAGTAAAACAGATACGGGATAAGGGTGTTTTGGTGGTTTCAGAAATTGAATTTGCTTCCAAATTTACAACAGCAACCATTGTTGGTATTACAGGTAGTAATGGAAAAACAACTACAGCAACTCTAACGCATCACTTATTAAAGCAGGAGTTAGAAGTTGGTTTGGCGGGAAATATTGGAGATAGTTTTGCTAAGCAAGTTTTAGAAAAAAACCATCCCAATTACGTGTTGGAAATAAGCAGTTTTCAATTAGATGATATTATTGGTTTTAAGCCTAAAATAGCAGTGTTGACTAATATTACTCCTGATCATTTGGATAGATATGATTATCAATTTGAAAATTATATCATTTCAAAATTTAGAATTGCAGAAAATCAGACAAAAGAAGATTATTTAATTTATGATGCAGATGATGAAGCTATTGTAAATCATTTAAAAAAGCACCCGGTTCAATCCACATTATTGCCATTTTCATTAGTAAAAACAATAGAAAATGGTGCGTGTTTAGATAAAGAGAATATAAAAATAACCATAGATAATAATCAAATAATTATGCCGACAGCAAAACTTGCATTAGAAGGAAAACACAATATTAAAAATGCTATGGCGGCTTCAACCGTAGCGCATTTATTGAAAATAAGAAAGCAAACCATTAGAGAGAGTTTGGAAAATTTTCAAGGGGTGGAACATAGATTGGAACATGTAGTAAAAATAAATAAAGTGCAGTATATCAATGATTCTAAAGCTACCAATGTTAATGCAACCTACTATGCTTTAGAAAGTATGGATGCACCAACGGTTTGGATTGTAGGAGGGGTTGATAAGGGGAATAATTATGAAGAGCTGTTTTCCTTTGTAAACGAAAAAGTAAAAGCGGTTATTTGTTTGGGGGTTGATAACGAAAAACTTATTGACACCTTTGGTAATATGGTTGATGTTATTGTTGAAACACAGTATATGAGTGAAGCTGTAAAAATTGCTTATAAAATTGCTGAAGCTGGCGATAATGTGTTATTGTCTCCTGCTTGTGCAAGTTTTGATTTGTTTGAAAATTATGAAGATAGAGGACGTCAATTTAAAAATGCAGTAAGAAACTTGTAAATAAAATTGAAAAGAAAAATATCAAACGGAGTTTGTTGAAGTGTTTTATGTGTTATAAAAAATAAAACAAACAGCGATTAGTTAAGTAAAAAGAAAATTGTTGGGAAGTAATTATAAGGATGCAAACATTATTTAAAAACATAAAAGGAGATCGGTTAATTTGGGCTATAGTTGCTTTATTGGCTATTTTGTCGTTTTTGCCAGTATATAGTGCGGCTAGTAATTTAGCTTATAGAGGTAGTGATGGTAATACTTTTGGGTTTTTTGTAAAACATTTTATGCATTTACTTTTAGGTTTTGTTATTATGTATGGGGTTCATAAAGTGCCGTATAGGTATTTTAAAGGGTTGTCATTAATAATGATTCCTGTGGTTTTAGTGTTGTTGGGGGTTACAATGTTGCAAGGAACAACTATTGAAGGGGCTAATGCTAGTAGGTGGATTCAAATTCCAATTGTAGGTATGTCATTTCAAACATCAACTTTAGCATCTGTTGTGCTTATGGTATATGTAGCAAGATACATGTCCAAAATTCAGGATAAAGATATTACGTTTAAAAATACTATTTTGCCGCTTTGGGCGCCAGTTTTTTTTGTACTGATACTCATTCTTCCAGCAAATTTTTCAACAGCAGCTATTATGTTTTTAATGGTTATTATGTTGGTTTTCTTGGGTGGCTATCCTATAAGGTATCTTGCAGTTATTTTAGGGTCTGGTGTTTTGGTGTTGTCATTATTTGTTTTAACAGCAAAAGCATTTCCAGATATTATGCCTAATAGGGTGGATACTTGGGTAAGTAGAATAGAAAGTTTTTCTAATGATGAGGTAACTGAAGCTGATTATCAAATTGAAAAAGCTAAAATAGCCATTGCATCAGGTGGTATTCAAGGGGTTGGACCTGGGAAAAGTATTCAAAAGAATTTTTTACCACAGTCTTCTTCAGATTTTATTTTTGCAATTATCATTGAAGAATATGGGTTGATTGGAGGTTTTGGATTGATGATTCTTTATATGTGGTTGCTTTTCAGAATTGTAATTGTGGCGCAAAAATCGGATACTATATTCGGCAAGCTATTGGTGTTAGGTGTCGGATTGCCAATTGTGTTTCAGGCCTTAATAAATATGGCGGTTGCTGTGGAGTTATTTCCAGTCACAGGGCAAACTTTGCCACTAATAAGTAGTGGAGGGACTTCCATTTGGATGACTTGTTTAGCGGTAGGTATCATTTTAAGTGTAAGTGCTAAAAGAGAAGAAATTAAAGAACAAGAAGAAATGGAAGAGAATCCTTTGGAAATTCTTTCTGAAGCTATATAAATATAAAGGGGTGAAATATCACACTAGGCGTTGTCTAAGTGTTTATTAAAAATAAGTGAATAACAAAAATAAAACATATAAAATCATTTTGTCTGGCGGAGGTACGGGAGGTCATATCTATCCAGCTATAGCCATTGCTAACGAGTTAAAATTGCGTATGCCAAATGCAGAATTTTTGTTTGTAGGGGCAAAGGATAGAATGGAAATGGATAAGGTGCCAGAAGCAGGGTATGCTATTAAAGGGCTTTGGATTTCTGGAATTCAGAGGAAACTGACTTTTAAAAATTTAATGTTTCCATTTAAATTGATACATAGTTTGTGGGGAGCAAGAAAAATTGTAAAAGATTTTAAGCCAGATGTAGCTATTGGAACAGGTGGGTTTGCTAGTGGACCACTACTTTATATGGCGGCTTTAAATAGGATTCCTAGTTTAATACAAGAGCAAAATTCTTACCCTGGAATAACTAATAAACTATTATCCAAAAAAGCACAAAAAATATGTGTGGCTTATGATGGATTGGAGCGATTTTTTCCAAAAGATAGAATCATAAAAACGGGAAACCCAGTGCGTCAGGGCTTATTGGATATTGATACTAAAACGGATGAAGCAAAAAACTTTTTCAATTTGAAACAAGGTAAGCATACGCTTTTAGTGTTAGGAGGTAGTTTAGGGGCTAAGCGAGTTAATGAATTAATAGAGAAAGAGCTGGATTTTTTAGACACTCAAAACGTACAGATTATTTGGCAATGTGGGAAGTTGTATTATCAGCAGTATAAAATATATAGCAATACTAAAAATGTTCAAGTTTATGAGTTTTTGAACAACATGGATTTGGCTTATGCTGCTGCAGATGTTATTATTTCAAGAGCTGGTGCAAGTTCTGTTTCAGAACTGTGTATAGTTGGTAAGCCTGTAATTTTTATACCATCACCTAATGTAGCTGAAGATCATCAAACAAAAAACGCAATGGCTGTAGTTGATAAAGAAGCAGCTTTGATAATAAAAGAAGAAGATTTAAATGCTGATTTTGAAAATAACTTTTCGCTATTAGTAGCATCACCAGAGAAGCAAAAACAATTAGGTAAAAATATAAAGAAACTCGCATTGGTAAATGCAACAAAGCAAATAGCTGATGAAGTTGAAAAACTTTTGAAAAATTAAAATGAATTTAAATAATATACATAATGTTTATTTTCTTGGTATCGGTGGTATAGGAATGAGTGCGCTTGCGCGTTATTTTCATGCTAATAAAAAGCAAGTAGCAGGATATGATAAAACTCAAACGGATATAACTGATGGTTTGGGGGTTTTGGGTATAGATATTCATTTTGAAGATGCCATTGAAAATATAAATACTACTTTTTTGAGTAAAGAGAATACGCTGATAGTGTATACGCCAGCCATTCCAAATGGACATAAAGAGTATCAATATTTTATAGATAATAGTTTTCAGGTTTTAAAACGGTCTCAGGTACTTGGTTTAATAACAGAAAACACCTTTTGTTTGGCTGTTGCAGGTACGCATGGTAAAACCACAACAACCAGTATTTTAGGGCATTTAATGTATGAGTGTAATGTGCCATTAACCGCTTTCTTAGGTGGTGTTTCTGAAAATTATAATTCTAATTTTATTGAAAATGGTACTAAAGTTTCAGTGGTTGAAGCTGATGAATTTGATAGGTCTTTCTTAACTTTATCTCCAGACATTGCATGTATCACGTCTATGGATGCAGATCATTTAGATATTTATGGTGATGCTTCAGAGGTAACGAGATCCTTTGAAGACTTTTCTAAAAAAGTGAAATCAACAGGAAAACTATTTGTTAGAAATGGCTTGCCGATAAAAGGGATAACTTATGGAATTGACGATGAGTCTGATTATTCTGTTAAAAATATAAAAATAGAAAATGGAAGCTATGTTTTTGATGTGAAAACACCAGAAACAATAATTGAAAATATACAATTTAACCTACCTGGTAGACATAATCTGTCGAATGCATTAATAGCCTTGGCGATGGCTGTAGAATACGGTTGCCCTCACTGGCAGCTCGCCAAAGCTTTAGCATCTTATAAGGGTGTGAAACGACGATTTACCTATCATATTAAAACTGAGGACTTTGTTTTTATTGATGACTACGCACACCATCCAGAGGAAATAAATGCAGTACATCAGGCGGTTAGGGAAATGTACCCTGATAAAAAAGTGTTAGCCGTTTTTCAGCCACATTTGTTTAGTAGAACGCGTGATTTTGTTGATGATTTTGCAAAAAGTTTATCACAATTTGATGAGGTTATATTATTAGATATTTACCCTGCAAGGGAATTGCCAATTGAAGGTGTAACATCATTGTGGTTATTAAATAAAATAGATAATAAAAATAAAAAAGTAGTTAGTAAAAAAGATTTACTGGCAGAGATACATGACAGTCGTTCTCAAATAGTTTTAACTATTGGGGCGGGAGATATAGGCGAAGAGGTGAAAAAAATTAAAAAAGAATTTACAGTTGAAAGTTAATTGGACCTACATAAAAATGATAATGTTATTGGGCTTGGTTGTCTTCTTATTTGCATTTGCTTCAAATAAAAATGGAGATAGAAAGGTGTCTGAAATTGCTATCAATTTTATAGGTGATAATAACCTTTTTGTTACCCATGAAAATGTTAGTAAATTGTTAATAGTAAATCAGGAAGGAGTTAAAAATAAAAGCAAAGAAACTTTAGCTTTGAATACTTTAGAAAATGCCCTGAATTCTAATCCAATGGTAAAATCAGCAGAAGTGTATGTTTCTGTTAATGGGGTGCTTACTGCTGATATAGAACAAAAAAGACCTATTGCAAGAGTTAGTACAAATGCGTCTTACTATATAGATGATGAAGGTTTTTATATGCCTTTATCTAAAAATTATTCCGCTAGAGTGCCACTGGTTACAGGTTATGTTGAAAAAAACAATTTAAAAAATGTTTTTACTGTAGCTCAAAAAATTGAGAAAGATTCATTCTTGAGGACTAATGTTATAGAAATTCATCAAAGTAATAATAATGAATTGTATCTAAAATTAAGACAATGCTCATTTTTAGTAAAATTAGGAAGCATCCATTTTTTAGATAAAAAAATAAATAATTTGAAAGCGTTTTATCAAAAAAACCTTAAAGAAAAGACATTGAATAATTATAGTAGAGTTAATTTACAATTTGACAACCAAGTCGTATGTACCAAAAAATAAACCATGGAGCATAACATAGCAGTAGGATTAGATATAGGAACCACAAAAATTGTGGCTATGATTGGTCGTAAAAATGAATACGGTAAACTTGAAATTTTAGGTATTGGAAAATCTAAAAGTTTAGGAGTGCACCGTGGTGTGGTAAATAATATAACTCAAACGATTCAATCAATACAGCAAGCTGTTCAAGAAGCAGAGGCTGCTGCAGATTCCAAAATTGACGGTGTTACTGTTGGTATTGCAGGTCAGCACATTCGTAGTTTACAGCATAGTGACTATATAACCAGACCCAATTCAGAATCGGTTATAGATGAAAGTGATATTGATAGACTTATCAACCAGGTTCATAAATTAGTAATGCTTCCTGGTGAGGAGATCATTCATGTATTACCTCAAGAATATAAGGTAGATGGGCAAGCCGAAATTAAAGAACCTATTGGGATGTATGGAGGCAGATTGGAAGCTAATTTTCATGTGGTAGTTGGGCAAGTATCTTCTATAAGAAATGTTGGACGCTGTATTCAAAGTGCAGGACTGAATTTAGAAGGCATCACTTTAGAGCCTTTAGCATCAGCCAATGCTGTTTTAAGCCAAGAAGAAAAAGAAGCAGGAGTTGCTTTGATTGATATTGGAGGTGGTACCACAGATTTGGCTATTTTTAGAGATGGTATCATCCGTCATACAGCAGTCATTCCGTTTGGAGGCAATGTTATTACCGAAGATATAAAAGAAGGTTGTTCTATTATTGAAAAACAAGCAGAATTACTAAAAATAAAATTTGGGTCCGCATGGCCTGGTGAAAATAAAGATAATGAAATTGTTTCTATACCAGGGTTGCGAGGACGTGAGCCTAAGGAGATAACCCTCAAAAATCTCTCAAGAATTATTCATGCACGTGTGGTAGAAATTGTTGAGCAGGTATATGCCGAGATTAAAAACTACGGACATGAAGAACAAAAGAAAAAACTAATAGCAGGTATTGTTTTAACAGGTGGCGGGGCGCAATTAAAACATTTGAAGCAATTGGTAGAATACATTACAGGAATGGATACTCGTATTGGTTATCCTAATGAGCATTTGGCTGGTAATAGTGATGGAGAAGTAACAAGTCCATTGTTTGCTACCGCAGTAGGATTGGTATTAGATGGTTTGAAGCGCCAAGACCGAAAAAAAATTGAGCAGCAAGAAATTCAAGTTGAAAAAGAAAAAGTAGAAGAAGCTTCACCTGAAGAAATTAAAGAAAAACCAGTAAAAGAAAGACGTTCTTTCTTAGATAAACTAACTGAAAGAGTTAAAGATTTTTTAGATAATGCTGAGTAGAATTAAAAAATTAGAATCAACCATTGAATAAAAATAAAATTAAGTACAAAACCCCAAAAAAATAGAATTTATGAGCAGCAACAAAGAATTCGAAAGCATAGCATTTGATTTGCCTAAAAACCAATCAAATGTTATTAAAGTTATTGGTGTTGGTGGCGGTGGTAGTAACGCTATCAACCACATGTTTCAACAAGGTATAAAAGGTGTAGATTTTTATATCTGTAATACTGATGCACAAGCACTTCAAAATAGTGGTGTTCCTAATAAAATTCAATTAGGTCTTAACCTAACTGAAGGTTTAGGAGCTGGAGCAAATCCAGATATAGGAGAGCAATCAGCAGTTGAAAGTGGTGCAGATATTTCACAAATGTTAGATTCTAATACTAAAATGATTTTCATAACAGCCGGAATGGGTGGAGGTACCGGTACAGGTGCTGCTCCAATTATTGGTAAAATGGCTAAAGATATGGGGATATTAACAGTGGGTATCGTAACCATGCCATTTCAGTTTGAAGGTAAAATGCGTATTGAACAAGCGCAACAAGGTATAGAAAAATTAAGAGATGTTGTTGATTCACTCATTGTTATCAATAATAACAAACTTCGTGAAGTTTATGGGAATTTGGGCTTTAAAGCTGGTTTTTCAAAAGCAGATGAAGTTCTATCTACTGCTGCTCGTGGTATAGCTGAAGTTATTACACATCATTATACTCAAAATATCGATTTACGCGATGCTAAAACTGTATTAAGTAATAGTGGTACAGCTATTATGGGGTCAGCTTTGGCTTCAGGACAAAACCGTGCCAATGATGCCATTCGCAAAGCTTTGGATTCACCTTTATTGAATGATAACAAAATTACTGGGGCTAAAAATGTATTGCTGCTTATTGTTTCTGGTTCTCATGAAATTACCATTGATGAAATAGGTGAAATTAATGATCATATTCAAAATGAAGCAGGTCACGGTGCTAATATTATTATGGGTGTTGGTGAAGATGAGTCTTTAGAAGAATCTATTGCGGTAACCATCATTGCAACGGGTTTTAATGTTGAGCAGCAAGATGAAATTTCTAATACTGAAACTAAAAAAGTTATACATTCTTTAGAAGATGATAAAGAACTTCAAGGAAAAGAAAAAGACCCTGTCATAATAGCACCTGTTATTGAATTTGAAAAGAAACAAGAGTCTAAAGTTGTTAAACACACATTGGAACTTGATGAAGATGATCAGCTAAGCAATTTTGAAAACAATTTAGTCAATAAGCAAAAATTGCGCGATCCTGACGCTGATTTTGATTTAATTCCAACTTCAGAAATCATTAGAAATATCAAGGTTGTTTATGATGAAGTTGATGCCGTTATTGAAGAAGAAGAGGATTTTGTTATAAAGCCTGTAACAAAAATGTCTACTAAAGAAGATGTTAAAGTGATTGTGGAAGAAGATGAACAAGTTACATTAACTTTTGATTTCCCGATGTCAACAGACAAAAAGGAAGTTGAGGAGTCTGAAGCAGAAGAAGTGATTTCATATGATCTTAATGAAGATGATGTCAAAGAAATTTTTGTTAAAGATCCTATTGAACTTTTAACAGTGACTGAATCCAGTGAAAAAGGAGATGTGCGCTATGTTTTGGATGATTATGATGAGGTTGAATCATCAATCAATAAAAAGAAAACTGCTACTAAAGAGGTTGTAGAGAATATTGATCAGGATATTGTTTTTGAAAAGAAAACAGTAAAAAAAGAAGTTGTGGAAGAGGCTCCTTCAGAAGAGGTTGATCCTATGAATAGTCCAATTTCAGATATGCTTAAAGAACGTGCCGCAGAGCGTAGACTTAAAATGAAAGATTTTAATTATAAATTCAATAACGCAAAGATTGATGATATTGAAAAAGTGCCTGCTTATAGACGGCAGGGTGTCAATTTAAATGATGCTAAGCATTCTTCTGAAACAGATATTTCTAGAACAAGTGTTGGTTTGGATGATAATGACGACATACAATTAAGAAGTAATAATTCTTATTTGCACGATAACGTAGATTAATGTGTTAATTTACGTTATTTAACTTAATCATAAACCCGAAAAACTCCCTTAGTTTTTCGGGTTTTTTCATCATTGTTTTGTCACTTTTGCGAAGGATAGAATCATTTTTTCTTAGTATATTCGCATTCTAATAAAATTTTGAATATGAGTTTGCAACAAGATATAATGTCAGCTTTGAAAGAAGCTATGAAGTCTAAAGATCAAACCGCATTAACGGCTTTGCGTGCTGTGAAATCTGCTATTTTATTAGCTCAAACAGAGAGCGGTGCTAAAGAAGAATTGACTGAAGAGCAAGAGCTTAAAATACTTCAAAAGCAAGTGAAACAACGTAGAGATAGTGCGTCAATATACTTGGACCAAGGTCGAGAAGATTTGGCAGCTCCAGAATTGGCAGAAGCAGAAGTGATTGCTCAATTTTTACCAGAAGCATTAAGTGAAGAGGCTATTACAGAAGTGGTGGTTTCAATCATTAAAAAAGTTGGTGCAGAAGGTATGAAGGATATGGGGAAGGTTATGGGAATGGCAAGTAAAGAATTAGGTGGTCAAGCTGATGGAAAAACTATTTCTAATATTGTAAAAATACAATTATCTAAATAAAATACATGCACTTACTTAGATAAGAGCAATGGCTGCGTAGTTCAACTGGATAGAATATCAGATTTCGGCTCTGAGGGTTGGGGGTTCGAATCCCTTCGCGGTCACAAAATAAAATCGTAATGTGCTAATTTTTAGCTTGTTGCGATTTTTTTGTTTAATGGATTTTGCGTAACATTTGTTCGACATTTATTTTTTTAGTTTTTCACAGGACTTAGTAGTAACTCCATAATTAGAAGCTTTTGCACATTCTTTTTTTAAAAGCTTAATCTCCTTTTCTAGGGATTCTATCTTCTCTCTTTGTAGTCTTATTATGTACTCGTCTTTATCGTTAGAGTATATTTTTGCTTGAGATTCATTTGAAACAGTTTCTCTTTTTATCATCTCTCCAACACCAGTTAAAAGCCACTCCAAGTTAATAGTTTTATCGTATGCGATAAATTTCGCTATGTTATCCTCACTTATACCGCTGTCTTTATCTAAAACGCCTCTAGTTATACCAGTTTCCTGATAAAATTTATATTTACTAATGTGTTTGTATTCAATGTATTGAAGTATTCTTTTCTTTATAGGTGAAAAATTTTGCATATTTTATTTGGTTTAAATGAAATATATCGTTTTAGTTTACTAATCATTGTCTATGTATGTTCTTATATATACAATCTGAAACAATACAAATATATGTAGAACATTGTACAAAACCTTCGTGGTCACAAGTACAAAACCTAATCAGTTTTTTTAAAATTGATTAGGTTTTGTTGCTCTATATACGAGCTGGTATTTGTGTAGTATTTAATTAATTTCTTTTCAGTACTTTTAAATTGACAATTTTTACTTAATAAATGCATTAAGCAGTCTATGCAGGTTTTTATGATTTTAGAAAATTATTCTTTTGAAAGCAAAGTCATCTTAGGTATATTCTTTGCAATTTTACTTTATATGATGATTCATTTTTTAGTTAAAATGATAGAAATGGCATATGTTTTAAAATACCGAAAACCATTTTACACCCATTTATATTTCACATTAAAAAAACTAAATAAAAATCAAAAATCATTTCTTGAAAATCATTTTGTGTTTTATAAAAAATTAACAAGAAAGCAGAAAAAACATTTTGAACATCGGGTAGCTAGTTTTATTAATGATAAGGATTTTATTGGTAGAGATGGTGTTGTTGTTACTGATAAAATGAAAGTGTTAATTTCTGCTACTGGTATTATGTTAACTTTTGGTTTTAGAGATTTCTATATTGGTTTGATTAGCAAAATAGTTATTTATCCCACCCGTTTTTTTTCTAAAATTAATAATGAATATCATAAAGGAGAATTTAATCCAAAACTAAAGGCACTCGTATTGTCATGGGAAGATTTTAAATTAGGTTATGAAGATTCACATGATAATGTAAATTTGGGAATTCATGAATTTGCTCATGCCATTCATTTGAATAGTATTAAGGAGCGGGATGTGAGTTCAACGATTTTTAGCGATTTATTTCAAGAATTGACAGATTTATTAAGTCAAAAGGAAAGCTTGCGGTTAAAACTTTTAGATTCTGAGTATTTTAGGGCGTATGGATATACCAATCAATTTGAATTTTTTGCAGTTATTGTTGAAAATTTTATTGAAACGCCAGACGAATTTAGAAGTCAATTTCCTGAAGTTTATTATAAGGTTAAACAAATGCTTAATTTTAATTTCTTAGGTTATTGATGCTGCTTATGATTTTTATCATGGTTTTATAGATTTTAGTTTTTTAATTTTAAAATGAAATTAAACCGAAAAGCCATGATACGAAAAGCGCCAATTTCAACAATAATGACAGAAGATGTTATTACTTTAAGTAAAGATGATAGCTTGGAAACAGCTGAACGTTTATTTAAACAACATAAAATCCGGCATATTCCAGTTGTTGCGGGCAACGTTATTGTAGGGATGCTAAGTTATACAGATTTACTTCGCATTAGCTTTGCAGATGCCATTGAGGTGGATGGTCATCATATGGAATCTATGGTGTATCAAATGTTTACTATAGAGCAAGTTATGAAGAATAATTTGTTAACCGTATCACCTTCAAATTCTATTAAACAGGTGGCTGAAATTTTAGCAGATAAAGAATTTCATGCTTTGCCTGTTGTTTTTCGTAATAAATTGGTAGGTATTGTAACCACTACAGATTTGATTAAATATTTATTAAAACAGTTTTAATTTTTAGTTGAATGATTTTTATCATGAAACAACACCTATTAATTAATTAAATTTGTTTGTAATTTAAAGCAGAATAAAATGAACTTTCTTACACCGGTATCTGATATAATGATTAAAAATGTTATTGGATTAACAATGTCTGATAACATAGCAGAAGTTGAAACACTTTTTAAAAGACATAAAATCAAGCATCTTCCTGTGGTGTCTGGAGGGGTTATAATTGGTATGGTAAGTTATACAGATATAATGCGTATTAGTCAAGCAGAGTTGCAAAGTAATGGAAGAAATGTTGATTCTGTAGTCCTTAAAAACTATAGTGTTGAGCAAGTTATGTCAAAAGAAATAACGACTATAACGAGTGATACTACAATAAAAGAAGCTACAAAAATTTTAGCTAATAAAGAATTTCATGTATTGCCAATTGTGGATAACGGAGAGTTAATGGGTATTATTACCACAAGAGATTTACTCAAATATTTTTTAAAGCAATTTTAAGAATTTGCAATAGCTTTCAAGTTTTTAATAGTTTCGGTTTGATTACTGCTTTTAAAAACATAACTGCCTGCAACTAATACATCTGCTCCAGCTTCAACAAGAGCTTTAGCGTTTTTATTTGTTACACCGCCATCAATTTCTATTTGTGTAGTTGCGTTTTTGCGTGTTATTAAAGTTTTTAGTTGTTTGACTTTGTCATAAGTGTTTTCAATAAAGCTTTGTCCACCAAAACCAGGGTTTACACTCATAATACAAACCAAATCAATGTCAGTTATGGTGTCTTCTAACACATTTATATTAGTGTGAGGGTTTAGCGCAACTCCCGCTTTCATGCCCTCTGTTTTAATTGCTTGAAGCGTTCTATGTAAATGAGTACATGCTTCATAGTGAACGGTTAAAATATCACTTCCTAATTCAGCAAATGTTTTAATATACCTATCGGGGTCAACAATCATTAAATGTACATCAATGGTTTTTTTAGCATGTTTGCTAATGGCTTGCAGAACGGGCATTCCAAACGAAATGTTAGGTACAAAAACGCCGTCCATAATGTCAATATGAAACCAATCGGCTTCACTTTGGTTTATCATGTCTATATCGCGTTGAAGATTTGCAAAATCTGCAGCTAAAACTGAAGGAGCTATAAGTTTAGAACTCATTTGGAATATTTTTCTAATTTTTGGCAAAGATAGAAAAGAACTTGACAGAATTTGTCTTTAAAAGATAGTTTATTCAAATTGATAATTTGTTTTAAATAAGTGTGAAATGTCTTATTGGGGCTTTTTTAACACCCTTTTAAATTGAAATAATGAGTCTTATTAAAAATAAAAATTAAAAAAAATCTTAATTGAATTTCAGCTTTTTTTATTTCACATATTTGCCTATTTTTAGCTTTATTTTTAAGAAATATTAATTTAAACTAACTAAAAAAATGGATTTAATAATTCAGGGCTTGCCACTCTTCGGTGTTTTGGCACTTTTGTTTGTATTTATTAAAAGTGCATGGGTAACAAAACAAGATCAAGGAACAGAAAAAATGATTAGGATTGCTAAAAATATAGCAGATGGTGCTATGTCTTTTCTTAAAGCAGAATACAAAATATTATCAATATTTGTTGTTGCAGTTGCTATCTTATTATATTTTAAAGGAAATAATGAAATAGGCTCTCATGGTATGGTAGCTGTGTCCTTTATTGTAGGAGCAATATGCTCTGCATTAGCAGGATTTATAGGTATGAAAGTGGCTACTAAGGCAAATGTTAGAACTACAAGTGCCGCAAGAACGTCTTTGGGAAAAGCTTTAGAGGTTGCTTTTGCAGGAGGAGCAGTTATGGGGCTTGGAGTTGTTGGTTTAGGTGTTTTAGGATTAAGTGGTTTATTTGTAGTGTATCAAAATATATGGGCTGGTCCAGAAAATTTATCAATGGTATTAAATGTACTTTCTGGCTTTTCCTTGGGGGCATCTTCTATAGCCCTATTTGCACGTGTTGGAGGAGGTATTTATACAAAAGCTGCTGATGTTGGAGCCGATTTGGTAGGTAAGGTTGAAGCTGGTATTCCAGAAGATCATCCTTTAAACCCTGCAACTATTGCAGATAATGTAGGTGATAATGTGGGAGATGTAGCCGGAATGGGAGCTGATTTATTTGAATCGTATGTTGGTTCTATTATTGGAACCATGGTATTAGGTGCTTTTATTATCACTCCAGATTTTTCAGGATTAGGAGCTGTTTATTTACCTCTAGTATTAGCGGCAATTGGAATTATTATGTCAATTATTGGAACATTTTTTGTAAAAGTAAAAGATGGAGGGAACCCGCAAACTGCTTTAAATATAGGTGAATTTGGCTCCGCGGGCTTAATGGTTATAGCTTCTTATTTTATTATCAATACATTGATTCCTGAAAGTGTTAATGGTTTACCATTTGGTGCTATGGGTGTATTTTGGGCAACTATAGCTGGTTTGGTAGCAGGTTTGGCAGTAGGGAAAGTGACTGAATATTATACAGGAACTGGTACTAAACCAGTAAATTCTATAGTGAAACAATCTGAAACTGGTGCCGCTACAAATATTATTGCAGGTTTAGGTATTGGGATGATGTCTACAGCAATTCCAATTTTATTGATTGCAGCTGCTATTTTAGTGTCCTATCATTTTGCTGGATTGTATGGTATTGCTATTGCAGCAGTTGGGATGTTAGCTAATACCGGTATTCAATTGGCAGTAGACGCTTATGGACCAATTTCAGATAATGCTGGAGGTATTGCAGAAATGGCAGAATTGCCAAGTGAAGTTCGTGAACGTACCGATAAATTAGATGCTGTAGGTAATACAACTGCAGCCATTGGAAAAGGATTTGCCATTGCTTCAGCCGCATTAACAGCACTTGCTTTGTTTGCTGCTTTTATGAAAACGGCCAATGTAACGGCTATTGATGTGTCTAAGCCTAATATTATGGCAGGGTTGTTAGTAGGTGGTATGTTGCCATTTGTATTTTCAGCATTGTCAATGAATGCCGTAGGTCGTGCCGCTATGGCCATGATAGAAGAAGTACGTCGTCAATTTAGAGATATTCCAGAATTAAAAGCAGCTTTAATAATAATGCGTAAATATGATTCTGATATGACTAAAGCTTCAAAAGAAGATAGAGCTATTTTTGATGCGGCTGATGGTGTAGCAGAATATGATAAATGTGTAGATATTTCAACAAAAGCATCTATTAAGGAAATGGTCTTGCCAGGATTATTAGCTATTGCTGTACCAGTAGCAGTTGGGTTTATTGGCGGGGCCGAAATGTTAGGAGGGCTATTAGCTGGTGTTACCACATGTGGTGTGCTAATGGCAATTTTTCAATCTAATGCAGGAGGCGCGTGGGATAATGCTAAAAAAACTATAGAGGAGCAAGGAAGAAAAGGAACTGATGCTCATAAAGCAGCCGTTGTAGGTGATACAGTGGGTGACCCTTTTAAAGACACTTCAGGACCTTCATTAAATATTCTATTAAAATTAATGTCGGTTGTTGCATTAGTCATTGCGCCAAGTATTGCTATTAATTCAGATGACGTTGCTAATTATATTCAAAATGAAGAAGATAAAACTGAGATGATTTCAACAGTTAAAACGACACAAGAGGTTTCTGCAGAGCTTCATAATGGAGAAGCAAATGTTGCAAAATCAATTGTTAATGATGTTAAAAAAATACCAACAGACGTTATTGTTTATGAAACAGTAAATGGCATTAATCAAAATATTTCAAATTTAAAAAAAGACCAAAACAGCTAAATAGATACAACTAAACTAAATTAAACTAAGCTGTGAACCACATCATTCATTTGATGTGGTTTTTTTTGTATTTTTATTTCAAAATTATCTGCTTTTTAATGTTTAAAAAAGATCCACTACAAGTTATAGCTTTTCAAACGTATGGAACCTCTAACCATTTATACATAAGAGGGAGAGCTATTGAAGATGAAAGCATAAATTTAGAACAAAAAGGAGCCTTTAAATTACTGTTTAATGCGTGGAAACGTTTTGAAACCGATGAAATAAAAAACACTGAATTAATTATTAAAATAGGAGAAGATAGATTTTTTTACACAAAAACAGATAAAAGAGGTTATTTTCTGTTAGATGAAACGGTGGAAGATGATTTGAGTGTGTATGCTAATGATGAAGGGTGGGTAGCTATGGTAGCATCATATAGACAAGAGCATATTACAAGAACCATACAATCTGACAATAGGTTTCCTGTAGAAATGCTAATTCCATCTATACATGCTTCTTTTGGTGTTATTAGTGATATTGATGATACTATTTTACACACAGGTTTAGTGTCCGTTTTAAAATGGCGAGTTTTAATAAATACATTGTTAACATCAGCAGGAAAACGTATTCCGTTGGAAGGAGCTTCAGAGTTTTATCATTTATTGCATCAAGGAAAAACGGGCAATGAGGCCAATCCAATATTTTATGTAAGCCATAGTCCGTGGAATTTGTATCGCTATTTGGAGTATTTTCTTAAAAAAAACAAATTCCCTAAAGGACCTATTGTTTTAAGGAATTTTCCGCGTCTCTTTGCTAAAAAAGCAAAAAATGAAAAGCCACAAAAACAAAAAGAAATTTTAAATTTATTAAAAACATATCCTGATTTAAAGTTTATTTTAATTGGTGATAATGGCGAACACGACCCTGTTATTT
Source organism: Pseudalgibacter alginicilyticus (assembly GCF_001310225.1). Taxonomy (GTDB): domain Bacteria; phylum Bacteroidota; class Bacteroidia; order Flavobacteriales; family Flavobacteriaceae; genus Pseudalgibacter; species Pseudalgibacter alginicilyticus. The sequence goes on along the minus strand of NZ_CP012898.1, from coordinate 2,006,757 downwards.
ATTTAGAAATAGCAAAAGCATACCCCAAAAGAATTTTAGCAATATACCTAAGAAGGGTTAACCACAAAAATAGAATGGCTACTGTTTATAGACTGTATAAAAACTATAAAAACATACCCGTTTTGTTAGTAAGAACTACCGATGAAGCTATTAAACATGCTAAAAAGCACGGATTTATTGCCAATTAGAACAATCCATGAATTTCAGCATCAATTGTGTTGATGACACTACCTAAATCTTCAGGGTTGTCAACAAAATTTAAATTATCAACATCAATTATTAGTAATTTGCCCTTGTCGTAACCATGAATCCAAGCCTCATACCGTTCGTTTAGTCTACTTAAATAATCAATACTTATTGAATTTTCATAATCGCGACCACGTTTGTGTATTTGTGAAACCAAATTAGGGATAGAACTCCTTAAATAAATCATAACATCTGGCCCTTGAACGAGGGATTGCATTAAATCAAAAAGCGATCTGTAATTTTCATAATCACGGTTAGTCATCAAACCCATAGCATGCAAATTGGGGGCAAAAATATGAGCATCTTCATAAATGGTTCTATCTTGAATAATGTCTTTTCCACTCTGGCGAATTTGCAAAACTTGACGAAATCGACTATTTAAAAAGTACACTTGTAAATTAAAACTCCAGCGCTCCATTTGATTGTAAAAATCATCTAAATATGGGTTGTCTACAACATCTTCAAGTTGTGCTTCCCATTTGTAATGTTTTGCTAATAATTTTGTGAGAGTAGTTTTTCCTGCGCCAATATTTCCGGCAATAGCAATGTGCATAATTCTAGTTGGTTTTTAATTGAAATTGATGTAGGATTTCAGTGTCGTAAATATACAAGGTTTCGTTCGTTACAAAAAACTGATTTATTAATAAATTTGGAAGCTTAATTGGAATCTTGTTTTTTGTGTCTTTTTTTAAGTAAATCAAGCTGTTATCTTTTTTTAAAATAATATTTTTATTATTTTCTGAAATAGATGAATACCCATCGTTTTTTATTTTTAAAATTAAACTTCCAAAATAATTATAAATGAGGAGTTCTTTTTCAGTAAGTAAGTAGCAATAGTTATAATTACTTGTCATGTCTATTACTTGGTCTTGTATAGGTAATGTTTTAATGCGTGTATTATTAAGTTTGTAATCATAAAGTTCCAATTGCTGGCTGTCTTGATTGAATAACCAAAGCGTATTGTCATACCCTGTTGAAACAAAGGAAATATTTCTATATGGTAATTTGGTGTTAAAATCTATTTTGAAAATTTCAGCAAGTCTATTGTCTAAAATAATAATGGTGTTAAAGTCTTTGTAAAAAATATTGATTTTTAGCGGGTTAAATACACTGACTGTTTTTATTGTACCTAATTGTATATTAGAAAAATTGATGGTTTTTTCTGTGGTTTTTTTATAAAAAACATTATGGTTTATAAAATAAGAAGTCTCAAAATTATCAATAGAGATTAGCTTATCAACTTGTAATGTTGTTTTTTTAATAGGTGAAGTTTCAATGTTTTCTTGTGAAAATATTGAGAATGATAATATTAAAAATATATATATAATGTATTTCATCCGACTTGAAAAGTACAAAATTCAAACTACTTTTTTTATAAATTAGTTTAAAACTGATTTTGATGAAATGAGTTGGTAGAGTTTTTAGTCTTAGTTTTTAAGAAGAATTTAACGTTTAATGATTAAACTAAGTGATATGTTTGATGTCTAAAAAATTAAAATTAAAATTGTAGATTTATTACTTAACAAAAATATCATTATCAATGAACTTCAATACAATTAAAGCCTCTGTAGTTTGCTTACTGTTTTTCACTACATTTTTTTCGTTTGCTCAAAAAGATTTTCAAGGCATAGCATTTTACGAATCGAAAACATCGGTGGATATGAGTAACTTTGGTGGAGGCCAGATGAGTGAAGAACGTAAAAAGGAAATTTCTGAACGCATGAAGAGTGCATTGGAAAAAACATATACGCTTACATTCAATCAATCCGAATCTATGTACAAAGAAGAGGAAAAACTTGAAGCTCCTTCACAAGGACGTGGTCCAAATTTTAGAGCAATGATTCCTACAGGTGGGCCACAATATAAAAACGTAAAAGACCTTAAAGTTTTACAAGAACAAGAGTTTTTTGGAAAGCAATTTTTAATTAAAGACGATTTGCAAAAACTGGAATGGGAATTGGGTTCAGAAACTAAAACTATTGGACAATATATGTGTTTTAAAGCCACTGCTATAAAAAAAGATGATAGTTTTAATTTGGGGAACTTTGGAAGAAGAGGCAGTGATTCTGAAAACAATGAGACAGAAGAAAAAGATGCTCCAGAAATAGTAGTTACCGCTTGGTATACACCTCAAATTCCGGTTAATCAAGGTCCAGATCAGTATTGGGGACTTCCAGGACTTGTTTTAGAAGTAAATGCTGGTAGAACCACCATTTTATGTTCTAAAATTATATTAAACCCTTCAGAAAAAGAAACAATTAAAAAACCATCAAAAGGAAAAGAAGTGACTCAAGAAGAATATGATGAGATTGTTAAGAAGAAAATGGCAGAAATGGAAAGTATGAGAAACAATAGAGGTGGAGGAAACCGTGGAGGTGGAGGTAGAAGATAATCCAAAATTAGTCTTCAATCAATAAGCAATTAATGAACAAAATTATTTTTTTACTGACTCTGTTGGTTACAGGTTCAGTCTTTTCTCAAATAAAATTAGAAGGTGTTGTTAGAGATAGTATTGGGGAGCCACTGGAGTTGGCAAACGTAATTGCTATCAACCAAGAAACTCAAAAATTAGATTCTTATGGTATTACAAATTCTGAAGGACAATATAAATTGTCTGTAGAAAAAAATACCAACTATAAAATTCAGGTAAGTTATATTGGAATGCTAACCGAGCAGGTGGCAATTCAAACTACCGATTTGAATATTGATAAAAATTTCACTTTGCAAAATGATAATGCTTTAGATGAAATTGAATTGATTTACGAAATGCCGGTCACAATAAATGGCGATACTATCGCGTATCATGCAGATTCTTTTAATAAAGGAACGGAGCGAAAATTGGAGGACGTATTGAAAAACTTACCAGGTGTTGAAATTAATGATGATGGGCAAATAGAGGTAGAAGGAAAAGTAGTTTCTAAGTTGATGGTTGATGGGAAAGAGTTTTTTGATGGCGACACTAGATTAGCTACTCAAAATATACCATCTAATGCCGTAGATAAAGTACAGGTACTTAAAAATTATGCTGAGATAGGTCAGTTAAGTAGTGTTACGAATAATCAAGATAATATTGCCATTAATATTAAATTAAAAGAAGGTAAAAAGAATTTTTGGTTTGGTAATATAACAGCTGGTGGCGGTGCATCCAATCAAAATGAGTTATACTTATTTCAACCAAAATTATTTTATTACAGTCCAACATACAGTATCAATACCATTTTTGATTTAAATAATTTAGGAGAGATAGCGTTTTCAAGGCGTGATTATTTCAACTTCACAGGGGGATTTAGAAGACCAAGCCGAAGTAGTGGAACTAATATTAGTTTAGGAAGTAATAATCTTGGTTTTTTAACGGCTCAAAATAATAGAGCTGAGGATATAAATACCAAATTTGGGGCAGCTAATTTTAGTTGGTCTCCAAATAAATCTTTGGATTTGAGTGGGTTTGCTATTTTTTCAAGTAATAGAACGAATTTGAGAGAAATAAATGATACACAATTTTTTGATGATGCTTCCAGAGATGAGAACAAAGAAAGTAATACAAGGCAGCGAAGTGATTTAGGTATGCTTAAACTATCCGCAAAATATAAACCTAATGCTAATAATCAATTAGATTACGATATTTTAGGGCGTGTATCAAAAGAGTCACAAGATCAAAATGTGGTTTCAACTCAAATAGGAACTATTGATGAATTTGAAAATTCGAGTCCTTACAGTATCAATCAAAACTTAAATTATTATTACACATTAAATGAAAATAATATTTTTGCTTTTGAGCTTCAGCATTTTATCCAAGATGAAGATCCTTTTTATAATGCTATTTTAGAAAACGATCCTACAAATAATAATGATCCTTTAAATTCGGATTCTTATGATAGCACAGCAGCAAATTTAGGATTAAATGGGGCACAATTATATTATGACATAAACCAAGATAAGCGCATTCAGTCTAATCAAATGGATGCTAAGTTAGATTATTGGAACATACTAAATAATAAAAGTGATATTAATTTAACTCTTGGAACTATATTAAGTGGTCAGCAATTTGATTCTGATATTTTTCAATTTTTAGATGATGATACATTTTTTAATCCAACACCTACAATTAATAATGGTTTAGATACTAATCATATAAAATACAATTTTAGTGATATTTATGTAGCAGCACATTATCGATTAAAATCGGGTATTTTTACATTCACACCAGGTGTTTCTGGCCATGCTTATAGTACTAAAAACACTCAATTTAATACAGAAACTACCGATCATTTTTTTAGATTCCTTCCAGATTTTAATATGCTAATTCAATTAAAAAAGAGTGAGCAAATTACTTTAAACTACAGAATGCAAACGCAATTTACAGATGTGTCTAAATTTGCCAGAGGTTTGGTGTTAAATAGTTATAGTTCTTTGTATTCTGGTACGCCAGATTTAGAAAGTGCTTTGTCTCATAATATAAACGTATCGTATTACAGTTTTAACTTGTTTAATTATACTAATGTTTACGGCAGTCTTAATTATAATAAAAGCGTTGATAATATAAGAAACATATCAGAATTTGAACCAGGAAGTGTAATTAGTGTAAGTTCACCGTTTAATTCAGATTTTGCAGATGAAAGTGCGAGTGCTAATGGTCGTTTTCAACGTACATTTGGTAAAATTAGAGCCTCGATTACTGGCAATCTCAATTATTCAAAATTCAATCAATTTATTCAAAATATACAATCTGTGAGCGAAAGTTTTTCACAAACTTATGGAGGTGAACTTCGGACTAATTTTAAAACAGCTCCTAATGTTGAAATTGGATATAGATACAACATCCAAGATAATAATCAAGGAAGTAACAATACTAAGTATTTTACTAAATCACCTTCTATTGAATTTGATGCCTTAATTTTTAAATCATTGACTTTTAAAACAGATTACTCATATAATAATTTTAGTGATGATACTAAAACTATTAATAGCTATGAGTTTCTAAATGCATCATTGGCATATAGAAAAAATCAAGATTCTAAGTTTGAATATGAAATAAAAGCTACTAACTTATTTAATACAAAGTCACAAAGCAACAGTAATACTGGAGATTTTTCGGTTAGTGCTACAGAGTATTTTATTCAACCGCTTTTTGTGTCGTTTAGATTACGATACGAATTATAAAAAATAGCGTGAATTTTATTTTGCATTATTGCTAAACTATAATATATTTGCGCACGGTTTTGGGGAGATACTCAAGCGGCCAACGAGGGCAGACTGTAAATCTGCTGACTACGTCTTCGCAGGTTCGAATCCTGCTCTCCCCACAAATAAATAAAAAAGCAAGCTAATATTAGCTTGCTTTTTTATTTTAAACGTAGTTTTTATAGATAGATAAAACCTATCTGGTTTGAGTAAAAAAGTTAGTAAAATACACCTCTTTCTTTTGGGTTTTTTAAGTCTTAATCGACTGCGTCTTCTACGTCATCAGCAGCGTTTTCAATAGCGTTGCCTGTGTCATCTGCTGCATCTTCTATACCATCACCAACGTTTTCAATACCGTCTTCAATTTTTTCTCCTGCTGTTTTTTCTTCTCTACAACCTGTAAAAATGGTTCCTATTGCGAATAATAAAACAAATAAATATGATAATTTTTTCATCTTTTTAAGATTTTTTAAGTTAATATTAATTTTAATTGTTTGTGTTGTAATTTATCTTTTAACACCACCTCTGATAAGTGATAAAATAAATAGCACAATAAATATGAAGAATAGAATTTTAGCTATTCCTGCTGATGCTCCAGCAATACCTCCAAAGCCTAAAACTCCAGCGATTAATGCTATAATAACAAATGTGATTGTCCAACGTAACATGTTTTTTGATTTTTTAGTTAATAAATGTCTTCCGGTTCTTTTGTTTAAAGATTGGTGCGCGTCTTGATTCTTTTTCGTAGCAATTTTTTGTTTTATTAGATTATATCTTCCATTCTTTTAACAGTATTTAAAGCTGTTTTGATACTTGTCATTTGATTGTTTAATAAGTCTTTGATTGGTAAATAATCACTAACTTTTTCAAGCTGGGTTTCATATTCACTGACACTAGCTTTTTCTCCACGAATGCACTCTTCTAAAATTGACTCATCTGTATCAGAGCTTAAGGTTGTTTTTACATCAATCCATCCTCTATGTACAGATCCTAATACGGTACCGTCTTCTGCAGGTGTTGCATTAAAATTTCTTATGACGTTGTCTAACTGTGTAGCATATTCGCTTCTTTGTTTTGCTTTAAGCTGTAGCCATTCTTTTAAACCTTGGCTTTTTGCTTTTGTCATAACTTGTTTGTAACCTGCTTCAGCATCATAATTTTTTTGAAGTAATTCTTGAAGAACGTTTACAATTTCTTTGTTTTCTATCTTGAGTTCCATAATTTTTTAATTTTTAATTGTTTAACATTTTTTTAAAACTGATATCTAATTCCTAATGCTATGTCTAAATCAAGATCGTCACTATAGTCATCATTGAAACCTATTTCGGGTCTCATATCAAGTGAGAGCATTAATGGAATGTCAAAATTATATTCAATTCCAATGTCACCAGCTACCAATGCAAAAGTGCCATCAACTGGGCCTGCGTCAAATGATCCAATACCAGCTCCGGCTCCAACAAACCAATTAAAGTTGTTGTCTATAGGCATAACCCATTGGTATAAACCTACTAATTTAAAGGCATCTACATTGTTGGAATCTCGCCACCCTAAATCAAATTCTAATCGGTTGCCCTCATTTAAATAACGTTGGTATGATATTTCACCTCCAAAACCGTCGTTATCACCTACTCTGAGCCCTAAGGCATTTTTTGAAAGATCTTGAGCATGGCTTGTAAAGCATCCAATTAGTAGTGCAGCTGCTATAATTATACCTTTCATATTTTTAAATTTGTATTTAATTATTGTTTTTTAGCGTTAGCATTTTCATCAGTCTTTGTACCCATTCTATTCATGGTATACATAGGGGCAAACTTTAATTTAAGTGCTGCAATTTTTCTGTTATCTTCACTTGAAAGTCCTTCATTTTCAACAGTGTTTTTTCTGGTATCAATAGCTTCATATAATAATTTTATTTCATCCCAGTCTTCTCTGGAATAATCGTCTTTGTTAGCTTCTACTGTATTTACAAAGTTTTGATAAACACTAAGAATGTTGTTTTTATCTATCCATTCAAAAGCCATGTCATCATTCACATAGTTTTTCCCAAGAAGGGATGTTCTAAAATTATTTTTATCCATAAATGAGTCTTGGTTCTGTTTTTCTAACATTATTTTCTCTTTATAAGCTTCAAATTTTACGGTTGAATTATCTACCTCATTTTGTAAGGCTTCACGTTCTTGAACTCCTTGAAGGTTTTCAGAAGTAAGAGATTTGTGTTTTTCATATTTGCTTTCAATGTGCTGCCAGTTAGAATGAGCTTCAGCCAAATCTAAATTAGAAATAGAGTCTACGTAGTTTGAATAAGACTCTACGTGATGTTTGGCCTTTTGTTGTTTTCCATCGTGGCATGAAGTGCCTATGATTGCTATTGCACACAATCCTATAATTGATTTTATTGTTTTCATAATTTTGTGATTAAATGGTTTTTGAAATTACTTTTGTTGAGACGTACTGTACGGCATAGCCTAATATATTTTTAATTAAACTATTTGATTTGCCTACTAATAATTTTTTGGAAACATAACCTCCAGTTAGACTTATTAAAATTTCAAATAAATTATTTTTTGTTTCAGGTTTCTCTTTAATATCTGTTACTGCTCTCTTTAATAAATTAGATGGTTTAAGCTGAGCATAAGCAGTATTAAGTTCAGTTTTTAAGGCTAAAAACTCTTGTGTTTTCTTGTTTTCTAGATCAATGATTTTTGCCTGTAATTCTTGATTTTTATTTTTGTACGTTTTCATTTGCTTCCTGGTTATTATCAAGCGTTACACTATGTGATTTTTTGTCTTTCAATAGTTTGGTTATAATCAAATTGTTTATTGGTGTTTTTACTAATTTGACACCAAAAAGATAGATTATAAGTGTGAGCATTAGATAAAATCCAGACACTATTAAAAAACCTAAATAGTATTCGCCTATTTGCTTTCCAATAAAAAGGCTTATAGCAATGTTTACAAATAATGTAAACATGGAAACAACTAACAGTGTGACAAACCTTAACGCTAAGGATGACGTAACGTCTGAAGCTGTGTCAATAGCGTTGAGTTTATACAATTCAATACTAGTTTCAGTATAAGTTTTGGCTTTTTCGTAAACAGCTTCTATGTGTGTTGATAGAGTTTCCATTGTTTTTTGTTATTAGGCCTTTTTAGTTTCTTTAATTATTTTATCTTTTAAATCTTCTTTTTTTGATTTTAAAAGTTCTTCACCTTCTTGTTTGATGGAAGAATATTTTTCTGAAGCAGTTTCAATAAAATCATCGAAACTTTCTTTTAATTTGTCTTTAGCATCCATTGTTTTTTCTGCTATTTTTTTTCTTGTTTTTTCTCCTTTATCAGGGGCAAATAATACGCCTAAAGTGGTTCCTACTGCTACGCCTGCTATAATGCCTAATATGGCTTTGTTTGTTTTCATAATTTTTTATTTTTTAATTGTTTGTATTTAAATTTTGGTTTAGACAGACCTTCCGCCTATTAATCTTAATAATATTGCTATTACAGCAATAACTAATAATATGTGAATCAATCCTCCTAAGCTGTAAACAAAAAATCCTAATGCCCAACCTATTACAAGGATTACCGCAATGATGTATAATAAACTTCTCATGATATGCTGCTTTTAATGGTTAATATTAATTATTTCAATATGTTTTTAGTTTCAATAATATTAGACTTCATTACCTTTTCAGTATGTAATGATTTTAGCATGTTTTTAGCCTCTTCAAGGCTTAATGACTGCCCAGATGCATGTCCCTTTTTTGTAATAATGGACCACGTGTAAATTTTTTCACCAAGTTTATTTTTATTTATAACTATAGGTGTGATACTTTTGGTAATAACTTTAGTGTTTTGTGTTAAAGCGCTAATATCTTTATTTACCTCATTTATGGTTTGTGAAGCCCCCGAAAAAATCCCAGATTCTGTTTTTATGCGCCACTGGTAAAATTCAGTAATGTTGTGGTCTTCTAGATAATTAGTTTTTATAATAGTTTCTTCTTTGGTTGGGTTTGTAGCATTCACACTGGCATACAACATGCCTGATGCAATAAGACCCTTGGATATAATTGATTTCTTTTTCATGAAGTTTATATTATTACTTTTCAATGGTTATTTTAGCATCATCTATATTGCTTTTTCATTTGCTGTTGAAATTGTTACTATAGATGGCTTATCATATGTTTTGTTTTTATAATTTGCTTATTGTATTTTCTGTTTCATCAAGTTTTAACTTTAGAATAGTGTTCGTTTTTTCTGAAAACTTTATTAATTCATCATTATCTGTGGTTTTAGATAAGGTGTTTAAAAGTTTAATTTGATTGTTTATTTTGTTACTGATTAAATCTAATTTGTTTACTATTATACTATCTTTTACAAAATCTGCTTTTAGTATTTCAGTTTCAATATTTGAATATTTGGGGATAGAAATTAAATTTTCATAGGCTACCTTCTTATAGCTTTTAAATATTTTAACATGTGTACTTTCAATATCTTTTGCTAAATTTTTGATATCTTTTTTTGCTTTTGTATCTTCAATAAATTGGCAAAGTTTTATAATGTCTAAATTATTTTGTGATGCTTTTACTAATATTTTTGCTTCGTTTTTGTTGATGTTGATTATTTCTTCATTTAAAGTACTTATAACATTACTATTTGTTTTCTTGTTTTCTAACATGAAATTGCACGACATAAGGAGTGCTATTATTAATGATACACTCAGCAGAAAAATGGTAACTGATTTTTTATTTTGTTTTAACTTATTCATTTTTAACTTTTAATACATTACAAAGATGCAACGCCTCTCAGCTTTTTGTGTTACATCATTTTTTGCAATACTTATAAAATTCACATTCTACCACATTTTATGTTAGAAATTGCTAAGGTGCTAGCATAAGTAATGCACATTATAGTATGTTATAAAAGAAATAGAGTCTATACAATATTTAATAACATTGAAATAGTTTCAGAAACGAATAAAAAAGAAACAGTCAATTAGAGAGAAATTTTAAAAGTGTTTTTTTATCTCTTTTTTTTAGATTCAAGGGAAATAGTGTTATGAGAAAACAGAAGTAATAACTAATAGAAAATGTATTATAAGCCTATATGTTTTGAAGTTCATCATAAGTGATTAAAGTGGATGGTATTTTTTTCTAAGATATACTGTAATTATAAGGTCTATAAGGATCTTATTTTTAGTGGTTTTTAATTGGGGATAATGATGCTTATTTTACTGGTAAGTAAATTGTAAATGTAGCGCCTTTATTAGGTATTCCATAAGCGGTAATATAGCCTTTGTGGTTTTCTACAATTTTTTTACAAATAGATAGTCCGATACCAGTTCCTGAATATTCATCTTTGTTATGAAGTCTGTTAAAAAGGATAAATATTTTTTCAGCATATGAGTTTTCAAAGCCAATACCATTGTCGGTAAAAGTAATTTTATGATAAAAAGTACTTTTTGTTTTTTTTATGTTAGAATCTTCACTGGCTTTTATTTTGCTGTAAGTGATGTTTATTTCAGGAATTCTTTCTGGTGACTTATATTTAATAGAGTTGTTAATTAAATTTAAAAATAATTGCTGTATTTGGAATGGTATAACTTTAATTGTTGGAAAAGTATCTGTTTTTATAATCGCTTTTTCTTTTGTAATAACTTCAGCTAAATCTTGTTTAGCGCCTTCTAAGAGCGAGTTCAGATTTGACTTTTCCATTGATTTATCAGCTTTGTTTGTTCTGGAAAATTGTAATAAATCATCAATAAGAGAACGCATTCTGCTTGCAGCCGTATTGATTCTTTTTATATAGGTTATACCAGATTTTGAAAGATTTTCAGATTCTTTCTCCTCCAAACGAGATAAAAAGGTTTGTATTTTTCTTAATGGTTCTTGTAAATCATGACTAGCAACATAATTAAAAGCAGACAGCTCTTTATTGTTTCTTTCTAACTCTAAGTTTCGTTCCTCTAATTTGTTTTGGTTTTTTATTTCATCTGTTATATCGGTAAAAGTTGCAATGAGCTGTTTTTTGCCTTCACTATTAGTTAATATCTTACCGTAAACTTTTAATTGCTTTATTTTTCCACTTTTATGGGTTACTCTAAAATGAACAAAAGGTAAATCCTTAATATTCATCATTTTTTCAAACGCTTTGCTTAGCTTTTTACGATCTTTGATGTGAACAAAACGCATGAAATTTTCAATAGATGGTTCAAAAGATTGGGGGTTTTCCCCTAATAAGCGATAAAAATTATCTGAATAAATAAATTTATTTTCATCGATATGCCAAACCCAGTTTCCATGTTGGCTTACAATTTCTGATAGGTTAGCAGATTCTTTGAAGATTTTTAATTGTGCATTAGATTTTTTTAATGTTTTTAAGTTAGAATTTATTTTTGAATAGGCAACGTACATTAAAAACAATGATATTAAGAGTACTATATATAAAAATATAGGGGTAAATCTTAAGTTTTCTTGTAGGTTACTTTTTTGTTCTTTTAGTAGCTTGTTTTCTAAAGCTATCATTTCGTGAATCTTGTTTCTAACCGCATTCATGGCCTCATATCCTTCATGAAAATATTCTTTAAAGTTTGGGTTTTCTAAATCTGTGACAGATGAAAATCTAAAAGATTTTTGAAAACAGGCTAAGCGGGTATCTATAAGTTGGTTTAATTCTTTTAAGTTTCTTTGTTGGATGCTATTGTTTTTAGTTAATGCATTAAGTTCTGCAAAACTATTGTTGATGTTTTCTCTACCAGTTTCGTAGGGTTCTAAATATAAGGGGTTATTAGTAATTATAAAGCCACGCTGTCCTGTTTCAGCATCCTTTAAGTAGGATAGTACCTGCTCAAGTTCTACATTTATTTTATAGGTATGACTTACTAAGTCTGATGATTTTGATAAATCATTCATGCTTCTATAAGTCATGCCGCCAATAAAAAGAATAACAAATGAGCAAGCAAAAAATACGCTTTTGATAAACCAAGGTGCTTTGTATATTCTGTGTGGCATATAAATTATAATCTTAATAGAAAATTATCTTTATTCAAACCGTTTGTTTGGTATTGCCAATTAGTGGTAACAACTTCAGAAAGTATTTTTTTTAGAACCTTAAAGCTGCTAGGCTTTTTTATGTAAATATTAGCACCCTGTATAAAGGTTTTTTCAATATCCTCTTCTGATGCTGAAGTTGAATAAATAGCAATAGCAATATCATTAAATTTGGGATTAGACTTGATTTCGTTTAAACATTCTAATCCAGATTTTCGAGGCATGTTTAAATCTAAAAACAGTACATGAGGCAAAATACAGTCATCTGTATTTAAATAATCCATCAAGTAGACACCATCATTAAAGGTTTTTACTTTGGTGGCAATTTTTAATTCGTCAAAAACTTCTGTAAAAAACATACGGTCGTCTTCGTCATCATCTGCAAGTATAATATGAACATAGTCTTCTTTCATAAATGGTAGGCTTATTTTTGTTGGTTTATTTCGCGTCTTTTCATGATAATTCTTTGGAAAGCAGAAGGTGTGATACCTGTGGTGTTTTTAAACTGCGTGCTTAAATGTGCTACACTAGAATAATTAAGCTTAAAAGCTATTTCTGTTAAACTAAAATTATCGTTGATGATGAGTTGCTTAGCGTATTCAATTTTTTGTAGTATGATGAAATTTTCAATGGACGTATAGGTAACTTCTGAAAATAAATTAGAAAGATAACCATAGCTATGCTCAAGTGTGTCTGCTAAATATGCTGAGGTTTTTACATTAACAATGGTATCTTCATTAAAAATCATGTCAATAATAGTGTCTTTTATTTTCTGAACTAAAATACTTTTTTGGTTTTCTACAATTTCAATATGATATTCATTTAAGGACTCCGTAAGTGATTCTAATTTTTCTGGAACTAATTTTTCTTGAATATCAACTTCGCCAAAACCAATAATTTTGTGTTTTATATTGTGAGCTTTTAGGGTATCTTCTAAAATTTTTTTACAGATTGCATTGAAATCGAATTTTAAATATAATGTCATTATCGTTTTTATTGATTCTTGTAAATTTAGAACATTATTTTTTATTTTTTATTTCTTTCCAACGTTTTAATCGATTCATTGTTCTATTCTGTAAATGTCTATCTATAGGTTCTCCTATTAAAAACCCGTATGCGCTTAACGAAGGGGTATTGTCAAAAATTATTTTTAATGATGCAACAATAGGAAGAGCTATAACCATACCGAAAATACCCCAGAGCATAGAAAAAACAATAAGAGACAGGATGGCTATAAAGGCATTCATGCTTACTTTAGATCCTGTTATTTTTGGAGTGATAAAATTGCCTTCAAGAAATTGAATGAACCAGAAAATAGCAATAACACCAAAAGCGTACCATGCACTATCTTTTGTAGCTAAAGCTATTATGGCGGGAATAAGTGAGCCGATTATAATGCCTATATAAGGAATTATAAGAAGTATAGCCGCAAAAAAACCAAAGAAAATAGCGTTTTTTATACCTAAAATAAGTAGTCCTGCACTATTTAAAATACCAACTATAATAATAACTTTTGTTAAACCTACTAAATAGTTTCTTTGCACATTATATATTTTTCTTACCATACTATTTAAAAAAGATTTTGTTTTGTTTTTATACAGCTTATATAAAAACACTCTTAAAAATCGTCTATAGTACAAAAAGAAAAATAAATAGATAGGAATTAGAAAAAGATCACTTATTAAGGAACCTGATTGCGATATGAATTCGCCTATTTTTTCAAAGTTGCCTTTGATTAGATTTTCAACTTTTAAATCATTAGCAATGGAGTTTCCTTTACTTATGTTTAAACTGTTTTCAAATTGTCCGATGAGTTTGTAATAGAGTTCAGATATTTTTGTAGCATAGTTTTCTCCGTTATTACTTAAGCTACTAAGTTGAAAATAAATTATTAGAATTAAGATTGATGTTATAGTAAAAATAATGAAAATGGAAACTATGGTTGCCATTAACCTGTTACATTTCCATCTACGTTCAAAAAACCGTTGAACAGGAAAAATCATAACCGCCAATATCATTGCTAATAATAATGGGATTATGATGGGTTTTAAAACATATAGTATAAATATTATGGCAATAAAGCCTAATACATCTAATGAATAATGATAATTGATAGTTTTGTTATTCATTCTGTTACTATTCTGTTTTTATGTTAAAAAAATGCCCTACTAACCGCTCTGTAACTAACCAACCAAAACTACTTACGAAAATGAATGGTTTTCAGGCATATTTTTTAGATGTCAGCTAATATTCTATGAAACTCTTCTTTAGTTTTACCTAATTTCTCTTGAATTTTCCCCAAGGTTTCTTCTTCTTTTCCTTCTGCCATGAGTAAATCATCATCTGTTAATGTGGCATATTTTTGTTTTAAATTTCCTTTTATTTGTTTCCAATTTCCTTTAATTTCTGTAGTATTCATGATTTTATTTTTTTTTGTTAATATTAATTTATGCAATATATCTTCTTAGGATCCATGCCTTAGATTCATGTGATAGTATTAAAGCGGTTAAAAAATCTACGGTACCAACATCTTCAGAATCTTCTTCCATTTTGGTAACCATTTCTCTGATTGAGATAATAATTTTTTCATGATCATTTAATAATTCTGCTAACATTTTGTCTTGGGGTTCGTATTCTGTACTTTCTTTTAAGGTTGCATGTTCTATAAATTCACCCATAGTACCAATGGATTTGCTACCTAATTTTCCAATACGTTCAGCTACCTCGTCAATAATTTTTTCAATAGCATGGTATTGGTCTTCAAAAAGCTTATGAAGTTCCATAAAGCTATTTCCTGAAACATTCCAGTGAAATTTTCTAAGCTTTACATATAAAACCATTTCATTTGATAGAACCTCTGTTAGATTTTTAATACTCTTATTTAAATCTTTTTTTGCTAATCCTATATTGTTTGATTTCATGTGTGTTATTTTTTATGGTTTGTTGCTGTTGCAAAGTTATAGGAGCAATCATGGTTTTATGTTACACAATTTTTGTTGATTATTATAGAATTGTAATTTGATGCATAAAAAAGCCCCGTTAAGTATGTTTACCTAACAGGGCTTGATTATTTTATTAAAAAAAAACGTTTTAGCTTACAGCTTCTTTTATACGTTTAATAGCTTCAATAATTTGTTCTTGTGATGCTGCATAAGAAATACGAATACAATCAGGGTTGCCAAAAGATCCGCCATCAACGGTAGCTACTAAGGCCTCTCCTAATAAATACATAGAAAAATCGGAAGCATTATTTATTGTTTTACCTTTTAATGTTTTTCCAAAGAAATAAGAAATATTTGGAAATACATAAAAAGCACCTTCAGGCACATTGCACTCAAAGCCTTTGATATCTCCTAATAATTTTAAAATTAAATCACGACGTACCTTAAATTCATCAATCATGTATTGCACACGACTTGGCGATTCGTTAAGAGCTGTAATAGTAGCGCGTTGCGCAATACAGTTAGCACCGCTAGTGATTTGTCCTTGCATTTTATTGCAAGCACGCGCAATTTTTTCTGGGCCTCCAATAAATCCAATACGCCATCCTGTCATAGCAAATGCTTTTGATACACCGTTAACAGTAATTGTTCTATCGTACATATCTTCAAACTGAGCCATACTTGCATGACCACCGATGTAGTTGATATGCTCGTAAATTTCATCAGAAACAACATATATATTCGGGTGCTTTACTAATACATCAGCTAAGCCTCTCAATTCATCTTTACTATAAATAGAGCCACTTGGGTTACAAGGGGAACTAAACCAAATCATTTTTGTTTTTGGTGTAATAGCTGCTTCCAATTGAGCGGGTGTCATTTTAAAATCAGTAGCAATTGTTGTTTTAACTTCAACAGGAATACCATCATTAAGTTTTACAAGGTCAGCGTAACTAACCCAGTAAGGACAGGGCATGATAACTTCGTCACCTTTATTAGTCAAAACAGCAGCTATGTTAGCAAGCGATTGTTTTGCACCTGTAGAAACAACAATTTGAGCAGGTGTATACGTTAAATTATTATCGCGCTTAAATTTGTTAATAATAGCTTTTTTTAAATCCCCATAACCATCAACAGGCGAATAGGAATTGTAATTTTCATTTATGGCTTGAATAGCGGCTTCCTTAATAAAATCGGGGGTGTTAAAATCTGGTTCACCCAAACTTAACCCAATAATGTCTTTGCCTTCTTCTTTTAATTCTCTTGCTTTTGCAGCCATCGCTAATGTTGCAGACTGCGCCATGTTTAAAATTCTATCAGATAGTAATTGCATGTAATTTATTTAAATGGTAAATATGAAATTTAGGCTAAACTAGGGTTTTTTCCTAGTACCTTTAATTGGTTGTAATGTTCTGAAACTGCTTTCCAAAAAGTTTTATATTCATTATATGGCAAGCTAAACTCATGTGCAGTTTCCTTAACTATTTTTGCTATTTTGCTATAATGAACATGACTAATGTTTGCAAATAAATGATGTTCCACTTGTCTGTTCAGTCCACCCGTATAAAATTCTACAATCCAACTTTTTGGAGAAAAATTAGAAGTGGTAAATAATTGATGAATAGCCCAAGTGTTTTTCATATTGCCAGATTCATCAGGTGTAGGCATTTCTGTATTAGGCATAACATGAGCTAATTGAAATATAACACTTAGAATAATGCCAGCAGTATAATGCATAATTAAAAAGCCAATTAAAACTTGCCACCAAGCAAAACCTAATGATAATGGTAAAACAACCCAAATAGAATAATAAACTATTTTGCCTATAATTAATTTTGTCCATTGGGTAGCTGGGTGAGGCAATTTGCCGTAGGCTAATTTTCTTTTTAGGTATTTGTATGTTTGGATAAAATCGGTTGTTATAGCCCAATTAGCTGTTAATAATCCATAAAGAAAGAATGCGTAGTATTTTTGATATTGATGAATTTTAAGCCATTTAGTGTGCTTAGAAAAACGAATGATTCTACCAGCATCTATATCCTCATCATGCCCTTGTATATTTGTATATGTGTGATGAAGTACATTGTGCTGAACTTTCCAATTATAATCATTTCCAGCCAAAATATAGATACTGCTTCCCATGAGTTTGTTAACCCATTTTTTGCTTGAAAAAGATCCATGGTTAGCATCATGCATAACATTCATGCCTACACCTGCCATACCAATACCAACAATTATCATTAGTATTATTTGTGTCCATGATGGAAGATCAACCGTAAAAATTAAAACTACAGGTACAATTAATAATGCAAACATTACAATTGTTTTGATATATAATTTCCAATTTCCAGTTCGTTTAATGTTATTTTCTTTAAAGTAATCGTTGACACGTTTGTTAAGTGTTCTAAAAAACTTTGCAGAGTCATTTCTGGAAAAAGAAAGCGTTTGTTTAGTCATGCTATTAATTTTAATATGATTGATAATAAATAATGCGCATCATACTTGATGCAAAGATAGGAATAAACCGATTCAAGTAATAACGTTTTTTTGTAAAATTATGTACATAAAAAGTATATTTTTGTCAAAAATTTAACAGGAATGAACCTTATTTTAAAGTATTTTCCAAATTTAACAGAAGATCAAATTTACAAATTCAACAAGCTACAAGTGCTTTATGAAGATTGGAATTTAAAGATAAATGTAGTGTCTAGAAAGGATATAGATGAGCTTTATTTAAGGCATGTATTACATTCTTTAGGAATTGCTAAAATCATATCTTTTAAAGATGGAACTAAAATTTTAGATGTAGGAACAGGTGGCGGATTTCCTGGTATTCCATTGGCTATTATGTTTCCGGAGTGTTCATTTCACTTGGTGGATAGTATAGCTAAAAAACTTAAAGTGGTAAATGAAGTAATAGAAGGTTTGGGTTTAACCAATGTAAAAACTACACACAGTAGGGTAGAAGCAATTAATGATACCTATGATTTTATTGTAAGCCGTGCCGTTGCAGCCATGCCTACTTTTGTTCATTGGACGAAAGGTAAAATAGCTAAAGAGCAAAACCATGACTTGAAAAACGGTATTTTATATTTAAAAGGAGGTGATTTAACTGAAGAACTTCAGGATTATAAAACCATTACTATTTATAATTTGAGTGAGTATTTTTTCGAAGATTTTTACGAAACAAAAAAAGTGGTTCATTTACCTTTAAAGTATAGAGGTTGAATTTATAAATTAGAAAGTTTCTGATAGTATTCATTAAATGTATAGTATTGGTTTAGGTACCAATAAGTGTTTTCAAATAAAGCTAACCCTTCCTTGGTTTCGGAAGCTTCAGATATTGATTTTAAAATACGCTCTGCTTTATGAAATTGTATTTTAGCATTTTTTAAATCATTAGTCTTATAGTAAGTTAAAGCCAATCCAAAAGCAGCATCATAATCGTAGTTGTCAAAATTAATAGCGGTATTAAAATATAAAATTGCAGGATCATATTCTCCTAAAAAAAAATGCGAAGTTGCTTTAAAAAAATACGCTAAAGTATTGTTTTTGTCAATTTTTATTGCTGTGTTAAAATCATTATTTGCCATTTGATAATAATTTATATCCATAAAGGCAGTACCTCGATTATAATAAGCATCGGAAGTTGGACTGATTTTGATAACGGTAGAAAAATCTTTTATAGCTTCTATGTGCTTTTTTAGTGCAGAATAAGCAAATGCTCTTTGTTTGTAGGCAATGCCACTTCGAGGATACATACTTATAACAGCGTTCAAATCATCAATAGCACCTTCATAATCTTTTAAATCATATTTAGCATAAGCTAAACTGTATTTGGCAGCTATAAATTGAGAATCTAATTCTAAGGCTTTTTCATAGTCTTCTTTTGCTCCTAAGTAATCTTCTAATTTGTATTTTGAATTTCCTCTGTTGTAATAAGAGTCGGCCCCTGGTTCATAAAAAATAACTTTGGTGTAATCCAATATTGCACCATTAAAATCACCAATATTATCTTTAGCAATGGCTCTTTGAAAATAAGCATCTAAATGCTTAGGATTTGATTCTATGGCTTTTGAAAATAAATTAATTTTTTCATTAATATCGGTTGCCCTCATGCCTTGCCTAAAAAATTTATTGGCTTGAGCAAAAGTTAATAAAGGCAATAAAAATAAAATGAAGATAGATTTTTTCATTGCAATGGAGGGTTAATGTGCTTCTCTTACTTCTATGTCTCGATATTTACAGCAATCGTGTAATTTAGCATAAGCTTCATCTGTGGCTTTTATTTTTAGTTTTTTTATGTCATGACCAGCTTCTAATACACTTTTTTGAATAGTCTCAACATTGGTTTTCCGTTCATCATAAATTAGTTTTAATTCATGTGTTTTTACATCCCAAATAGCAGATTTTACACCTTTAGTTTTAAAACAAGCTTTTTCAATGCGGCTTTTACACATAAGGCAAACACCATCTACTTCCATTGTAGCTTTGGCATTTTTGTCTTGAGCAAATGTGACGGTTGTGATAAGTACTAATGTAACTAATAATAACTTTTTCATTGGTTTCTTTTTTTAAGTCTTGTAAAGACAATTTTTTATAGGGTTATTTTATTTTTTGTTAGAAATACACGAATCAACTTATTTTAAATAATCGTGTATTTCTAACTATTTTTTTAATTATGAGATTCGTGCAAAATAACGAATAGTCATATTTGTTAATTTATTTTAAATCGTAATCCAGCATAATACATGCTTCCAAAAATTGGACCATACACAAATGTAGTATCAAAATTTGAGCCAAAAGGGTTCTTAGCGTCTAAAATAGGATTGTCTTGTCTTACATTTGTAATGTTTTCACCCCCTAAATATACTTCAAATTTTTCAGAAAACACTTTGGTGACTTGTGCATTTAAAGTCGTAACTGTAGGTGTTTTTTCTGACAATTGATATGTTGATGGGTTTGCTAATGTTGAGCTAAAACGTTGCTCGCCCAGCCAGTTGAAGGTTGTGTCAAATTTCCAATGTCCGTTGTTTTTTATTGGTGTTTCATAAGCTGCATTAGCAAAAAAGCGGTGTTTAGGGATTAGCGGATTTGATAACTTTCCAGAATTGTACTGTGTTTTAATGTCGTAGTATTTATAAGCAGTTCGTAAATCAAAATGTTCAAATACATTGTAATTCAATTCAATTTGAAAGCTGTTGGCATAACTAACACCATCTAAATTATAAAAATTTACTTCTTGTGGATTTTCATAATCAACAACTATTTTATTTTTAAAATCTGTTTTATAATAATCTAAGGTAATGTCTGCTTTTCTGTTAAATAAGTTAAAACCTTGTAAATAGGAAAGACCGTAATTCCAAGCAATCTCAGGGTCTAATCCATAAATATTACCGGTGGTATTTAGAATATTGATGGTTCTTGAAGAGGCAAACATATTTTGGTTTTCTGCAAAAATATTAGCGCTGCGTTTTCCACGACCAAAAGAAGCTCTGATTGCTGATTTTTCCCAAGGTGTATATCGCATGTGAAACCGAGGGGTTACAAAGGTTCCTAATAAATTGTGAGTATCAGCACGTATTCCTGCAGTAAGATTTAAGTTGTTTAAATTATCAAAATTATATTCGAAAAATGAACCAACAGAACGTTCTGTTCTTTCATAATCTGAAGCGAGGTTTGGAACATCAAGAAATTCATCATAATGATCGTAGGTAAAATCTAAACCCGTTTTTATTTTATGTCTAGAATCGCTAATGATAGTGTTGTAAATAGCATTCGTGTATAAACTATTTTGAGTAATGTTATATTGATTTAATCCAAAGTAAGACTCTTGTTTGTGGTTACTAAATGCGGCTTGCACTCCAATTTTTTGCCAAGGGACTTCTGGATTTACATAGCCAAATTTTGTTGAGATTTCATAGCGCTTAGTTAGGATTTCACTTCCCCAAGCATTTGTTGTTAACTTGTCTGTTTTTGGGTTAAAATTAAGTTGGCCAGTTTGTTTTTCATCATTTAAAAACTTTAAATTAATAAAACTAACAAAGCCTTTTTCGGTATCTATATATTGCCAACGATTCATAATATTTATTTGATTGAATTTTGGCATATCTAAAAAACCATCGTCATTAACATCATGCTCGCCATTATGGGTATTGCCGTGTAAGTACAAACCTGTATGCCATTTGTCACTTACTTTAGTGTTAAGGTGCGTGTTTAATTCTAAACGCTCGCTACTTGCACCATAAAGATTTACAAATAATTTATTATCTGTTAAAGGTTTTACTAATTCTGCGTTTATTTGTCCTGCAATACTTTCGTAACCATTAACAACACTACCAGCACCTTTTGTTATTTGAATACTTTCTACCCAAGTTCCAGGAATAAAGGTAAGCCCAAATGCTTGTGAGGCACCTCGAATGGATGGGATATTTTCGGTAGCAATTAAAATATACGGACTATTAAGTCCTAGCATTTTAATTTGCTTGGTTCCAGTAACAGCATCAGCAAAATTAACATCAATTGACGGATTGGTTTCAAAACTCTCTGCAAGATTGCAACATGCCGCCTTCAATAATTCATCACTCGTTACGGTAAAAGTATTTTGAGCTTGTAAATATGATTTGGCAGTGGCTTGTTTTCTAGATGTAAGTGTTACTTCATTAAGTTCGCTTGTGGTTTTTAGTAAATGATGCACCATTTTTGAGGGGTCTGAAATTGTAAGTGTATCGGTTTTAAATCCTACATAGCTAATTATTAGTTTTTCATATTCATTTTTATATGAAAGCGTAAATTTTCCGTCTATATCAGTTGTAGTTCCTACGGTAGTTCCCAGCCAATATACATTGGCGCCAGGCAATCCAAGATGTTGGTTGTTGTTTGCTTCCATAATCATGCCGCTAATTTTTTCTTGTGAAAAAATTAGGACAGGAAACCATATGAGTATGTATAGTATGTTTTTCATTGTTTAATTTATTTGAGTGTTTTTTAACCTTAAAGCATTTGTAATTACTGAAACAGAGCTAAAACTCATAGCTAAAGCTGCAATCATGGGAGATAGTAAAATGCCGAAAAAAGGATATAATATACCAGCAGCTATGGGTACGCCAATACTGTTATAAAAAAGTGCAAAAAAGAGATTTTGTTTGATGTTTTTCATGACTTTTTCACTTAAGTTATGAGCTTTTACAATACCATGTAAATCACCTTTTACTAAAGTTATAGAAGCGCTTTCTATAGCAATATCAGTTCCTGTTCCCATAGCTATGCCAACATCGCTTTTTGCTAAGGCAGGAGCATCATTAATACCATCGCCAGCCATCGCTACTATTTTTCCTTGTTTTTGAAGATTTTCTACTTCTTGTAATTTTTGTTCAGGAAGCATTTCTGCTTTAAAATGTTTTAGTTTGAGTGTATCTGTTACCGCCTTAGCAGAATCTTTATTGTCACCAGTAAGCATGATAATTTTAATTCCTTTTAACTGAAGAATATCAATTGCTTTTTTACTGCTTTTTTTTATTTTATCTGAAATAACTATAAAGCCAATTGCATGTCCGTTAACGGCCAGTATGGGAACAGTTTTACCCTGTTTTTGAATTTGATGTATAGTACTTTGTAATGTTCCAGTAATGGAGATGTTTTCAGACTCCATAAGTTTATGGTTTCCTAAAACAACTTTTTCGTTGTTAATAATTCCTATAACACCTTTTCCTGCAAGCGAAACAAAATTTTTGGTTTCCAAAAATGTGATGTTTTTTGATTTTCCATAATTTACGGTAGCCTCTGCTAATGGATGCTCGCTTAACTTGTTTAAAGATATAATGTATTGTAGGACTCTATTGGTGTTGAAATTATTGTTAGCACTTTCAACTTTTTCAACGGAAGGTTTTCCTTCGGTAATGGTGCCTGTTTTATCAATAATTAACGTATTAATTTTATTTAATCGTTCTAAGGCTTCAGCATTTTTAATAAGTATACCGGATTTGGCACCTTTACCAACGCCAACCATAACAGACATAGGTGTAGCTAACCCTAAAGCACAGGGACAAGCAATAATTAAAACGGCAATGGCATTCACCAACGCGTAAACCGAAGAAGGTTCTGGTCCAAAAATTATCCAAATAAGGAATGTGATAACGGAAATAATGACTACAACAGGGACAAAATATTCTGAAATTTTATCAGCTAATTTTTGAATAGGTGCTTTACTTCTGCTTGCTTGATTAACCATTTGAGCAATTTGTGAGAGTAAGGTGTCTGATCCAATTTTTTCAGCTTTCATTACGAAAGATTGTTTACCATTAATTGTTCCAGCATTAACAGTGTCGTTAATTTTTTTTAACACAGGGATGGGTTCACCAGTAATCATGGATTCATCAACAGAACTTTCTCCTTCAATGATATTGCCATCTACAGGTATTTTATCACCAGGCTTTACGCGTAACAAATCTCCTTTGTGTATTTTCTCAATTAAAATTTCTTCTTCGTTGCCATCTACAATTCGAATGGCCTTATTAGGGGCAAGTTTTAGCAGTTCTTTAACGGCAGAATTTGTTTTACTATGTGCTTTGGCTTCTAATAGTTGTCCTAACAAGACTAAAGTTAGAATTACAGTAGCGGCTTCAAAATAAACATGAACTGTTCCTGATTCTGTTTTGAATTGAGAAGGGAAAATATCTGGGAGAAAAAGTGCAAAAACGCTAAAACTCCAAGCAATACCTGCACCTATGCCAATAAGTGTAAACATGTTTAAATTCCATGTTTTTATAGATTTGTAGGCACGTTCAAAAAATATCCATGTGCCATAAAATATTACAGGAATAGATAGTGTAAACTGAATCCAGTTCCAATATTTTAAATCTAAAATTTTATAAAGCGGGTTGTCTGGAATCATTTCCGACATGGCGATTATAAAAATGGGTAGCGTAAAAGCAATGGAAAACCATAACTTTTTTGCAAGCTTGTTATAGGTTTTTTGTTCAGCAGAAAGATTAGCATCATTGGGAGTTAAGTCCATACCGCAAATAGGGCAACTTCCAGGTTTTTCTTTTATAATATCTGGATGTATGGGGCAAGTGTACGGGCCTGTAGAGGTTATTGTGTTTATTTCCTCTACTAAATCCATCCCGCAAACAGAGCAATCGCCTGGTTTGTTATATGTTTTTTCGCCTTCACAATGCATAGGGCAGTAAAAAACACCCGTTCCTTTTCCTTTTAGTTTGGGGTTTTTTGGAGCAGTTTTTTTAATGCCAGGCAGGTGAATTTGATAATGGGTTTCTTTTAAGGACTCTTGAAAGACTTCAACAGAAATGTGATTTTCCATTTGAATTATGGCTTCTCCTTTATCTAAGTAAACCGATGCTTTTTGAACACCATCAACAGAATTTAATATATTTTCAACATGGCTCCGACAACCATTACAGGTCATTCCTGTAATTGTATAAGTATGTTTCATTTTAAAATTTAATTTGATTTAAACAATAGTTGGATTGCTCCCTTTTTCAGTTCTTTTATACTTGCTGAGTGTTAGGGGAATACAAAAATTATTTTGTCAAATAATGAAAACTTGATCTAAAACCTGAATGTCAGTAATTAAATTAGGCGGAGAATAGTTTTTGTGAGGATTAGATTGTTTGGATGTGCCTTCAAAAAGGTTTAGATAGGAATATGTGAAAGCAGCTAAAAATTCTTGCTGATGAAAATCTAAATCTTCAAAATTTGAAAATTTTAATTCATTTTGACCCTGAATGACGTCTATTTCATCTTTGCAACATGTTTTTTTGTTTAAAATTTCCATAGCCTCCATGGCACATTTTTCAGCTTCAGTAAAAACTGAAATGTCTACCAAAACATCACCACAAAAATGCTTTTCAATAGTAAAAGATACTGTTGATGCTAACACTAAAAAAGATAGTGCTATGGAAAAAATTTTATGTGAATAGTGTTTTTGCACAATTCAAAAGTACAAAAAAAGCTTAGATTTTGATGTATTTTAAAAAATCATTAACACTTAATTTTTTAGTTTGTGGTAGTAAAAGGCTGGTAGTAATAGGATTAATATTATAGGTTGAATTAAAAACCGACGAATGTTAAAAAATAAATAATAGTATTCTTGTTTTGGGTTGATTACAAAATATAAATAAATACTTATAAGCAATATAAAAGCAATGGAGTAAATAATGGTAGAAAATTGGACTACGCTCTTGTCTTGAAAAAACAAAAATAAAATCTCTAATGAAATGAGGCTATTTAATAAATAACGTAAGGAGGTATAACTTGTTACTTTAAGTATTTCGCGTCTCGGACTATCAATATATAAATAGTCGTTTTGAAAAAAAACTAAATACGGGTCGTAGAATAATTCATTTTCAAAAAATCGAATCAAAATTAACAACCCAAAGAGTGAAAAAATGGATATATATCTTACGGTTTTAGTCATTTTTTTTCTTCAAATTAGAACATTGATTCACCCAATACATCCATAGTAAAAACACCATACCGTAGATAATGCTAGGGAATATTACAGCGTGTAAAACCTCTTTATGCCAAGGGTAATGATATAGTCCAAGGGTTAAAATAACAATACGAATTAAATTGATAATATATATTAAAACACTACCAACTAAAATATATAGAATAGTAGTTTTTAGTTTTCCAGAAAAGGCAATAATAAAGGCGATAAATAAAATAATAACACTAATACCGTTACAGCCTTCAATAACACGTGCCAAATATTTATTATTTACAATAAGCTTAATGGAAGGCTCGTTAGGGTGAGGAGCAATTTGAGTGTTATAGCCAATTTCATTTAACAAAATCTGACTTTGTTTAGCGACTAAATTAGTGAAGTAATCCGGGTAGTATTTTGAGCCATTTGAGAAATCCAGATAAAATTTATAAGCTACGGATAAAGAGAAATATACGATTAAAAATGTAAGTATAAATTTTATAACCGAATTGTATTTGATTAAAAGTGCTTTCAAATAAGTTGAGTTGTTTCTTAATAGATATTTAATAAAAGTCGAATTTACGCCTTTTTAAATATATTTGCCAAAACTTTACTCTCATGATTTTTGAAACACTTAAGCAGCAAGTAGAAACCATAGTTAATCAATTAGAAGCTTCTGTTGATGAACGATTATTACAAATTTGTAAATTGCTTGAATCGGAAATTGATTATTATAATTGGGTAGGATTTTATTTTAGAAATGGTGATAAAGAAGAACTTGTGTTAGGTCCATATGTTGGAGAAGCAACAGACCATACAACAATTCCATTTGGAAAAGGTATTTGTGGACAAGTTGCAGTAAGTAATCAAAATTTTGTTGTGCCAGACGTGTCAGCTCAAGATAATTATATTGCGTGTAGCATTACTGTAAAAGCTGAAATTGTAATTCCTATTTTTGTAAATGGAGAAAATATAGGTCAGATTGATATTGATTCTAATACTCCAAATCCTTTTACTAAAGATGATGAACGCTTTTTAGAATTTGTTTGTGGGAAAATATCAAGTATGCTTTTTTGAAAAAAAATTTATAGTGTTAACAACTTTACTTTTTAGTTAAAAAAAGGCTTTCCTTTTAGAAATTTCTGTACTTGTTTTTTTAGTTGAAATAACTACTTTTGCACTTATTTATAAATTTCAGCGTAAAATGCTGATAAACAATAACAAAATTTCATTTCCAATAACATAACACAACATTAATGAGCAACGAAAAAACTATTAAATCGGCATTAATCTCAGTATTTAGCAAAGAGGGTTTAGAGCCAATTATTAAAAAGCTAAATGAACAAGGAGTAACCATTTATTCAACGGGTGGTACTCAGAAATTTATTAATGATTTAGGTATTGATGTTGTGCCTGTAGAAGAAGTAACGTCGTACCCTTCTATTCTTGGTGGTCGAGTAAAAACCCTGCACCCAAAAGTTTTTGGTGGGATTTTAAATAGACAAAACCATGATGGTGATGTTGCTGAGTTGGCTGAATATGAAATTCCGCAAATTGATGTGGTGATTGTAGATTTATATCCATTTGAAAAAACAGTTGCTTCTGGAGCAAGTGAACAGGATATTATTGAAAAAATAGATATTGGTGGTATTTCGTTGATACGTGCTGCTGCTAAAAATTATGCAGATGTTATTTGTGTGGCTTCTGTTAATGATTATAGTGAATTTTTGGAATTGATTTCTGAAAATAATGGAAGTATTTCTCAAGAAAACAGAAAACGATTTGCAGGAAAGGCATTTAATGTATCATCGCATTATGATACAGCTATTTTTAATTACTTTAATAAAAATAGTGAAGAAACGGTTTTAAAAATTAGTGAAACTAATGGTAAGGTTTTACGCTATGGAGAAAACCCACATCAAAAAGGATTTTTCTTTGGGAATTTTGATGACATATTTACAAAACTTCATGGAAAAGAATTAAGTTATAATAATCTTTTAGATGTTGATGCAGCCGTTAATTTAATGCTTGAATTTAAAAATGACGCACCAACCTTTGCTATCTTAAAACATAATAATGCTTGTGGTTTAGCTCAACGCAACACCATCTGTCAAGCTTATATTGATGCATTAGCAGGTGATCCAGTTTCTGCTTTTGGTGGTGTGCTTATTAGTAATACTGAAATTGACAAAGCTACAGCTGAAGAAATTCACAGTTTGTTTTGTGAGGTTATTATTGCGCCTTCATTTTCTAAAGAGGCATTAGAGATTCTTCAAGGTAAAAAGAACCGTATTATTTTAATACTTCATGATGTTGAAATGCCAAAAACAAATGTAAGAAGTTGCTTAAATGGTGTTTTGGTTCAGGATAGAAATAATGTAACTGATACAAAAGAGGGATTAAAAAATGTTACTAATACGGCGCCAACAGCTGCTGAGGTGGAGGATTTAATTTTTGCTTCAAAAATTTGTAAGCACACAAAATCTAATACTATTGTTTTGGTGAAAAATAAAAGTTTGTTAGCAAGTGGTACAGGGCAAACCAGTCGTGTTGATGCTTTGGAACAAGCGATTCATAAGGCTAAAACATTTAAGTTTGATTTAAATGGTGCTGCTATGGCAAGCGATGCCTTTTTTCCGTTTCCTGATTGTGTGGAAATAGCTAAAAAGGCTGGTGTTAAGGCAGTTATTCAGCCAGGAGGCTCCATAAAAGACCAGTTGAGTATTGATTATTGTAATGATAATGGAGTGTCTATGGTAATGACTGGAACTCGTCATTTTAAACATTAAAAAATATAAAGCAAACGTAATTAAAAAGAGCACTAAATATTAGTGCTCTTTTCTTTTGGAATTAATCAATAGCTCGGTATTAATTTCCAAAACTCAACTTAACTCTATTTTGGTTACAGGAATTAAATAACCCTAAACTAAATTAGAAAGCCCTTCTCTTAATAATCTAATTTTTAAATAGAGTTATAATTGAGTCAACCTATATATTAAAAGGATTAATTGAGCGATAACAGCTATTATTAGTAGAGTTATTAAACAATCAGATATTTTTTTTCGAATTCTACTATTTGTCGTTTTATATCCTAAATCCATTTTCTTGTTTTTTTTATTTTGAATGTTGTTTTTAGAATGCATACTTTTCTATTAAAGCGTTTTTATTCTTTTATAAAACTACTTTTAAAGCATTGAATATTTTAATGAATACCCATAAAGCGAAGTTTTTTATCCATAAAAACGGATATAGATGGTATAAAATAATTTCAAAAGAATTAAATTATGAATGAAAACAAAAGTGGAGTGGTAGAATTATTTAAGAGTGCGTATTTTCTTTGTGAAATCTTTATAAGTTTCGCTTAACGTTGCTTTATGATCCCCAGAAAGTATAATAAGGTTGTCTGCAGGGATGATTTCTGTTATTTTTTCAGTGTTCACAATGTAGTTTCTGTGAGTTCTGCAAAAACATGAAGCATCTAATAATTTCAGGATTTTTGTAAGCGATATTAGAATGACGAATTTTTCGTTTTCAGTAATGATATTACAATACTTTTCTTCTACTTCTATATAAATAATATCTTTTACAAGTACTTTTTTTAAGGATTTGCCTTTTTTTATAAACAAGTATTCGTTACTTATAATGGTATTTTCTTCCTCACTTAAAAACACATCAGGTTGGGCATAAAATTTTTCTACAGCTATTTCTAAAGCGTATAAAATTTCTAACTCATTAAACGGTTTCATTAAATAGCTAAATGGCTGTGTTAATTTTGCTCGTTCAAATATTTTTCTGTCTGTAGAACTGGTTAAAAAAACAAATGGTTTTGAAGTGTTTGGGTTCATACTTATGGTTTCTGCAAAAGAAATACCATCAGGGTTGCCATTTAAAAAAATATCTAAAATAACAATATCAACCGAGTTGTTGTAAAATAAATCTAATGCATTTTTAAAAGTTGTAGCAACACCAGTGATATTATAATTATTAGTTTGAAGTACTTTTTTTAGTGCATTACTTTCTGCTAAAGTATCTTCAACTATTAGTACATTAACATTGTCCATTTTACATTGTTTTGGGTAAATATATAATCATTTTTGTACCTTGATTTAACGTACTTTCTATTGATAATTTTCCTTTATTTTTTGCTATCATTGATTTGCATAATTGCAAGCCTAATCCGGTTCCAATAATATTACTATCATTTTTTTTAGAAAGAAAAATAGCTTCTTTAAGTAGTTCTAAACGGGTAGTCTCGTTCATGCCTATTCCTGTGTCTTCAATAATTAACTTATAGAATTCAGCGTTCGTATTTTGTGTGTAAATTTTAATTTTCCCATTGGAATTTGAAAATTTTATAGCATTATCTAATAAGTTTCTTAAAATGATTTTTAAAGATTCCTGGTCAGCAAAAACAACATCGTTTTTTAAAACGTTGTTTTCAAATGTTATATTATTTTCTATCATTATAGGTTTATAATTGTAGGCTACTTGCTCAATAATAAAAAATAGGCGTAAAGATGTAATTTCGAAATATGATTGCTTTGTTTGTAGCAATGCCCAATGTAATAGATTATCTAATAAATTATAGGCTCCATTAACGATTGCGCTGTTGTTTTGTAGTAATATGCTTAATGCATTTAAGTTTTTGGATTCTAAATTCTCCAGTAACTTAGTGTTGCTTGTCTTTAATGCATTTACGGAAGAACGCAAATCATGACTTACAATAGAAAAAAGTTTGTCTTTTGTGGCATTCAAGTTATCTAAATTTTCTTTTTGAGCAATAATTATTTTATTGGTTTTTATCTTTTCTTTGTAAAAGTATAGCGATACACCTAACAGTATTAATAAGGTTAATACTGAATACAGTAATCCATTTCTCTCTATGGCTTTGGCTTTGTTTTCTGCTTGTAACAAAATAACTTCCTTTTGTTTTTCTTTTATTGCAAACTGTTTTTCAAGCTGAGCAACTTCCCAGATTTTATTCTGATCGTTCAAAGAGTCCTTCCATTTTTCAGACTCTTTTCTATATTGGAGTGCTTTTTTATAATTATTGCGATTTTCTTCAACTACAGCCATATTAAATGCCCCAAATTCTTTTGATTCTAAGTCGTTAATTTTTTTAGAAATGTTGTAAGCTTTTTCAAAATAAGAAATGGCTAAATCGTCTTTGTACTGCTCGTAGTACAGATTGGCAATGTTGCCATATGCTTTAATTAATCCTATGGAATCCTTTTTCTGTTCTACTAATTTTACATAGGCAATCAAGTATGGCTCTGCAGCTTCAAATTCTCCTAAATGATGGTGGCACAGACCTAAATTCTCGTAAACGATACTTTTTTTTATGTATTTGTATTGGTTGTCAGGTAAATTTATTAATTTTTCGTAGTAAGTAATTGCTTTTTTAAATTGGTAAAGTTCTAAATTTACCTGTCCTAAACGAAGGATTACTAAGTTGTAAAAATTGCAGTTTGCATTTATTTTTAAAAACTCATTTTGAGCTTCTTCATATAATTTTTTTTCTCTAAAGCTAAAGCCTCTAAAATAATGGGCATAATCTTTTAAATCACTATCCTTAGTGGTATTTAAATGTTTCATGGAAGCTACCAATGTAGAATCCCAATTTTTTTCAATGAAAAATTGTACAGCATCTCTGAAATAGGTGTGTGATGTGTTTTTGTTTAATTTTTCTTTTATTTCAAGGTGAAATAACTCGTTTTTTATCTGCTCTTGAGATAAAAGTAGAGAATTAGAAAACAAGGATATTAAAATTAATAACAACTTAATTTTAATATTTGTAATCAAATTAATTTTCATGAGCACAAATATATCCAAAAAATCCCACAAGCTTTTAGACATAAGGATTTTGTTTTTCTATTTGGCTAAGTAAAATTTGTTACACTTTAGTTTTTGTGCCTCTAGAGCTAACAGGGTCTTTATCCCAAAGGAATGTTTGTATCTGTTCTAAATCTTTTGGAGGGTTTTCAACAACAAAGTCAACTCTATAGGCGTTAAAAATTTGATTGCTTTTTTCTGGTGCATCATAAATAATAAAAAAATCTAATTGTGTTTCGCCTTCATCAGAAATTACAGATTCTTGATTTACTCCAGAAAAGTTTGGTTCTTCAGAAGAAGCAATAAATATAACAGCACTAATTTGTAAATTACTATCAGAGCTATAGCTAGCTTGTACTAATGGAGAAAAAGGTTTGATACTTTCTGAATTGAATGCAAAATTAATCTGAGCATCTAATTTTTGAAAGGCAATATTATTTTTTTTAATTGGTTGTCCTGGCGGGGTTGTAATACTTAAAATTGTTGTGTTCATTGGTATGTGGGGTTTAAATTATCTTTTTCAGTTTTTTTAATACAATCAAATATTATAAAAAAATTCGATAAAAAGCAAAATAATCAGTTAAAATGTAGTTATATTTGGGTTTTATTTAGTTGTTGAATTACTAAAATTAATGCTGTTTACTACTTATTAGAAGCAAAAAAAAATTATTTTGTTAACTATCAATAATAAACATCTTTTTTTCAGTAGTTTTATTACTTTTACAATCCGAAACCTAAAGGCATTTTAATAACTTCATTAATAATAGATAATACATGGGCTTTTTCGACTTCCTAACCGAAGAAATTGCAATAGATTTAGGTACTGCAAATACTCTTATAATTCATAATGATAAAGTGGTAGTTGACGCTCCTTCCATAGTGGCACGAGATAGAATTTCAGGTAAAATTACAGCTGTAGGTCAAGAAGCCAGTTTAATGCAAGGTAAAACGCATGAGAATATAAAAACAATCCGTCCATTAAAAGATGGTGTGATTGCAGATTTTGATGCTTCGGAGCAGATGATAAGTATGTTTATTAAAAATATACCTGCTTTAAAAAAGCGATTTTTTACTCCTGCGTTGCGTATGGTAGTTTGTATTCCTTCTGGTATTACTGAGGTAGAAATGCGTGCGGTAAAAGAATCTTGTGAACGTGTTAATGGTAAAGAGGTTTATTTGATTCATGAACCTATGGCGGCAGCTATTGGTATTGGAGTAGATATTATGCAACCTAAAGGAAATATGGTGGTGGACATAGGTGGTGGGACTACTGAAATTGCTGTTATTGCATTGGGTGGTATTGTTTGTGACAAATCCGTTAAAATTGCGGGAGATGTTTTTACAAATGATATTGTTTACTACATGAGAACACAACACAATTTGTATGTTGGAGAACGCACCTCTGAAAAAATAAAAATTCAAATAGGTGCAGCTACTGAAGATTTGGAATTACCTCCAGAAGACATGAGTGTTCAAGGACGTGATTTGCTTACAGGTAAACCAAAACAGGTCCAAATTTCTTATCGAGAAATAGCCAAGGCACTTGATAAATCTATTTTGCGTATTGAAGATGCGGTTATGGAAACCTTATCACAAACACCTCCTGAATTAGCGGCCGATATTTATAATACGGGTATATATTTAGCAGGTGGAGGTTCTATGTTACGGGGGTTGGATAAACGTTTGTCTCAAAAAACAGATCTTCCAGTTTATATTGCAGAAGATCCTTTGCGTGCCGTAGTAAGAGGTACAGGTATTACACTTAAAAGTTTAGCTAAATACAAAAGTGTATTGATAAAATAGATTGAAAAAACATGCAACAGATTATTAATTTTATAATAAGAAACAAAGTTTTTTTGTTGTTCTTGTTGCTTTTTTCTTTATCGCTTTTCTTTACTATTCAAACACATTCTTTTCATAAAAGTAAGTTTGTAAATTCGGCTAATTTTTTAACTGGAGGCATTTATAACTCGATAAATAATATTAATAGTTATTTTAGTTTAAAAAAACAAAATACGATCTTATCAGAAGAAAATAATAGATTAAAAGCGATTGTTTCTAATATTGAAATTAAAACTGATTCAACTTTTAAAGACGGATTTGTAATAGATAGTACGTACCAATTTACAGCTGCCAATGTTTTAAAAAATAGTTATTCGTTGTCTAATAATGTGTTGCTGCTCGATAAAGGGAAAAAGGATAGTATTAACGAAGATTTTGGTGTAGTTTCATCAAAAGGAATTATTGGGATTGTTGATAATACAAGTAATCGGTTTTCAACAGTAATTTCCATATTAAATACAACTAGTAAAATAAGTGCACAATTAAAAAAAACAAATCATTATGGGTCATTGGTATGGAATAGTAAATCGCCAGAGTTTGTTCAATTAATTGATGTAGCTAAAATTGCTCCAGTAAAAGTAGGAGATACTATTGTTACTTCTGGTCGTTCGTCTATTTTCCCAAAAGGTATTTTAATTGGAACAGTTCATGATTTTCATTTAGATATAGCTGAAAATTTCTATGAAATTAACATTAAGCTTTTTAATGACATGACAAGTTTAGAACACGTTTATATTATTGAAAATAAGGATATCTCAGAAATTACCAACTTGTTAAATGCTGCTAATGAATAGTGTTATAGCAACAAATAGCATGCGTTTTATTGTGCTTGTTTTTGTTCAAGCCCTTGTTTGCAATCATATTAATTTTTTAGGGGATATTAATCCGTATATTTATATTCTCTTTATTGTCCTCTTTCCAGTTAAAAACAATCGTTTATTATTTGTTTTTTTAGGTTTTCTATTAGGGTTGTCGGTTGATATGTTTTTAGATACAGGGGGTATTCATGCTGCAGCTTCAGTTACTTTGGCTTATGCGAGACCACTGCTTTTAAAGTTTAGTTTTGGTACCGTTTATGAATATCAAAGTATTAAATTTGATATGGTAGATTTTGGTTCAAAACTCACCTATATTGTATTAATAACTCTACTACATCATTTGATTCTTTTTTCTTTAGAAATATTTAGCATTTCGAAAATACTTTTAATACTTCAAAAAACGTTATTTTCAAGTATTTTTACTATTTTATTATGCGTTTTGCTAACCATTATTTTTAGTCGAAAAACTAAATGAGACATTTTTTACTTCTATTAACAATTATTTTTGTTGGACTTACTTTTATAGCAAGGTTGTTTTATCTACAAGTATATAAAGATAATAGCCAGAGTTTATTTGAAGATAACGCTATTAGAAAAGTATTTGATTACCCTAAAAGAGGTTTTGTATATGACAGGAATGGTAAACTTTTGGTGTCCAACCAGCCATCTTATGATGTTATGGTCATTCCAAGAGAGGTAAAACCTTTTGATACGTTAGAGTTTTGTGCCTTATTAAAAATGGATAAAGAAAGACTATTAAAAGCCATTCAAAAAGCACGAAATTATTCTCCCAGGTTACCATCTGTTTTAGTCCCCCATATGTCTAAAGGAGACTATGCCGTACTGCAAGAAAAAATGCGGAAATTTGAGGGTTTTTATATTCAAAAACGTTCCTTAAGGCATTATGAAACCACTATTGGGGCTAATGTTTTGGGTGATATTGGTGAAGTAAATAATGCTGTTATACAAAGAGAACCTTATTATAAAATGGGGGATCTTATTGGTAAGCAAGGGGTTGAGGCTTCTTATGAAAATATACTTCGAGGTGTTAAAGGTATTAAGTTTATTCAAAAAGATCGTTTTAATAGAGATATTGGTCCTTATAAAGATGGGGTGTTTGATACCATCCCAGAACAAGGAAAAGATATTACAATAACTATAGACGCTAAATTGCAGGAATATGGAGAATTGCTTATGCAAAATAAACGTGGTGGTATTATTGCTATTGAGCCTAGTAGTGGTGAAATACTAACTATGGTGTCTGCACCATCCTACAACCCTAATTTATTAGTAGGTAGAGAGCGATCTAAAAATTTCACAAAACTATATAATGATACCATTGCAAAACCACTATTTGACAGAGGTCTGAAAGCACAATATCCCCCTGGTTCACCGTTTAAAGTAATAAATGCACTAATTGGTTTGCAAGAAGGTATTGTATCTGAAAATGAGCGATTTATTTGTAGAATGGGCTATTATTTAGGTAATAGAAGATTAACGGGGTGTCACCATCATGCAAGCCCTGTGGATATGAATGCGGGTATAGCGCAGTCATGTAACGCCTATTTTGCAAATGTGTATCGCCGTATTATTGATAAATATAAAGACCCTTCAGAAGGAATGGATGTTTGGAGTAATCATGTAAAGAGTTTTGGGTTAGGAAATTATTTAGGCTATGATTTAAAAATAGGTAATAAAGGTCGCGTTCCAGATGGTGATTTTTATGATAGATGGTATGGTAAAAACAGATGGGTGTCCACCTATAATATTTCAAATTCAATTGGTCAGGGGGAGGTGGAAGCAACACCTATTCAATTGGCAAATATGGTAGCTGCTATTGGAAACAGAGGGTACTTTTATACACCACATATTATAAAAAAAATAGAGAATGATACTATTCCTAGTAAGTATACAACAGCTAAGCATACTACAATAGATAAGCAGCATTTTGAACCCATTGTGCAAGGTATGTTTGATGTTTATAATAAAGGAACAGCAGCATCCCTTCAAGTGAAAGGAATTGAAATCTGTGGGAAAACAGGTACTGCTGAAAATTTTATGAAAATAGATAGTGTAACAACCCAATTAACAGATCACTCTATTTTTGTAGCGTTTGCGCCTAAAGATAATCCAAAAATAGCCTTGGCTGTATTTGTGGAAAACGGGTATTGGGGAAGCCGGTTTGCAGGAAAAATAGCCAGTTTAATTATTGAAAAATATTTAAAAGGACATATCACTAGAACCGATTTGGAGGATTGGATTTTAAGACATAGTTTAGAAGACGAATATTTAAAACCGTATTCAGGAGAATCCTTTAAAATTAATGGAGAAACATACCCAACTGTTGTAGAGGATGCAGAGTACAGGTTGCTTAAAGAACATTTGCAGGCTATTTCAAATTCAAATAATTAATGGTTAGAGAAACGAATAAGTATTTTAAATTTGATTGGATTACCATCATTCTTTTTCTATTATTAGTGGGTTTTGGGTGGTTAAATATTCTGTCAGCATCTCACACAGGAGATACTGTAGATTATTTTGATTTTTCGCAATCTTACGGTAAGCAGCTCATGTTTATTTTTCTAACATTTGGTTTGATAGTTTTAATTTTATCTATTGAAGCAAAGTTTTATGAACGGTTCTCTAGTGTTATTTATATCATTTCCATGTTATCTTTGGTTGGGCTATTTTTATTTGGAAAAAATGTAAATGGAGCAACTTCTTGGTATGCAATTGGCGGTATGACTTTGCAACCTAGTGAATTTGCAAAAGCAGCAACAGCTTTGGCGGTAGCTAAATATGTAAGCGATTTAAATACTAATATTCATGATTTTAAAGATCAGTTAAAAATTTTTGTAATAATAGCGCTTCCGGCCTTGTTGGTACTGTTGCAAAATGATACAGGAAGTACAGTTGTGTATGCAGCTTTTGTGTTTGTTTTATATAGAGAAGGCTTGCCTCAAATATATTTAATTTTAGGTGCTTTATTAGTGTTTTTGGCTGTTTTTTCGTTGAAGTTTGGGGCACTTATTACATCTGTTTTGGTGGTCTTTTTGGTTGGGGTTTATCATCTGGTTTCCAAAAAGAAACCACATGTTTTGCAATCTGCATTTGCTTTAGTGGTTGCAATAGCCATGTCGTTTGGAATAAAATTCTTTTATCAGAGTATATTAAAGCCACATCAGCAGGATAGAATAAGTTTATGGTTGCGTTTAGAAACGGATCCTGATAAATTAGAACGGATGAAACAGACTTTTGCCTATAATTTAAATGAGTCAGAAAAAGCCATTGGTTCAGGAGGATTAACTGGTAGAGGTTTTATGGAAGGAACCAGAACCACAGGGAAGTTTGTGCCTGAGCAACATACCGATTATATTTTTAGTACGGTAGGTGAAGAATGGGGGTTTGTTGGAAGTTCGTTTGTGGTGATTCTTTTTGTATTGCTTTTAATTAGAATTATACATTTGGCAGAACTACAAAAATCTCAATTCAGTAGAGTGTATGGTTACGGTGTAGCCTCTATTATTTTTATGCATTTTATGATTAATATAGGTATGGTTATGGGGCTCATTCCTACAATAGGAATTCCTTTA
Source organism: Pseudalgibacter alginicilyticus (assembly GCF_001310225.1). Lineage (GTDB taxonomy): Bacteria > Bacteroidota > Bacteroidia > Flavobacteriales > Flavobacteriaceae > Pseudalgibacter > Pseudalgibacter alginicilyticus. The sequence continues at coordinate 1,968,813 of NZ_CP012898.1, read as the reverse complement.
CCTATGTTTAGCTATGGAGGGTCTGGACTATGGGCATTTACTATGCTGCTTTTTATATTCATAAAATTAGATTCTAATAGAATTAATGAATGGTAGCTCTATTTTATAACAAAACATTTGTGCGAAAAAGCATAGTTTTTAAAAAAATTGAGTTAAAAAAATGATTTTAGACCTAATAATTAGCGATGGCTATTCTGTAAATACACTTTACAAACATTACTTAATTATAAAGTATCATTTCAGGTTGTTTCATATCGAATAAATTTTCACTAGTAAACTTCTCAAACCCTTAGTTTTCATTACATTTTAAATAGTCAATAAAAAAGCGATTCACTATTTGGTAATCAAATATTTAATCGTAAATTTGCAAACTCTTTTTGAGAGAGGAATGTTTAATAAAAAATATAATAACGTGGACACATTAAGCTACAAAACCATTTCAGCTAATAAAGCTACTGTAGATAAGCAGTGGGTTTTAGTTGATGCAGATGGTCAAACTTTGGGTCGTTTAGCTTCTAAAGTTGCAAAACTATTAAGAGGTAAACATAAGCCTAGCTTCACACCACATGTTGATTGCGGCGATAACGTAATTGTTATCAACTCAGAAAAAATCAACTTAACTGGAAACAAGTGGAATGATAAAACTTACATTCGTCACACAGGATATCCAGGTGGTCAAAGAAGTTTAACTGCTACAGAATTGTTTGGGAAGGACCCAGCAAGAGTAGTAGAAAAATCAGTAAAAGGAATGCTCCCTAAAAACAAATTAGGTGCAGATTTATTCCGTAACCTAACAGTTGTTGTTGGAACAGAGCACGCTCATGCAGCTCAAAAACCAAAAGCAATTAACCTAGAAGAATTTAAATAAAATGGAAGTAATTCACAAAATTGGCCGTAGAAAGACGGCTGTTGCTCGTGCTTATGTTTCTCCAGGAACAGGAAACATTACGATTAATAAAAAAGACTTAGCTAATTACTTTACTACCGCTACCTTACAGTACAAAGTAAAGCAACCTTTAGTTATGACTAACAATGACGGCAACTTTGATATTACAGTAAATGTATATGGAGGTGGTATTACCGGTCAAGCAGAAGCTGTTCGTTTAGCCCTTTCTCGTGCTATGTGCGAGGTTGATGCTGAAAACAGATTAACACTTAAACCAGAAGGTTTACTAACTAGAGATCCAAGAATGGTAGAGCGTAAGAAATTCGGTCAGAAGAAAGCGCGTAAGAAATTCCAGTTCTCTAAACGTTAATATTATCCTCAACATGATTGGATATCTATTTTTTAGTTATCTCAATCTTGTTGGAATTAAAAACAAAAAAATAAACAGTTATTGTTGTCCTAGCCTAAAAGCAGGATTTAGTTTAGCATCTAAATGAAGCCAAGAGCCAAAAGCCAAATGGAACATTGCTAATTCAACAGAACGTAAACTATTACAAAAATGGCAGTAGAAGTAAAAGAATTACTTGAAGCAGGTGTACACTTTGGACACCTTACACGTAAGTGGGACCCAAACATGGCTCCTTACGTATATATGGAACGTAACGGTATTCATATTATAAACCTATACAAAACAGCAGCTAAAATCGACGAAGCAGGAGAGGCTTTAGCAAAAATTGCTAACTCTGGTCGTAAAATTTTATTTGTAGCAACAAAAAAACAGGCGAAGGATATCGTTGCAGAAAAAGCAGGCGCTATTAACATGCCTTATATCACAGAAAGATGGCCAGGTGGTATGTTAACTAACTTTGTTACTATTAGAAAAGCAGTTAAAAAAATGGCGTCTATTGATAGAATGAAGAAAGATGGAACGTTTTTAACTTTATCGAAAAAAGAACGTTTACAAGTTGATCGTTTAAGAGCTAAGTTAGAGAAAAACTTAGGGTCTATTGTTGATATGACTCGTTTACCAGGTGCGTTATTTGTTGTAGATATTAAGCGTGAGCATATTGCGATTAAAGAAGCTCAAAAATTAAACATTCCAATATTTGCAATGGTTGATACCAACTCAGATCCACGTCAAGTTGATTATGTAATTCCTGCAAATGATGATGCTTCTAAATCAATCGATAAAATTTTATCTCATGTAACATCTGCAATAGCAGGAGGTTTAGCTGAGCGTAAAGCAGATAAAGATGCTTCTAATGATGCTGAAAAAGCACCTAAAGCTAAAGCTGCTCCTAAGGCTAAAGTTACCGCAGACGAAGAAGAATAAATAACATTAACAAAACATTACAAAGTCGTTTGATTCTTTTCTTTGCTGAAATAAATTAAACGACTTTTTTTAAATACTAAAAGATATGGAATCT